>CP070648.1:4866471-4875725 GCA_020354555.1 Armatimonadota bacterium | reverse complement strand
CCTTATACGCCGGATCGCGCCTGGGCCGGCCCGCGCGGCCGTATTGGCCATATGCCGGCGGCCTGGCGCGGTCCCTCGTTCTCGCCGGGCTCTCGCTGGTGCTTCTGCTGTTCCGGGGCGACCCCGTGGACGCGCTGCTCGGCTGCGCGTTCGGCGTCGTCATGGTCGCGGGAGTCCTCCGCGTGATGATACCCGACGAGGGCACGCCTGAGGGAAGCGGCCAGCAGGGCACGAACGGATGTCCTGTGATCCCCGCCGTGGAAGCAGGAGCAATCCTGGCGGTGATACTCGCGGCGGGCTGTGCCCTCGGGGTCTATCATTTCCACGACAGCGCCCTGCGCGGATGGTGGGCGTACCCGCTGGCGCTGGCCGCGCTGTGGACGGTGGGGCACGTCGTCGCGAACATCGCGTCGGCGTCGCGCTCCGCGGCGAAGTATCCGCTCCTGTCGCTCGCCGCGGCGGGCGTGCTGTCGGCGATCCTCGTGCTCGTCGTCGGCATGCGCCTGGCGGGGAAGCTGGAGCCGGTTGAATCCCTCGGGCTGCTGCTCGCCGGCGGAGTCGTGACCGCCGCGCTGGTTGCGTGGCTCGGCTTCAGCGTGGAGAAACTGACGTGGCTTAGGGCGATGCAGTCCTACGCGCTGGCGGGCGTTCTCGTGATCGTTCTCGTCGTGCTGAGCTTCAAGCTGCTGGCGGGATTCGGTGCGGCGGTCGCACTGCTCGCCGCCTGGGCCATCGCGGCGACGACCCTGGGGCTGGGGAACTCCACCGCGCGGGTGTCGGTGCTCGCGCTGGCAGTGGGCGCCGGCCTGTTGCTGCTGCGATTGTTCGTCGAGCGGTCCGGAGGCGCGGTAGGTGAAGTCGAGTTGTCCCTTCACTACACCCTAGTCGGGGTCGTGATCGGCGTGCTCCTGCCATTCGTTTACTCCTCGCTGCACATGCGTTGGGGACTGGGGAGGACCCTGCTGCTGGGAGTGCTTGGGGCGCTGTCTCCGCTGGCGCTGCTGGCGCTGTGGGGGCCGGATGCGGTGTTAGGCCTTATGGTCGGCCTGGTTGGCGCACAGGCACTCGGCTTGATGCTCGTGCCGCTTACGCGCGTGAGTCCCCAGATCACATTGTGGCATGCGCCGACGCCGCTGCTCGCGCTGGGGGCCGCGCTGGTGGCGGTGCAGTTCAGCCGGACGTTCGCCTTTCTCTACGAGATGCCGCGGTTGCACAAGGGCTATGTGGCCGCGGGCATAGCGGGAGTCGTGATCGTGTGGGTCATCGTCATGGCGCTGCTGCAGCTACGCGGGAGAATGCGCGCGGTTGCGGCGGAATCGCCGGGGCCGGAGGGATGAGATGAAACGCGGCGCTGCATGGTTACCGGCGTTGGCGGCAGCCGTCATATGGCTGGCCGCGATGACGATCTACCTCGCGCAGCAAGAGACACCGACCGGCTGGCTGCGCGGGAAGGCCGTGGCAGAGGAGACCGGTCAGCCGCTGCCCGGAGTGGAGATTCGCCTGCGCCACACGGCGGCGCCTTCAGGTGACGCCGGCGGCGGCGAGTTCGTCCTCCACACCCGGGCGGACGGGACTTTCGAGTCCAAGCGAATTCCAGCGGGCACGTATTCGCTGCAAGCGACCTCGCGCGCCCACCGGCTCCGCACGACCGACCTCGCGGTCGCGGAAGGCAAGGTGCAAGAGGTCAACCTCGAGTTGGCGCCGGTGCCGCCGTTCTTCGATCTGCGCATGCCGCAGCACGTCTTCACGCCGGACGAGACGCCGCAGGTGATCGCCCACGGTTTCCTGCCCGGCGATGCGGTGGAGTTTGCTTTCTATCGGGTTGACACGAGAACGCTGTTCCTGGAGAAGCGCGGCGGGCTGCGGGGGATGCTCTACTCCCAGCGGCCGCCTCGCCACCTCGTTATCGAGGGCAATCCCGCCCTGACCCTGTGGAAGCGCACGTCGGCGCGCATAACCCAGCGGGACGTCGAGGGCGTGTTCCGCCAGCGGTTCGACCTGCCCGCGGGAGAGGCGGGGGTGTACCTCGTCGTGGCCAAGGCGAACTCGATTCAGCGGCTGGGATGGGTGATGGTGACGCGAGTCGCGCTCATCACCAAGCGGTGGGGTGATCGGGTGCTTGCGTACGTCACCGATCTCAGCAGCGGCCGGCCGATACCCGGCGCGGCGGTGGAGTTCTCGGCTGAAGGCGGCGGGCGCGTCTCTGGCGTGACCGATGCCGACGGCCTCTTCGCGGCACGTCTGCCCGGGGAGAGACGATCGTTCTCGCTGCTGGCGCGCGCCGAGCACGAGGGTTCCGAAGCGTTCCTGACATCGTGGGTGTGGCGGGGCGAAGAGGACGGCGAAGAGCGCGTGTACGCGTACACCGATCGGCCCGTGTATCGGCCGGGCAACGAGGTGAGCTTCAAAGGCATCGCGCGTCGTTTTGCGGGCGCTGACTATGCCGTGCTGTCCAACGAGTCGGTCGAGGTCGAGGTGCGCGATCCGCGCGACACACTGGTGTACAAGGCGGCGCTGACAAGCAATGACTTCGGCTCTTACCACGCGGGGTTCCAGCTCAATGATGAGGCCCCCACGGGCTACTACCGCCTGTTGAGCACCTTCGACGGGGAGCCGCACGAGTCCGGCTTCGCTGTCGCGGAATACCGCAAGCCGGAGTACAGCGTTGAGGTCACGGCGGCGAAGAAGCGCTATACGCGCGGGGAGCGGATTCAGGCGCGGGTGGCGGCGGAGTACTATTTCGGGGCGCCGGTGGCGGGAGCGGATGTCGCTTACCGGGTGTACCGGTCGCCGTACTGGTTCTACCCCGGCGGTGAAGAGGGTTACTACGAAGGCGAGGAGTTCGAGGGGTACGACTACGGCGAGATAATCGAGGAGGGGCAAGCGAGAACCGGCCCCGACGGCGTCGCGCGGTTTACGATCCCCACCAGGCGCGAGACGCGCGGGCGGGACGAGCGGGCGGAGGAGATACCCTCGGACTATCGCTACGCGATTGAGGCAACAGTCACAGATGCGAGCCGCAAGGAGGTAACGGCAGACGGCTCGGTGCTCGTGACCCAGGGCGAATTCAGGCTGTCCGCTCGTGCCGTCAGCTACATCGCTACGCCGGGGGATGCCGTGGATATCGAGGTCGGAGCACGGGATTACCGAGAGCGCCCGGTGCGAGGCGTGCGCGTCACGGTCTCAGCCCAGCGCCAGGTGTGGGGTGCACAGGACGTGAGCCTTGAGCCCGGCCCGCGCGGCCAGGTGACGACCGACGCGAAGGGTAAAGCGACGTTCCGCTTCACGCCGCAGACGCCGGGTTACTACCGTATCGAGACCAGTGCCCGCGACCGGCGCGGCAACCAGATTCGCGGCAGGGGCTACCTGTGGGTGACGAGCGCGGTGTACGCCGACCTCGGCATGCCCTATCCCAAACTGGAGATCGTTGCGGACAAGGAGGTGTACCGCGAGGGCGACACGGCGGTGCTGCTCATCAACAGCCAGAGCAAGGGGGCGACCGCTCTAGTGACGGTAGAAGGGCCGCGCCTGTACCAACACCGTCTGGTCGAACTCAAGGGGAACTCGACGCGGGTGGAAATCCCGATCGAGCGCGAGTACGCGCCCAACTTCTTCGTGTCCGTGGCATTCGTGCGTGACAAGCAATTCGCCAACGAACAAAAGCGGATCAAGGTTTCGGTGGAGAAGCGGCGGCTGCGTGTGGAGGTGAAGCCGGACCAGCAGCGCTACGCGCCCGGCGAGCGCGCGACGTATGAGATCCGCACCACCGACTGGCGCGGCGACGCAGTGCGCGCCGAACTGTCCGTCGGCATCGTGGACGAGTCTATCTACGCGATCGAGGAAGAAAGGGCGCCGCCGATGGTGGAGTTCTTCTATCCGCCGCGTTGGAACCAGGTGTCTACGGACTACTCGTTCCCGCAGATATACCTCGACGCGGACAAGGGCGCCGCGGGGATCACGGTGCGCAAACGCTTCCCCGACACCGCCTATTGGAACCCGACGGTCGTAACCGATGCTGAGGGCCGCGCGAGCGTCTCCTTCGCCATGCCGGATACCCTGACGACTTGGCGCGCGACGGTACGCGGGGCAACCCTGGACACGGCGGTGGGCGAAGCGACGGCCAAGGCGCAGACGTTCAAAGAACTGCTGGTAAGGCTGGAGACGCCGCGGTTCGTGGTGCAAAAAGATCGGCTGACCTTGTCGGCGCTGGTGCATAACTACACACGAGCGCGGCAGGACGTCGAGGTATGGATCACCGCGCCAGGGCTGAGCGTCCGCGGGGGAGCCGGAGCCGAAGAACGGCAGCGCATGGTGCTAGGCCCGGACGAGGTCAAGCGTCAGGATTGGCAGGTTGACGTGCCTTCGCCCGGCGACAAGGCAATCACGGTGTACGCGAAGGCCCGAAGCGGGCTGTCGGACGCGATGGCGCTGACGATTCCGGCGCTGCCGCACGGGCGCGAGCGGGTGGAGTGGCGCAGCGGCGCGGTGCGGGATCAGGCCGCGGAGCGACTGAGCATTCGGCGGGACGCGGTGGCCGGCGCGAGTGACGTGCGCGTGCGATTCGCGCCGTCTATCGCCGCGGTCATCCTCGGCGCGCTCGAGTATCTCGCGCAATACCCCTACGGCTGCACCGAGCAAACGATGAGTTCCTTCCTGCCCGACGTGATCGTGGCGCGCGCGCTGCGGGAACTGGATCTGGCCAATCCCGAATTAGAGAAGAAGCTGCCGGACATGGTTCAGGAGGGTCTGGATCGGCTCTACGGGTACCAGCACGATGACGGCGGGTGGGGGTGGTGGCGCTACGACGACTCCGAGCCATGGATGACCGCGTATGTGGTGTACGGGTTGACGACGGCAAAGCGGAACGGGTTTGCCGTCAACCAGAATGCGCTCGACCGCGGCCTGGGATGGCTTGTGCGCCGCTTGAAAGACCAACGACACATGCGCGCGAATGACCGGCTGTACGTCTTGTACGTGCTGTCGCTGGCCGGTCGCGACGGCGTCGTGGACGGCCACGTGACGGATTTCTATCGCCGCTTGGACTCGCTCGATGCGTATGAGCTGGCGCTGCTGACGTCCACGCTGGTGGAACGCAAGCGGAGCGAAGAGGCGAAAGTGGCGGGCGAGCGCCTGTGGCGGCGCCTTCAGGAGACACAGGCGCTCGCGTGGTGGAAAGGGCGCGGAGATTGGGGCCGCGGCGGAGACACTGAGACGACGGGGCTCGCCCTCAAGGCACTGCTCGCGCTCGACCCCGATGACCCGAGGATCTACAAAGTCGTGCGCTGGCTCGTGCTGCACCGCGAGGGCAACTGCTGGGTGTCAACGCGCGACACGGCGTTCGTGCTCTTCGCGCTGACAGATTTCATGAAGGCATCGCAGGAGCTGCAGCCCGACTACCAGGCCGCGGCAATCCTCGGCGACGACGCGATACTCCAACGCCGGTTTACGCAGGACGATCTCTTCGCACCCGAGGTCGAGGTCAAAGCTTCCGGCGACGCGCTGCGCCGCGGCGAGAACCTCCTGAACCTGAGCAAGGAGGGTCCCGGGAACCTCTACTACACGCTCATCCTGCGCCAGTTCGTCGGGCAGGAGGATCTGCCCCAAGTCATCACGGGCGCGGGGATCTCCATCGAGCGGCAGTACTACCGCATGATCAGCTCGCGCGACCGACGCAACGGCGTCATCTCGACTACTCCCGCGCCCAACCCGACGACCGTTTTTCGCTCCGGGGAATCAATACTGGCCCGCCTGAGGATCACGTCGAGCAAAGAGTACGAGTACGTGGTGGTGGAGGATCCGCTGCCGGCGGGCTGCGAGGTCGCGGAACGGGGCGGCGTGGATCCCTGGGAATGGGGGTGGTGGTGGTCGGACATGGAGGTGCGCGACGAGAAGGTGGCGATCTTCGCGCGGCGGCTGCCGGCGGGCACTTCGACCATCGAATACCACCTGCGGCCGCAGATTCCGGGCGAGTACCACGTCATGCCGACGCAGGCCTATTCGATGTACAACCCGGACGTGCGCGGCTCCGGGGCGGAAACGCGAGTGAGGCTGCGATGAGGAGGCTGCGGTTAATGGGTGCGGGCGCTGCCCGTGGAGTCTGGTCGCAGAGGCGCGCGGCGATACGCGGGCTGGTGCTCGCGGTCGCATGCGTTGCATGCGCGGCGGCGGTCGCGGTGCTGGTGCGGCTGCCCGATCTGCCGGGAGAGGAGAAAGCCGTTGCGGCCTTCTCGACCAGCCTGAGCGGGCGCACGCGTTCGCAGGTGCACAATGTGCAACTCGCGCTGATGGCGCTCAACGGGACGCTCATCAGACCCGGCGAGGAGTTCTCATTTAATCGCACGGTGGGGCCGTGGACTGTGGATCGCGGCTACCGGCGCGCGCCGGTAAGCTATTCCGGCGAGATGGTGCGGGACTGGGGCGGAGGGGTGTGCCAGGCGTCAACGACGCTGTACAACGCGGCCTTGCTCGCGGGCCTGCCGGTCCTGGAGCGGCACCGACACCATTGGCCGGCGACGTACGTGCCGCCGGGCCGGGACGCGGCGGTCGCCTATCCCAGTATAGATCTGCGGTTCCGCAACTCGCTGGCCTCCCCGATTCGGATTACCGCGCGGGTCGCGGGAGAATCGGTGGTGGTGCGGCTGCATTCGCGGGAGCGCCCGCCGCAGGTGCGCGTCGAGCGCGAGATCATGGCGGTGGCGCAGCCGGCGACGGTCATGTGCCTCGGCCCGTCACCGACCGGGCGCGCGCCGAACCGCGGTCAAGCGGGGTGCGAGGTGGCGGTGTATCGCGTCTGGCGCGGCGCCGGCGAGCGGTGGGAATTCGTTTCGCGCGATACCTACCCGCCGCAAAACCGGCTCGTGTGGCGATGAAGCGAATGACACGCGCGGGTTCGCAACCTGAGCGCAGGCGGCGACCGGAGGTAATCGCACCCGTGGCGCGCGAACCGGTTTCCGCGTAGACGCTGCCGAGACTCTTCGCTCCACACTCCGTGTTCCGCTCTGAGTGACACGCTCATCTACCTTGCCCGCCTCTGGAACGACGACCGCGTTCACTGAGCCGTGACGGTGAGTGTGCCCAGGCGATAGCGGCGCTGAGTGTCATCGTCCGGCAAGGGGAGGGCGATGCGCGGCGTGCCGGTGCGTGTCCCCACGGAGACGTAAAGCTCGTATGTGCCTGGCGTGAGGTTTGAGGGCAGCAGGAAGTCCGCCTCCTGGGCGCGGGTCTCCGCCTGCCCGGGCGGGCCGACGGGAAGCGCGCGCACGTCGAAGCTCTCGTCCACGAACGCTCCGACGATGCCGCCTTTGTCGTCCTTGAGCGTGACCGCCGGGAAACCGCCCGCGTAGCACGGCGCGACGCCGGCGTGCCGCCACGCCGCAGTGAAGTCGAGGGGTGTCCCGGCGCGCGCTACCCCCGTCCACGAGGCCTCGACGAGCTGGAGCCGATATCCCAAGCGGCGGTTGATGCGGTCTATCAGCTCGCGATTCTCGCTGAGGAACTCCCGCGGCCACCAATGGATTGAGGCATAGCTCGCGTGGTACTTTTCGACCGCCTCGAGGTACTGGCTGCCGTCCTTCCAGTTGCCGCGGTCGCGGGAGCCGCCGTAGTGCTCGCACTCCAGAATCACCGGGCGGGTGGGCCAGAAGGCCGGGGCCAGGTGCGCGCTGAGGTAGGCGTTGTCTCCGCCTTGCACGAGGATGCTGTCGTCGCGCAGGGCCAGGCCACGGCGCGCTGCGTAATTGATTGCCTCATCGCCCCGGCCTTGCAGCACGAAGTCATCGTTGGCGGCGAGGAGGGTGTGCTTGAAGTGCTTGAGGTGGAGATCGATGTGCTTGATGATGGTCGCAGCGGAATAGGGTAACGCCGAGCTGTGATAGGTATGTCCTTCACCCCACACGCCGAACGAACCGACGTCGATGTACGCTACTTCCGGATTGCCATCGTAGCGGGCTGCGGCGGCGGCGAGGAAGTGGTCGAGCTTTTCGAGGAAGACAGGGTCGTTGTAGTCCGGCTCCCAGAACACGCCGTCGGGCTGGACTCCCTGGCCCGAAGTGAAGTTGTAGCCGTGCGCGCCCGCTTTCTCGACCCATTGCGGCGTCGCGTAGCGCATCCACGACTCGCTGCACGAGAACCGAAACGCGACCTGCTTGCCTTTCGCGATCCACCGCTGCGCGGGCGTGTCCACGACCGACCAGTTGAATCGCCCTTCCTCGGGTTCGACGTAGGACCACGGGATGCGAAGATAGACCGTCGTTACGCCCGGGAATTCGTCCACGGTGTCGGACGGCTCGAGGCGCGAGCCGTAGTTGGTCGGGACGTTGCTGTAGAAGTAGAGCACCCAACCCATGCCCGGGTTTGCCAGTGCCGCGCCGGTGTCCTGAGGGTGGACGATAGAGCGAGGCGCGGCGGCCCAAGCGCCGTCGCACAGGGCCATGGCAAGGATCAGCGCGATCCAGAGGATCTTCATTGGAGTATCTCCATCGTTGATATGCGAGCGGTTCGGCGGGTCCGATGCGGCAACCTGCCATGCCGGCCGGGGCAAGGAGGTGCGCGCACCGAACTGGAAACATGGCTTGGGTGCGCCGTTCGGCGCATACCTATGCATTCCAGTGAACCAGGGAAGCGCATCACATGAAGACGATTCACGAGCCGGGTAGAGAATTGCCGATTGTCGCCGAGCCGGATGTGGTTGTCGCCGGCGGGGGCCCGGGAGGCATCATGGCGGCGCTTGCGGCGGCGCGCACGGGCGCCAAGACGCTGCTCGTGGAGCGTTATGGTTTCCTCGGCGGCATGGCGACGGCAGGGCTGATGACGAGCTTCAACGGGTTTCGCAACGAGCATCCGCCGAATCACGTGCAGACCGTGCGCGGCCTGGCGCAGGAGCTTGTTGACCGTCTGCTCGCGGCGGGCGGGGCGTGCGGCTGCACCGCGCACGGGAACTTCGGGCCGCTGAAACCGGGAAGTGCGCCATATGCGGTCAGCTTCGACCCGGAGATCCTGAAGACGGTCGCGCTGGAGATGCTGTCCGAGGCAGGCGTCCAGTTGATGCTGCACACGACGTTCAGCGACGCGTCAGCCGCGGGGCGCAGCGTGACGGCGGTTGTCGCGGAGAGCAAGTCGGGGCGACAGGCGATTCGGGCGCGCATCTACGTTGACGCGACGGGCGACGGCGATCTCGCGACTCGTGCCGGCGCGCGGTACGAGAAGGTCGAGAAGACCGGGCAGCGGATGATGGGCATGACGCTGATGTATCGCGT
>CP070648.1:4859928-4866371 GCA_020354555.1 Armatimonadota bacterium | reverse complement strand
TGATTCCTACGAACGTATCACCAGCCTAAAACATCCCGCCGTGCGGCTGGCTCGGGCGCTGCTGACTCCTGCGGGCCGCGCCGCGGCGCAGCAGTTCCTGATCGAAGGCGAAGCGATGGTCGAGCAGGCGCTCGCGGTGGCGGGCGCCTGCGACGTCTTTGTCCTGGAGGGCGCGAAGGTCGGGGCGTCGCTGCGCTCAACCCTCGCCGCGGCCGGCACGCGCTGCTACACCGTGAGCCGCGGCCTGATGACCAAGATCCTGGGCACGGGCTACGACACTTCGACGACCACGGTCGCCGTCGCGCCGATGCGCCTGGCGAGTACGGAGTCCCTCGTCGAACTTGGCGGTCCGCTGCTCGTGTGCGAACGGATTCAGGACCCCCGCAATATCGGCGTTCTGCTCCGGACGGCCGACGCCGGCGGAGCGCGCGGCATGCTCCTCGGCCCCGATTCAGCCGAGCCCTTCTCGCGCGCCGCCGTGCGCTCCAGCACCGGCTCGATTCTGCGCCTGCCGTTGGCGCTGAGTCGTGATCTGCTCGCCGACCTCAGCCTCGTGCGCCAATCCGGCCTGCGCCTCATCGCCACCTCCGCCCACGGACGCACGCCAGTACAAGACGCCGGCCTCGATCGCAGCTGCGCCATCATCGTCGGCAACGAAAGCGAAGGAGTGTCTTCCGAAGCAAGGGCATTCGCCGACGACGTCGTAGCTATCCCGGTCGCCGGTCAGGCGAGTTCCTTCAACGTCACCGTCGCCGCGGGCGTCCTCCTCTATGAATGCTTGCGCGCCGTGCGCGACATGTAGCACAGCAGCCCCGGCTGCACGGAGAATCACGGAATGCACAGCATTGGCTTTCGCACCGCAGGTTTCGCCGCATGGCCCGTTGATCGCACGCTCCGCACGCTGCGCGACATCGGCTACCGCTCCGTCGAGCTGTGCCTCGAGCATCCGGAAACACAGCCGGCGGACATGGACCCCGCGCGATGTCGCGACATTGCCGCGCTCCTCAACGAACTCGGGCTCGGGCTCTCGAGCATCTCATATCACGGCGACGGCCGGCCGCCGGAAGAGCGCGCCGAGAACTCACTGCTCGCCGTCGAAGTCGCCGAGCGCATGGCATGCCCCGTCGTTGTCCTCAACACCATGCGCCGCGAGGCCGGGCGCGAGGAGCAGCAGATCGAAGCGGCGCTGGATCTGACGCGCCGCCTGCTGGCCCATGGCAGGGAACGCGTCGTCCTTGCCTTCGAGCCGGAGCCGGGACTCGCCATCTCCTCCGTGGACGACATGCGCGCGTTCATGGAGAGCCTCGCCTCGCCGCGCGTCGCCGTCAATCTCGACATCGGCCATGCGCACATCACTGAGCCCGATCTGACAGCCGCGATTGCGCAAATTGGCGCGGCGATTGTCCACACCCACATCGAAGACATTGCAGGCAAGGTGCATCAGCATCTCGTATTAGGCGAGGGCGAGATTGACTTCGCCGCCGCCCGCCGCGCGCTCGACGGCCTCGGTTATCGAGGCGACTACACGGTGGACATGTTCGCGCTGGGCGATGACCCCGAGCGCACCGCCGCACGGTGCTTCGACGCCATGGAGCGCTGGTTCGGCTAGGTGCCCGCGTCCGAGCGGCGGCTGTCATTCTGAGAGCGCAGAAGGCTGAGAAAGGATAACCGAATGCCCGACTATCGCCGCATCATCCCGTGTCTCGACATGAAAGACGGCCGCGTCGTCAAAGGCGTCCATTTCGTTGACCTCCGCGACGCCGGCGACCCGGTCGAGGCCGGCCGCGCCTACAGTGAAGCGGGCGCGGACGAGATCGCATTCCTCGATATCTCCGCGACCGTCGAAGGCCGCGGGACAATGCTCGATGTCTTGCGCAAGACCGTCGGCGCCGTCACCGTGCCCCTCGTCGTCGGCGGCGGCATCCGCAGCGTCGATGACGTGCAGCAACTCCTCGATATCGGCGTGTCGGCCGTTTCACTCAATACCGCGGCGGTGCGCAATCCCGATCTCGTTCGCGACATCGCCGGCAAGTTCACCTCCGAGCGGCTCATCGTCGCCATTGACGTGCGCCGCAATCAGGAGATGCCATCCGGCTACGAAGTCGTCACGCGCGGCGGCACCCAGCCCGAGGGGATTGATGCCATTGACTGGGGCAAGCGCTGTCGCGACGCCGGCGCGGGGCAGATACTCCCGACCAGCATGGATACCGACGGCACGAAGGCGGGGTCCGACAACCTCCTCAACCGCATGCTCGCCGAGGCGACGGGTTTGCCCGTCATCGCCTCCGGCGGCGCCGGCACGCTGGAGCACTTCTACGACGCCATCGTGGAGGGCAAGGCCGACGCCGTGCTCGCCGCCTCGGTCTTCCACTTCGGGGAGATTGGTATCCGCGAGGCGAAGGAGTATCTCGCTGGCCGCGGCGTCCCGGTGCGCCTTTGACTTCCCTGGGCGCGCGGGCTCCTGACTGCGCGATGTCCCGTCCATCTCATGGGAAATCGCGTCGGAGGTGCGTCGCGTCGCGCGTGCTCGCCATCGTCCAATGAAAGCGCTGATCCTCGAAGCCCCACAACGCGCGCGCGTCACCGAGGCGCCGGAGCCGAGCTCTCAGCCCGGCGAAGCCCTCGTTCGCGTCCTCGCCGCCGGCATCTGCGGCACGGATCGCCACGCTTACGCGGGAGAACACCCGGTGTTCTCCTACCCGCGGATACCGGGCCACGAGTTCGCGGGACACGTCGTCGCGGCGCCCGCGGACAGCGGCGTCAATCCGGGCGACCTCGTGGTCGGCGATCCGGCGGTAAGCTGCGGCGAGTGCTACCCCTGCCGCCAGGGACGGTACAATTGCTGTGTCAACGTCTCCGTGATGGGCGTCCATCGCGACGGCGCGCTCGCTGAGTTGGTCGCGCTGCCCGCCGCGAATCTGCACCGAGTGCCGTCGGGAATCAGCGCCCAGGACGCCGTCCTCGCGGAGCCCGTGGCGATAGGGCTCCAGGCAATCCATCGCGGACGCCTGCAGCGAGGCGAGTCCGTCGCCATCCTCGGCGCGGGGCCGATCGGGCTGTCGGCGCTCCAGGTCGCCAAGGCCATGGGCGCACGAACCTTCGTCACTGAACTGCGCGACGACCGCATGGATTTCGCTCGTCGCTTCGGTGCCGATGCCGTCGTTCACGCCGACACAGCCCCCGGCGCCGCCGCCGAATTCACCCATGGCGACGGCTTCCCACTCGTCATCGAGGCGGCCGGAGAACCACGCGCGGTGGGGGAGGCGCTTGAGTTGGTCGCCGCAGCCGGACGCGTGATCCTGCTTGGCCTGATACGCGAGCCGATTCCGATAGCCCCGTGGACGCTGATCCAACGCGAACTGGATCTCCTCGGGTCTCGTATGACGACCGGCGCCATCCCCGAGGCGCTGCACATGATCGCGGACGGTGCGGTTCAGCCTCAGCCGATGGTCACCCACCACTTCCCGCTGGACCGGGCCGACGACGCCCTCGAACTTGCCGCTCGTGCCCCGAACGGGGTGGAGAAGGTCATCGTCGTTATGCCCGGCGGCTGAAGCTTCAGCGCCGTTGCCGAGGAACACCCGCCGCCGCGTCGAACGCACAAGACAGCCAGCGCGCAGCGCCGCCCAGCACGCACTTCAAGCGTAGTATGAATAATCCAGGCCGGGATCACACCGCTGATGGACACAACCGACCGAACATTCCTGGTCAAGGTCTGGGGCTGCCAGATGAACGAAGCCGAGGCGGAACGCATCGGCGTTCAACTGCGCAGCCTCGGCTGGCGGCCGGTCGCTGATGCCGGTGACGCCGACCTCGTTTACCTTCATACCTGCTGTGTCCGCGCGCGCCCCGAGCGCAAGGTCTATGGCTTCCTCGACAGCCTTCGTGCCCTCAAGCGCGAGCGGCCGCATATGGTCATCGCCGTCGGTGGTTGCATGGCGCAGAAGGAACAGGAGCGCATCTTCGACCGCGCGCCGAACGCCGACATCCTCGTCGGCCCGCGCCGGCTCTCGCGCTTGGCGGAATTGACCGACGCCGTGCACAAGACCGGGGAGCGGCAGACCGACCTGGCGCTCGTGGACGCCGACCCATCGCTGCCCGAAGCCCCGCCGGCCCTCACCGCCTTCGTCCCGATCATCGAGGGCTGCACCAACTACTGCGCCTACTGCATCGTCCCGCACGTCCGCGGCCCGGAGCACAGCCGCCCGTCCCAGGAAATCCGTACCGAAGTCGAGCACCTCGCTCAGCGGGCCTGCCGCGAGATTACGCTGCTCGGCCAGAACGTTCTCGTCTACGGCGCGGACACACCGACCGAGCGCGACTTCCCGGCTCTTCTGGAATTCGTCCACGACGTGAAACGCATAGAGCGTATCCGTTTCACGACCTCGCACCCCAAAGACGCCGAGGAGGACTTCTTCCGCGCCGTCGCCGACCTGCCCAAGGTCTGCGAGGCCATCCATCTGCCGCTTCAGGCCGGGCACGACGACCTGCTGGCCGCGATGAACCGCCGCTACACCGTCGCCGACTATCTGCGCAAGGCCGAACTGGCGCGCGGCATCATCCCTGACCTCGCGCTGTCCACCGACATCATCGTCGGCTTCCCGGGCGAGACCGAGGAGCAGTTCCGCGCGAGCCTGGAGATATACCGCTGCATACGGTTCGATCAGGCATTCATGTTCGCATATTCCCCGCGCGAGGGCACCGCCGCCGCAACGCTGCCCGACTCCGTGTCAAGAGAAACCAAGCAGCGCCGCCTCGCTGAGCTCATCGACATGCAGAACGCGATCAGCACCGCGATCAACCAGGCCGCGGTCGGCCGCGAATTCGACGTGCTCGTCGAAGGCCCCAGCGCCAAAGACGAAACGCGCCTCTCGGGCCGCACGCGGCAGAACAAGCTCATGGTCTTCGACGGGCCGCCCGAACTGATCGGGGAATTCGTCACCGTGAAGGCTACCGCCGGCCACGTCTGGGGCATCGAGGGGCAGGCAGTTATGTCCCCCTGAACTCGCCGGAGCGTATTGCTGTCGGCGGCAGGGGTCGGTCGCCGACTCCTTACCGCGCGCCGCCATCACTCAAGCTCATGGCAGGCGAGACGCCTGCTCCACCGAACTAATAGGGGTGTCTGACCATTGCGCGATTGCGGGTGGAGACCGGCTGCGCGGCCGTCAGCGGCTTCGGCGTGATGTGGTGGCACGGCCGTCCTCGGCTGCCATCCGACGAGACCAAACGTGACCAAAGCGCGCGCGGACAACCAGCTCACCCCCATGCTCGCCCAGTACCAGGCGATCAAGCGCGAGCACGCCGACGTTATCCTCCTCTTCCGCCTCGGCGACTTCTACGAGATGTTCGGCGACGACGCCAAACTCGCCGCCGACATCCTCAACCTTACGCTCACCTCCCGCGAAGTGGGCAAAGGCCGCCGTATTCCGATGTGCGGCGTTCCTCACCACGCCGTCGAGCGCTACGTCGCCCGCCTCATCGCGGCCGGCCACAAGGCCGCCATCTGCGACCAGGTGGAGGATGCGAGCAAAGCCCGCCAGCTCGTCAAGCGCGAAGTCACGCGCGTACTCACCCCCGGCACGGTGGTCGAGGACTACCTGCTCGACGAACGCCGCAACAACTACCTGGTCGCGGTCGTCGTGAGCGGTACGGCCTCGCACGGCGATGACGCGTCCACTCGCGCCGCGAGCCGCGAGTGGGGTCTCGCCGCCGTTGACTCCTCAACCGGCGAGTTCGCGGTGACCCAGATGCGCGCCGACCGCGTCGAGGATTCCCTGCTCGAGGAGATCTCGCGCCTCTCCCCGGCGGAAGTGCTGCTCCCCGCGGAACTCGCGCAGGACGCCGCCTTCACGGAACTGATGCACAATTCGACCCCGACCCGTATTACCGAGTTCGCCGAGGACGACTTCGGCCTCGACACGCCCTACCAGCTCCTCACGCGCCACTTCGGCACCATGTCACTGCAGGGCTTCGGCTGCGAGGACATGCCGCTCGCCATCCTCGCCGCCGGCATGGCCCTGCGCTACCTCCAGGATAACCAGAAATCCGCCCTCGACCAGATCCGCGGCATCACCACTTACTCGCTGTCGCACCTCATGATCCTCGATGCCGCGACGCGCCGCAACCTTGAGTTGACTCAGTCCCTGCGCGACGGCGGTCGCGCCAACAGCCTGCTGTGGCTGCTCGACGAAACCGCCACCTCCATGGGCGCGCGCCTGCTCCGGCGCTGGCTACTCTCGCCGCTGCTCGATCCCGCGGCGATCCGCGGGCGCCTCGAGGCGGTTCAGGCGCTTCGCGCTGATGCCTTGCTCCGCGCGAGCGTGCGCGATATGCTCCGTTCCATCCAGGACCTCGAGCGCGTCACCGGTCGCGCCGCCGCCGGCACCGCCAACGCGCGCGAACTCGTCGCGCTGCGCGACTCCCTGTCCAGCCTGCCCAAGCTC
>CP070648.1:4835797-4859828 GCA_020354555.1 Armatimonadota bacterium | reverse complement strand
GCGAGGCGCACGGCGATCGATTTGCCGATGCCGGCGGCGCCGCCGGTGATGAGGGCGTTCCTGCTTTCCAGCCTTTTCATTGTCGCCGCCTCCGCTCCATCCATCGTCGTCTCCGCCGGTTCCCATAATCGGCCCAGCGCTAGGGCTGGATGACGACCTTGATGGCCCCGGACTGCGCCTTCGCGCGAGCGGTCTCGAAGGCGCGCGGGGTTTCATCCAACGGAAAGACATGGGTGATCATCGGCCCGCCGCGAATCTGCCCCGCAGCCATCATCTCGATGACCTCGGGGAACTCATCATAGGCGAAGTTGGCCGCTACGCGCAGACCGCGCTCGCCGGCGATACAACTCATGGGCAGCTTCGCGTCCCTCAGTTCCACGGCGAGCATGACGGCAGTGCCGCCGCGGCGGAGCAGGCACAGGGACTGTGCGATCGTCGCGTCGGCGCCGACCGTGTCAAAGCTGGTCGCCGCGCCGAGGCCGTCGGTGGCACGCGTGACTGCCGCTGCGACGTCGCTCTCTCGCGCGTTGAGGACGAGGTCTGCCCCGAGTTCTCCCGCCAAGGCGAGCGGCTTGTCCGCGACATCAATGGCGACCACGGGGCCGGCGCCCAGCGCCTTGGCGACCTGTACGATAAGCAGGCCGATGCTCCCGCAGCCGGTGACGGCCACCGGCTCGCCGGATTGAACGCCGCCGACGTGAACCGCGTGGAGCGCCACTCCGGCGCCGTCGAGCAGCGTGGCGTCCTCGAACGAGATGCTATCCGGGAGCGTGTACGCATTCTCGGCCCAGATGGGGCACAGCTCGGCCATCCCGCCTGGGTTGAGGTCGAGTTCCGCCCAACCGGCCGCGTGGCCGAGATGGGAGGTGTTCTCGCACAGGTTGTGAAAGCCGCGGCGGCAGTAGTAGCACGTGTCATCGCCGCGGAAGGCCATCATGACGACGCGCTCGCCGATGCGATGTGCCATTGCGGGATCGCCGACGGCGACGATTTCGCCGGCGACCTCATGGCCCGGAACCATGCGCGGCGGATTGGGCTTGCGCACGCCCAGGGTGTGCTGGGCCCAGGGGTTCTCGCCCGCCATGTAGCGCAGGTCGCTGCCGCAGATGCCGCACGCGCGCACGCGCACCATGACGTGGTCGGGGGCCAGAGGCGGCTCGGGGACATCTCTAACGGTTATCGCGCCGTCGCTCAACACCGCTGTCTTCATCGAATTCTCCTCGACCCATATCTACTGCGCCGGGAGCGGTAAGGCCTGTTGCGAGTTCAAGCCACGGTGTTAGTGCATGGTCGGGCGAAGGCACGCGCTGCCCCGGCGGGGCGACACGCGTGCATGCGCCGAAGCGGCGTGTCGTGCGCAGCGAGTCATCCGAGAATCAAGTCGGCGGCGCGGACCCGGCGAGCAATGTCAATGTCATAGGCACACTTCGCGGCGCATTCCCCGCAGTCATCGCACGCGGCGCCCCGCTGGCCCGGGGGCATCGAACGATACATGCCGCGCGCAAACTCGCCGTAGCCAGCTTGCACGTAGTAGTAATCGAAGACGCGCATCACCTCGAACACGTTGACGCCGCGCGGGCAGGGCGGGCATTCCCCGCACAACACGCACACGTCCCCTTGGCGTGACACGAGGTGCCGTTGTAGGGATGCGCTGTCAGCCTTGCTCGGCGGGCCGCCCGGTGCCGAGAGAAGGGCGTCGATGCGCTCGAACGTCGGCATGCCCTTGCACAGCGTCGTGACGCTCACATCCGCAAGCACCTCCCTGACGACGGTCTGCATTTGCGCCACCGCCGCGGGACGTATGCCGGTCATCGTCTTCATCGCGACTACCCCGAGGCTCTTCTTCTGAGCCGCGTCGAGGACGGGGCGCAGCGCGGCGCGCGCCTTTTGCGCCGGGACATAGGACGGCATGAGCACATCCCAGAAGCCCGCCTGCACGGCGGCTTGCAGGGCGGGTGCAACATTGGCGTGAGTCGTGATACCGATGAACCTCGCCCGCTTGCGTCGTTTGACCTGTTCGAAGAACTCGAGGTGCGTGCGATCGCGGGCCGCATCGGGCGTGTTGAGGGGAAAGAACAGGATATCCACGTGGTCCACCTTCAGCATCTCGAGGGCGCGACCGAGGTAGTCCCAGTCCGCGCGGCCTGCTCGCTCGTACTTTAGTCCCAAGAACACTTGGTCGCGCCGCCCGGCGACGGCTTCCGCCACTTGATCGAGCGTGCCGTATCCCATTGCGCAGTGTATGAGGTTGATGCCCTTGTCGAGGCCGGCGCGCAAGACGTCCGCATTGACCGCGATGCCACCCATGCTGAGCACGCTGACCTCGATCCCCGTGCGGCCGAGGATCCGCTTCGCCGGCGGCGAAGCAGCGCCGGTCTCCTTACGCTCGGACTGCGACGCGCCCGGCGGGGGCGCCGCCGCCTGTTTGCGGACGCAACCCGCCACGATCGCACCCACGCCGCAGGCCGCCGCTCCCGCAACTCCCAGGAACCCGCGCCGCGTCATCTGCTTGCGCCGCGCGCTATCGTCTGCATTGATCTGGTTGCACATCGCTTCCTGCTCCCCGTGCCGCCGCGCCTATTGACGACTGCGACGGCAACTGAGGACTCGTCTTCCCACGCCGGGACAGGTAGTCCTGTCATCATCTCAACCCATATGAGTTCGCACCCGCAGGGAGCGGTCCGGCTGCTGGGGAACACAACCTAAGCCGCTTGGGGAAAGGACTGGCACATGGCCGCACGTTCGCTGACAAGAGCGATGCTGGGGGTGGCGATGGCTGTGCTTCTGCTACTGCTCGCCGGATGCGCCAAGCGCCATTCGCCCCGGCCGTCGGCTAGCAAGCCGCCCGGCCCGACTACCGCGCCGGAATCACTCCGGCAAGCCGCCGCAGCCCTGCGTGAAGCGGGCCCGGCCGCCGATCTCGGCGAGCCGGCGGAGGTGCGGACCTACCCGCCGGAAGGCATGTATGAAGCGATTGACGGCGAGGCGGATCTGTTCCTGTCCTACGACTGCCAGGGCCTGGTCGTCGCCCGTTACGAAGTGGGTGACGCGACGATTGACGCGGAGGTCTTCGACCAGGACAAGCCGATCAACGCCTTCGGCGTGTACAGCCAGGTGCGCGGACACGGCCGCGCGGCCGTGGAAATAGGCGCTGCAGGCGTCAATGTTGCGGACGAAGCGATCCTGTACTGGCAGTCGCGCTGCTTCGTCCGCGTGAGCGGCACGAGCGCGGAGCGCCCGTCGAGCGATGCCCTGATCGGTCTCGCACAGGATATCGCCGTCGGACTCAAGGGGTCGTCCGAGCTCCCGGCGTGGACGGCAGCGATGCAACTGCCCGGATTCCACAGGACGGCGTTGCAGTATGTGGCGCGCAACGTCCTCGGGCACGGGTTTCTCACCAACGCCATGATCGCCGAATACAGTTTCCGCGGGAGCACTTGGACGTTAATGTTGGTACGCGCCGACAACGAGGCACGAGCGCGCGAGCAGTGGGAGCAGCTCAAGGGTTTCTATCGCGGTCGCCCGGACAACCAACTGGGCGGAGCAGCGTTCCGCGAGTACGCCTTCGTCGGCACGGACTCGATGGGACGGGGAATCCGGTGCGTTCGCACCTGGCGCTACGTCGTTCTCATCGTTGGCGAGCAAGGCACCGCTCCATCCACGCGCTTGCTCAGCGTGGCCCTGGATCGGGTCAACGAAGTGCAGGACTAGCGCTGCGTCCTCTGACAAGCCGTCCGCACCGGCCCCGTGATCGCCGGAAGCGCCGACTTCAATCAAGCCGCACCCGCGGATCTGCTCGCCGCGC
Organism: Armatimonadota bacterium; assembly: GCA_020354555.1. NCBI lineage: Bacteria > Bacillati > Armatimonadota > Armatimonadota bacterium. The sequence goes on along the minus strand of CP070648.1, from coordinate 4,856,023 downwards.
TGGGGCCGGCCGCTTTCCAACACATCCTCAGCTCAGCGCGTCTCGACTTACGACCGAGAGGCGAATCTCGTTGGTGTTGTTCGGGCGGGCCACTTCGGCGTAGACGTAGAGGCGGTCGCCGACCGGCAGCCAGTGGGAATAACGCCAGGTATGGTAGTCACCGGGGGTGGTGCTCTTCAGCAGCGGCTCGTGCGGGGTGAGGTCAATCAGATCAGCGAGATCCGGCGAGTACGCCAGGCCCGTCGCGATGTTGTACGCCGGATCGCGCCAGGTGACGTGCGAGCCTTCGTAAACGAAGGCGTAACCAATGGTCATCGGCACGACGCTCGCCGGGCGGGTGTAGTAGTTGTGCCAGCCCACGTTCTCCATTACCGGCCCTTGCGCGGCGGCGCGCCACGCATCCCCGTCATCGCTCGTGAAATGGAAGACGCGCTCGACACGGTCGAAGCCGATGACGAACATGTGCCACTGCCCGGCCTCCCACAGCACGACGGGGTCTTTGTACCCCGCCATGTTGACGAACCGGTCGTTGGGATCCGCGGCGAGCGTTACCTTCCACGAGCGTGCATCGAATCGCGCGGGGTCGTCGGCGTCATCGAATCTCAGGATCGCCCATCCGTCCTCCAGTCCCGCGCAGCCATAGAGCCGGTACTTACCGGTGCGCGGATCCCGCACCAGCGACGGGCGCTCGAACCCCGGCACGCCGGCATCCTCGCGCAGGATGCGATTGATCGGCTCGAAGCTGCGGCCGTCGGCGCTCTTGAGTATGCGGATCTCATACCCGCGCTTCCCACGCGGTGATCGTCCTTCGCGCATCCGAGCGGCCATGTAGAAGGTGCCGTCATCCGCCACCACGACCGACGGGGCGCCCGCCCACCACTCGGGCGTGTCCTCGTCGGGCTCGAGGACGACCTCGTACCGCGCCATTGCCGCAGCTATGTTACTCAGTTTCATGGAGCATCCCTGAGCGGATTACTTACGCGACGCCACCGAGTGCCTCAAAGCCGCCGACGATATCGAGCAGTTCCTCGGTGATCGAATCCTGGCGTTGAAGATGATATCTCCGGTTGAGTTCATGCAGCCGGTCCTCGATGTTCTTCTCCGCGGCTTGCATTGCGGCCACACGGCTCTGGTTCTCGCTGGCCAGGGACTCGACGACTGCGCGGTACACCGACACCAGCAGGTACTGCCGTATCAGCGCGGAGAACAGCCGGTTCCACTCGACGCGAAACGCCGGCAGCGTCCGGCCCGGCCACGGCTTGCGCGCCAACTCTTGCAGCCACCGCGGATTAACGGGCAAGATCTGGACGCTGTGAGGACGGTAAGTGGTAGAGGAGATCGGCCGGTTGTAGAACAGCACGACACGGTCGAGGCCCAGCTCGGAATGCCACTCGTCTATCCTCAGCAGGATATCCTGAGCCGTGGGCGTGATGCCGGCGACAGACACCGGGACCGGGAAGACGTCATCCACTGGCTGCCCCGCGTCCTCCAGGGGCCCGAGCAGACGGGTGCCGACAGCCAGCGCCGCGCGGTCTTGGCGCCCGACGCCGAAGCCGTTCATCTCGTCGAGCGCGTAATGCGCGAGCTGCTCGTTGAACTGCCCGACCATGCCCTGATCCGAGCCGATGATGACTGCGCCCAGCCGGCGGTCCTTGGGAGGCTCGGATAGCCTGCTGCCCTCGGGCCGGCTGCGCAGCGCGACGTGCAAGCCCATTTCGACGGCGCGGTAGTACTCGGCCAGCGAGGTCACCGCCTCGCGGAAGTGTTGGATGTTCACCGCCGCGAGGGCCTTCATCGTCTTCACAACGGATCGCAGATCCTTCGCGCTGTCAATCTTACGCCGCAGGGCCTCAAGTGTTTCCATTCCCAGGTCCACCGAAGCGCAACTGCACGACTTCGCGCATCACGGCGAGCAACGTTTCGTAATCCTCGTCGCTGAGCTTCTCGCCTTGCTCGATCCGCTTCGACACGGCCGGCGTCCGCTCCCGAACCGCCGCACGCACCGCCTCTTCCGCCGCGCGCGTCCGCTCCACCGAAAGGTCGTCAAAGAGCCCCTCGGTCACGGCCATGAGCACCGCCATTTGCTCCGCCGGCGGCAGCGGTGCATACTGCGGCTGTTTCAACGCCTCGCGCACGCGTCGGCCGCGCTCCAGGGTGCTGCGCGTATCTTCGTCGAGCCGCGTGCCGAAGCGCGAGAACGCCTCCAGTTCCTCGAATTGGGTGTAAGCAAGACGGAGCTCGCCGGCGACGCGTTGGTAGGCGGGAAGCTGCGCCTTGCCTCCGACCCGCGACACCGACCTGCCGACATCCACCGCTGGGAGTATTCCCTTATGAAAGAGGTCGGGCGCGACATAGATCTGCCCGTCGGTGATCGAGATCAGATTCGTCGGGATATACGCCGACATGTTCTGCGCCTCCGTCTCGACGATCGGCAGCGCAGTCAGCGCCCCGCCGCCGCGTTCCGGCCGCAGGCGGGTCGCGCGTTCCAGGAGGCGGGAATGGATGTAGAAGATGTCGCCGGGATAGGCTTCCCGCCCCGGCGGACGCCTGAGGAGAAGAGAGAGTTCCCGGTAGGCACGAGCGTGACGCGTCAGGTCGTCGTACACGATCAGCACGTCACGGCCACGGGCCATGAAGTACTCCGCGATGGTCGTCGCCGCGTAGGGGGCGACGTATTGCAGCCCCGGCGGGTGTTCGCCCGGAGCGACCATGATGACGGAGTACGCCAACGCGGCGTGCTCCCGCAGGTCGGCGACGACCTTGGCCACGGACGAGCTGCGCTGCCCGATGGCGCAGTAGACGCAAAGCACGTCGCGGTCCCGTTGATTGATGATGGTGTCCAGCGCTATCGCGGTCTTGCCGGTCTGGCGGTCGCCGAGGATAAGTTCGCGCTGGCCGCAGCCGATGGGGATCAACGCGTCTATTGCCTTGATGCCGGTCTGCAGGGGCGTGCTGACGGGAGCGCGGTCCATGATGGCGGGGGCGGGCTGCTCGACGGGCCGCCGCTCCAGCGTGCGCACGGGGCCTTTATCGTCGAGCGGCTGGCCGGTCGCGTTGATGATCCGCCCCAGCAGGGCTTCGCCCACCGGTACGTCGAGCAGTCTGCCCGTGCGCTGTACCTCGCACCCGGCCTCGACACGCTCGCTTTCGCCCAGGAGCACGACGCCGACTTCGTCGGGGTCGAGATTGAAGGCCAGTCCGAGGAGATCGCCCGGGAAGCGTATCAACTCATCGGCCTGCACCCCCGGCAAGCCGCGCACGCGGGCGATGCTTTTCGCGACGTATGTCGCGGTGCCCGTCTCGCGAACTCGCAGGTCGGGCGTGTGGGCCGCTCTGACACGATCCAGGACTCGGAACGTATCCTCGACCACCCTGTTCAGCGTGTTCCGGTCACTCGCCACCGGCGCCCTCCGCTTCCTGAGCGAGAACCTGCGACAGCCGTGCCTGGAGCGCATCCAAGTAGCCGGCGACGTTCCACGAGATCTTGCGGCCGCCTGACTTCAACTCGATGCCGCAGATCAAGTCCCGCGCAATCTGGAACTGCACGTCGCCGTCGCTGACAAGCCGCTCGCGAATCGCGCGGGCGATCTTGTCGCGACTGTCCGCGGAGATATCGAACGCGCTCGTGACGACGACGCGATTCCCCGACTCGGCGATGGCAGCGGTGAGCTCCCGGCGGTCGGCGTCGGCGAGATGCTCGATTTGCCCGAGGAACACTTCAATCATGTGCTCCTGCAATTCCCGATTGGCCAGGTCCTTGAGCGTGCGAGCTGCGACCGCGCATACTTCATCGCCTGCCCGAGTGCGGTGTTCCTCGAGGAACGACGCCTGCTCGCGCGCAATCGCCTCGCGCCACGTGGCCTGGGTCTGCTCCACTTCCCCGCGCGCTCTTGCCATCAACTGCTGACGGTGCTCCTCGGCTCGTGTCTCTGCCTCGTCGAGCAATTGCTGTGTCTGGTTGTCCAACTCGCGGCGCTGCTCGCGATAGGAGCGAGTCTGGTCTTCCGCCTCCTGCTCGCGCGCTTCGGCATCCTTGACGCGCGCGGCGATCCTCTCCTCCCGCTCGTCCATCGCCCGGATGATCGGGCGGTACAGGAACCGCATCAGCAGCCCGACGAGGATCAGGAAGTTTATGATTTGCGCGACCAGCGTGAACCAGTCAATCTGCATGGAGCGGCCTCATCTGCGGGTCGCCGGTTGATATCACGGACATGCCGACCCGCCAAGCTGCTGCGTCGACGCTCTATCGTCCGCTCGCCACGAAGTGATTCCAGAACGGGTTGGCGAAAATCAGAATCATCGCGACGACGAAGCAGTAGATCGCGGTGGACTCGATCATCGCCAGGCCGACGAACAGCGTCCGCGTAATCGTGTTCGCTTCGTCGGGCTGCTGGGCGATGGAGCTGAGGGCGCCGGTGACCGCGCGGCCCTCTGCCAGCGCGGGCCCGATCGAGCCGATCGCCATCGTCAATCCCGACACGACGATGGATACCATTGCGGTGATCTCGGGACCGTTCATACTACGCGTCTCCTTCTGCGGGCGCTTGGCTTGGCTCAACGCGCTCTTCGCGCACGCGTGTTGCGGAAGCTATGTAGACCATCGCGAGAACCGCGAATATATACGCTTGAACCAGCCCGGTCAGCAAGCCGAGGGCATGCATGACGATGGGGAAGAACAGCGGGGTCAGTGCGAGCAAGATGCCGACGATCATCGTCCCGCTCATGATGTTGCCGAACAGCCGGACCGCCAGCGCGAGGGTGCGCGATACCTCGCCGATGATGTTAAAGGGCAGCATGAAGACGCTCGGGCGGACGTATTGGCGCAGGTACCCGCCCAGGCCCTGCTGCGAGATGCCGTAGGCCGGCACCGCGATGAAAACACACAGCGCCAATGCCGCAGTCGTGGACAGAGACCCCGTCGGCGGCGAGTACCCGGGCACGATGTTGAGGATGTTCGACACCGCGATGAACAGGAACAGCGTGCCCACGAACGGCAAGTAACGACCCGCCTCCTGTTGACTGATTTCGCGGATTTGCGCCCGCATGCCGGTGACCAGCACTTCGAGGAGATTCTGGCCGCGCGACATGTCGGGGCCGGACGCCAGCCTGCGCGTGACGAGCCACGACCCGATGACCAGAAAGGCCATGACGACCCACGTGAACACGATGGTCGCATTCAGCGTCACCGGCCCGCTGCGCCAGAACACTATGCTGTCAGGGGTTAGCTCCATGTCCTCGGGTCACCGTCCGCACCGGACGGGAGCGCGTTTGCGTGTGGGCGAAGGCGCCGCGCGATGACGGCGCGCGCGCACACGAATCCGAACAGAGCCAATACGAGGCGCTCCCAGTGGCCGGCGCCGACCAGATAGAAGCCGGCGAGCACGACCGCGACACGGATGAAGAGACTGCCGAGCGTGAGCAGCGCGGGCCGCCGCGCATCCGGCAGATGTCGCACCGTAAGCCACAGCGCCGCGAAGTAGAACGAGCCGAGCGCGAAGCCGGCGAGAGAGGCGAAGACGAGCGCGGGCACGTTACTCATCCCGCTCTTCCTCCTCGCCCCGTTTCTCAATCACGCTGCGCTCACGATTCACCCAATACCACGCATTGAGGCAGCCCAGGGCAATCCCGACGAAGAGGAGCATCAGCGTCCACGAGTACTGGCTTGGCCATCTGCCGTCAATCCACACGCCGATCGCCACCGCGATCAGAGTCGGCATCGCCACCGACCAACCCACGACGCCGAACATGCCCAACCCGAACCACACGCTTCGTTCCTTCTCGCGCCGGGCGCGCGCCTTGCGCGCGGCCTTGACGGCGACTTGTTCGCACAGCTCCTCCCTGCTGTCTCTGCCGTCGGACTCGCGACGATCAGTCATTCCAGGCCTCTCCGAGCTCCATGAATCGCCGCACGATGTTCGACTCGATCCGCGCGAGGGCGGTGCGCGTCAGACGTTCGCGGTCCGCCAAGTCGCGGAACCGGCCTGCCACCGTCTCCCGCAGCTGCCCCAGGTCTGCGCCGCGCGCGGCGTTGCTCGTGGAAACCATGACCTCCGCGCCGCGCTTGACCAGAATGCCGACATCCACCGCCACGAATTCCTCGCGCCCGTCGTCGCTCGCCACGTACGAGAGCAGACCGGGCACGAGCGGCGCAACGAAATCAACGTGGCGCGGCAACAGGCAGAACGAGCCGTTCTCGGCCTCGGCGACGATCTTGTCTGCGTCCTCGTCAACCAGGATCTCCGTCGGCAGCAGAATCTTGAGCCTCATCGCTTCTCTGCCTCGTCAACGCTTCCGATCATGTACAGCGAACTCTCGGGCTCATCGGCGAATTCGTCGTTGAGTATTCGCTCGCAGCCGTCGAGCGCCTCATCGAGGCTGACCATGCGCCCTTCGCGGCCGGTGAACTGCTCGGTCGTGAAGAAGGGCTGCGTCAGGAATCGCTCCAGCCGCCGCGCCCGGTTGACGACTTGGCGGTCGCCCCGCGACAGTTCCTCGAGCCCGAGCATGGCGATAATGTCCTTGAGTTCCTCGTAATTGGCCAGCGTTCCGCGAACTTCCTGAGCGACGCGGTAGTGCCGTTCGCCCGCGACGTGGGGCGTCAACAGGCTGGAGCCGGATTCGAGCGGATCTATCGCCGGGTAGAGCCCCTCGGCGGCCCGTTTTCGCGAGAGCACGACGGAGGCGGACAAGTGCGAGAAGGCGTGGACTGCGGCCGGGTCGGTGAAATCATCCGCCGGGACGTACACGGCCTGGATCGAGGTGATGGCCCCGGTCGCGGTGTTGGAGATGCGTTCCTCGAGTTCCGCGAGTTCCGTGCCCAGGGTCGGCTGATACCCGACGCGCGACGGAATCTGCCCCATGAGGCCGGACACTTCCTGCCCCGCCTGGATGAAACGGAAGATGTTGTCTATCAGCAGCAGGACGTCTTGCCTGGCGTCATCGCGGAAGTATTCGGCCATGGCGAGAGCGGCGTGCCCGACGCGGAACCTCGCTCCCGGCGGCTCGTTCATCTGGCCGAAGACGAGGACCGTGTTCCGCAGAACGCCCGATTCCCGTAACTCGCGAAAAACCTCCTCGCCCTCGCGCGACCGTTCGCCGATGCCACAGAAGATGCTGACGCCCTCGTGCCGGCCCACCATGTTGTGGATCATCTCCATGATGAGCACCGTTTTGCCAACGCCGGCGCCCCCAAACAGTCCGGCTTTGCCGCCGCGCTCCAGCGGCGCCAGCAGGTCTATAGCCTTGATGCCGGTCTCGAAGGTTTCGGTCCTGGTGACCTGACGCGCGAGGGGCACGGGCGGTTGGTGGATCGGCCGCCACTCTCCGCCGTCCAGGCTTTCCTGTCCATCAATCACCTCGCCGAAGACATTGAGCATTCTGCCGAGCAAGCGGTTGCCGACAGGCACCGTGAGCGGCTGACCGCTGTTGATTACCGTGCAGCCCCGGGACAAGCCCTGGGTGGAGGTCAGCGCTATTCCTCGAACGGTCTCGGAATCGAGATGGTTGATGACTTCGATGACGACGTCGGTGCCGTCCCCCGTCGTAAGCCGGCTGTGGCGCGCGGGGATACGACCGGGGAAACGAGCGTCCACGACGCTCCCGCGGACGCGGACGACCGTGCCATGGGATGTGTCAGGAGGGCTGATTTCGCTCATTGTCGGGTTCCGCGGCGGGCGAAGAAGCGGCCATCTCGCTTGCCGGCCGACAAAAGGATTTTCCTGCGTCGCCTCGGGCCTCAGGCATAGACTTTGTCCAGGGGCACTGCGGGTTCCTGCACAGCGCGGTTACATTCCGTCTTCGGCAACAGCGGCGCCGCCGCGCCGCGAGAGAGCATGTCTTCCTGAAGTGCCGAGGTTTTGTCTGTTGCGTATTGCGGTATCATAGCGGCATCTCGCCCTGCTTGTGCTCGCGATCGGCAGGCCGCTGGAGGCCGGCGCGCAATTGCGTGGCCGCGCCCGCGAGCGCCGCGGCATGCGGCGCTGGCACAGCAGGTGTCAACTGACAGGATGTGGCGACCGTGAGCGATTCGAGCATCACCGACAAGGACCGGGAAATGGCCCAGCGCTGTGTGGCATGCACGTTGTGCGCGAGCGCGCGGCGCAAGCAGCGCGGGTTCGCCTTCTGGTTCGTGAAGCTGATCGAGGGGGGCCTGTGCCCGTACTGCAAGGCGTACGAGCGGGTGTACGGGCGCAAGGCGCACGAGCCGATGCCCGAGCAATCGGACTGAGCCGGCCCGCCAACTCACGTTAGTGACGGCGGACGCGCGTCCGCCCCGCTGAGTTCGCGCGTTCCCGGTGCCGGCGCTCGTGACTACGCATGACGGGATGGCGCGCGCCACGCGCAGGCCGCGAGCTGCGCATGCGGCACTGCTCTAGCGATCCGCGTGGGCCGGATCCGGTATGTCGCGGTAGGTTCTTGCCAACTCGACGGCGGCGTCCGTCGTGGTGAACTTCCTGGCGTCCGTGCCAAGCCGCGCGATGTACTGCAGCTGGTCGGGCCGCAGCCGGCTCAGCGCCCACGCCTGCGCCAACACGACCTTGTACGCCTTGTCGCGCATTTCCTGAGTCGAAGTCGCGGTCTCGTACTGCGCCACCGCTCGCTGCTGCGCGGTCATCGTCGCGGGCAACACATCCGCGAAGAACGCGGTCACCTTACGGTTATGCTCGGCAATCGCGGCGTTGACGGCATCGGGCGTTGATGCGTCGAACACCTCTTCCGGCGGGGCCTGGGCGTGCACTTATAAAGAGTCTCGGGTATCACCGGAGCACCGGTAATACCCGCCGACTCTTCCGGACGAGGTCCGTTCGGGAGGAGCGCTGCCATCCCTTGCGTCCTCCCCTAATGCACGAACCTCGGTAGAGTCCCGCGGCCTGCTTGCCCCGCGTGGAAACCATTTCCATCCAATCACCCCTTTTCCCTCGCCGACAGCTGCGTTGTGCCGTGACGCCGAACAGCGAACCGTCGCGGCGATCAACCAGGCTGAGCATCGCGGAGCTGCGGCAGGATGTCTCGCGAGTCGCGGTTAAGAGCAGGGCAGCACCGGGCGCCGTGGTAGAGAACGAACCGCGGGAGGGAGCACCGAGATGGCGACTGAAGATGGGCGGTTTCCCGTGCGGCCGGTAACCAGGGGACCTCATCACCACTTCTTCGGGTACTACGACAAGCCGCCGTGGGATGCGGCGGGGCAATGCATGTTGGCGCTGCAGGTCCCTTTCGGCGATCGTCAGCCGCAACCGGATGACGCCGCGACAGTCGGGGTGGTTGACCTGGGCGAGGATTGCGCCTTCCGTCCCTTGGCGGAGACGCGAGCGTGGAACTGGCAGCAAGGGACGATGCTCCAGTGGGTGCCGAGCGCGCCCAACCGACTGATTGCGTTCAATGACCGGCAAGGGGACACGTTCGTCGGCGTGCTGCTCGAAGCGCACACCGGTGAGCGCCGCGTCCTGCCTCGGCCCATCTACGCCCTCAGCCGCGACGGATTGCGCGCACTGAGCGTCAATTTCGCGCGCCTCAACGACCTGCGCCCGGGTTACGGATACGCCGGGCCGCCCGATCCGTGGCGGGAGGATCCGCATCCCGATGACGACGGGATCTACATCATGGATCTGGCGACCGGGGACCGCCGGCTCATCATGTCCCTCGACCAGATCGCGGCGAGCGGGCGCGATGAGACGATGGCGGGGCGGCGCCATTGGTTCAACCATCTGCTCTTCAACACCGATGACAGCCGCTTCATCTTCCTGCACCGATGGCAGCGCGAGGACGGGGGGCGCTACACCCGGATGTTCACGGCGCGGCCGGACGGATCGGAGGTCTGCTGCGTCTCGGATCACGAGATGGTGTCGCATTTCGACTGGCGGGATGAGCGGCACATTCTAGCGTGGGCGCGGCGGCGAGACGTCGGCGATCGGTACTTCCTGTTCACCGATTGCACCGACCGATTAGATGTCGTCGCCGAGGGAGTGCTCACCACGGACGGTCACTGCTCGTACTCGCCCGACCGCCGTTGGATACTGACCGACACGTATCCGGACCGCGAGCGGATGCGCACGTTGATCCTGTACGAAGCAGAGACCGGCCGGCGAGTGGACATCGGCAGACTCTACTCGCCGCCGGAACTGGACGGGCCGGTCCGCTGCGACCTGCATCCGCGCTGGAGCCGCGACGGACGGCAGGTGTGCATTGACTCGGCGCACGAGGGCACGCGGCAAATGTACGTGATCGACGTGAGCGGCGTCGTCGGATAGCCTCAGCAGGGCAGGGACACGGCAACGATTGCCATTCGCGATCGGCCGCACTCGAAGCAAACCAGCGAGGGCATGGAAGCCATGGAAAACACACCGAACATACTCCTGTTCACGACGGATCAGCATCGCGGGGACTACATCGGGTTGGCGGGGCATCCGGTCGTGGAGACACCGAACCTGGATGCGTTCATCCAGCGCGGCGCGTATTTCCCCAACGCGTATTCCGAGATCCCATCCACGACGGGCGCGCGCAGGTGCCTGCACGGCGGGCAGGGGAGCTACGCATGCGGGCTGATCGGATACGCCGGTGTCGAGTGGCACGAGCGTAACACGCTGGCACAGGTGCTCGCGGATGCGGGCTATCATTGCATGAGCGTCGGCTTTCGCAACATGCACCCGCGACGGAAGCTGTACGGTTTCCACACGGCGATCCCGCATGACTTGTCGGAAGAGGCCGACGACTATGCCGAGTGGCTGCGGCGCGAGCTGGGGCCGTGGGCGACGGAGCGCGGCCACGGATGTGACGCGAACGGCTGGCTGGCGCGGCCGTGGCACCTCGAGGAGCGCTATCATCCCACGACCTGGACGACCGATGTCGTGCTCGAGCAACTCAGGAAGCGCGACCCGACCAAGCCGTTCTTCTTGTGGTGCTCGCACCTGCGGCCGCACTCGCCGTACGATCCGCCGCGGTTCTTCTGGGAAATGTACATCGAGCGCGAGTTCCCGCCGATCCCGATCGGCGATTGGGCGGCGAAACACGATGTCGCCGCACCACCGGAGCGCGCGGCATGGCGCGGCAAGCTCACGCCCGAGCAGAACCAACGTATGCGCGCGGCCTATGCCGGCGTGATTACACACATTGACTACGAACTCGGGCGACTGTTGGAGACGGTGCAGCGCTACATCGGCGGCGAGATGGCGCAGAACACGCTCATCATCTTCACCTCGGACCACGGCGACATGATGGGCGACCACAACCTGCATCGCAAGACCTACGCGTACGAAGGATCGGCGCGCGTCCCGTTCGTCATCCGCTACCCGCAGGGCATGGACTTGCCAGCGGGCAGATTCGAGCACGTCGTCGGGCTGCAGGATGTGATGCCCACGATACTGGAGGCGGTGGGCGTGCCGATCCCGGGGTCGGTGACCGGGATGAGCGTGTTCCGGGCGATCCGCGGCGGGGCGTGGCGGGAGTTCCTGCACGGTGAGCACTCACCGTGCTATTCCGTTGAAGAGGCGATGCAGTACCTGACGGACGGCAAGGAGAAGTACCTGTGGGTTCCCGCGACGGGGGAAGAGCAGTTCTTCGACCTGAGCAAAGACCGGCGGGAATTGCACGATCTGTCCCGCAGCGGCGCGCACCGCGAGCGCGTGGCCATGTGGCGGGAACGCCTGATCCGCCTGCTGGGGGAACGCGGGGACGGTTTCTCCGACGGCAAGCGCCTGATTCGACGCACGGAGCGGTGGAGCCCGGTGGTGGGCGAGGAACAATAGCGGGCGCCTGATTGGGGCAGCGGAACGAGTACGGCAAGATGAGCCGCGAAGCGGGCCCTATTCTTTCTCCTTTACGTTCCCGTAGACGCGAACGGTCACGGTGCGCTGACGCTCCGAGTTCGTCTCGATGGTGACCTGTCCGGTGAGTCGCCCCGCGGGCAGGCCGGGGCCGAGGGTGACCTCGATCTCGTAGGTGCCGTCCGGGCGCTGCTGCGGCTCGCCGAGGTGAATCTCAGGGCGACTCGGCGAGAGTTTCGTGATCCGCAACTCTTTCCCGTCGGGTCGCTTGACGACGATCGAGTACTTGCGGCTCTCGTCCGGTGTCACGTCGCGGACATAGATCGTGGCCGGTGACACTTCGACCTCGACCATGACGTAGCCGATGAGGGCGAGCGTAACGCGCGGTTGCTCGGGATCGTTCGTTTCGACATATATTGATTTGCGCTGATCCCCCTTGTAGCTCGTGGTACGGAAGGTTGCCTTGACCCTCCCCTCTCCGCCGGGCGCCACTTGCTTCTCCGTCACCAAAGCCCCGGTGCATCCACAACTGGTTCTGACTTGCTCAATCACAAGCGGGGCGTCGCCCACGTTGCGAAAGACGAATTCGTGCTCGACCGCATCCCCGATCGTCACCGTGCCGAAGTCGTGATCGGTGCTCTCGAACGCGATGCGGGGCGCCGCTCCGCCGGAAGGTGAAGCAGGAACGTCGGCGCCTGACGATGACGGGGTCACAGGCGGCGCTGCCTCGTCAGGTGCCGGCGCCGATTCGGACGGACGTCCGGCGGGCGGCCTGGCGGCTGCTGTTGCCGCCGGGGCCCGGGGGCTCGGGCGAACGGGCTTCTTCGCCGCCGCGGCGCCAGAGACCACCGGCTTGGGCGCGACGGCTGCACCACCGAGCTTCGTCTCCGTCGGCCTCGGAGCGACAGGAAGCGGTGCGGGCGCTCTGGCTGCGGCCGATGCGCCCGTGTCCGCCGCCGAGGGCATCGGCTTGCCGGCTGTCCGCTGCGCGGTGTGCCGCCGCGCGCCGTCGGTTTCCGCCTTCGGCCCCCCGGTCCACCCCAGCACGTAGCCGATGGCGAATGCCGCACCGATCAGGGTAACCTGCAACAGGATGACACGCGATTTCATCACGGTTGACGACCCATCGTGCGTTCGACACCCGCCGCCATCCGGCTCGGGGATGAAAGCGACGGCGGCCGAGATCCACACGCATATTCGCCTGTCTGTCGCTCCGCACCTTCGCCGCATGAGCCCTGCGCAGAACATCCGCGAGTCAGCACCCAAACGGCTGCGAGGATCTCTGGGCGGCGTGCGGGTCGGCGCCGTCCGTGGACGCGCGACCGAGCGCGCGCCTTCGCGACGACGACCTGACGGTCAAACGGAACCGGCGTCACGGCGCGATGTGGACGACGCGGAACGACAGCGGCCCGAGGGAAGCGCGCAGGGCGCCGTCGTCCCACGGCAGCGGCTCGCCGGACAGCACATCTCGCGCGGTCGCGCGCTCAGGCAAGCGCAGAGCAACAGTGTCGAGCGCAATCCTGGCGGAAGCTTCTTCCTGCGCCAAGTTGGAGATGACGAGCATCGCGCCGAGCGGGCCGCGATTGTAGATGCTGGCCTTGCACGTCGCGGGTTGCACCCTCGCCACGTCCTGGTTTGACCAGTACGGCAACCACTCGGCGTCGCGGCGGCCGAAGTCTTCCATTTCGCGCCACAGCGCGGATTCCATTTCGAGCGATCCGCCCAGGCTGCCGCGCACGAGCACGTCGTGGAGCAGCGTAAAGGCCATCGCCTGAGGATAGGTGTAGGGGCGATTGTAGCACAAGAACTCGGCGGGCACGCCCCACTGATGTCCCATGAATTCCGCGCGGAACGCGTCGAGCGGGAGCAGATCGAACACCTCGATGCCGGACTCGATGGCGCCGAATTGCTCGCCGTCCCAATACGATGTCGCGAATGCGAGAGTCGGGATCGTCATGCAGGTGGACTGGTGGACGTTGACCAAGCCATCGGGCCTGCGGCCCTTCACGACGTTGTAGATGCGCTTCATCGTCCGGCGCACGTCGAAGATCCGGTACGTTTTGCGCGGCGAGCCGTCGGGCCCGCGGTAGCCACAGCCGTGATGCAGGTTGGCGCAGTCGAAGGGATTGGCGGTGCCGTCGAGATAGACCCCGTCAATGCCGTACTCGTCCATGATCCGCGCGATGCCCGATACCAGGAAGTCCTGCCAATGGCTGCCGTAGCAGACGATGCAAGCCGTCTGCTCGGGCTGGCGCGTGTAGCCGCCCGCGCGCGGGTACACGAGGCACTCGTCGGAGTAGTAGGGATACTCCGGTGCGATGTTGGACATCTCGTAGCCGAAGTAGAGCAGCAACCGAATGCCGCGCTCGTGGCATGCCTTGACCAGCCTGTGGAGCGCCTCACCGTGGGTGGTCGCCGGATAGTCCTGGATGTCGGTCCAATGCTCGTGAAAGACGATGGTGCGCACGCCGAGTTCGGCGAGGCGATCGAGGTACGTCAGCTCGCGCCCCGGCTCCTGGAACAGGCGCACGCCGCGGCCGAACCTGGCGGGAACGAAGGCGGCGCCGACTGTCACCGTGCCGCCTTCACCGGCGGACTTCTCCGGGGCCGTGCGCAGGTAGCCATCGGGCGTGAAGGCGTCATCGAAGTGGTCGAGGAGCAGCGTGTGATCGTCGGCGGCGAGCGGGGCCGTGAGGTCGAACTCCGAGCGCGCGATATCAGAGATGCGCATTTCGTCCACTATGAAGTGCGAGCGATCGGCTCCCAGCCTGATCTCCGCGCCCTTGAGATCGCGCGCAACGGTGCCCCGGTAATCTGCGGTGCGCAGCACCCGGCCGTCAGCGTAGATGCGGGCCTCTTCGCCCCACGTCACCGCAACGTGGTGAGGTTCGCCCATCTTCCATGCACAGGGGGCGCCGAGGATAACGGGGTATTGCGTGCCGTCCTTCAAGTAGAACCGCATGCCGCGATCGTCGATGTTCCAGTAGAACCCGATGAGCGCGTCGTCCGGCAGGCGGACCGTAAACAGGTCCTGGTTGAAAGCACCGCGGTTGACGTCCTGCGGCACGGTCGGGTCGGGATCAAACATCGGCACGACCCACATCTCCGCGGTGCCTTGGTCGAGACGGATGTTGCCCTGCGCGGGGTAAGTGACGGGCGTGGGCACGGCGTAGGGTAGTGATTCGAGGCCGTAGCGGCCGTGATGGCAGATGCGAAAGTCCCAGACGTCCTCAGTCACTTCTTTGACCGGCGTCGCCTGGAACCCGAAGCTGTAGCTCAGCGCCCCGTCGAGCCGTCGCGGCGACGCGATCACGTTGAGTCGCAGGATTACCGCGTCGCCCTCGCGCCTGATCTCGATGGCCTGCTCGTTGTCGAGGGGAAACCAGTGCTCGTCGGTTTCCGCAAACCAGCAGAAACCGCGTTCCTCGTCGCCGAGCCAGACCACGGGCTTGAATGAGTGCCGCCACCCCTCCGGCGGCAGGGCGCCCGCGTTGTATGCGCTGCCCCAGCGTCCGGGATAGTGGTAGAGATATTTGGCGTACTCGGCCTTCAGAGGGATGCTGAGCGCGAGGTGCTCGATGGTGGTGCCAGCGGGCGCCGCGACCGTGAAATCGGTGCGGATCATGCCGTCGAATTCGACCGTGATGTCTGCCTCAGTGCGGAACGGCCCCGCCGCGGCCTGCGCACGCAGAACGGCGCGGGCCGGCGACAGCTCGACCAGCTCAGCCCGTGGCCCGGTCAGGATTCCCTCGCCGCCCGACCATCGGACTCGGGCTACGATCGGCGCCGTGGCGAGAAGCGCGGCGTCCTGAGACACGGCAGATGTCAGGAACGGGCCGCCGTCGAAGCGGTACTCACGTCCCCAGACGTTGACCGTTGACGATTCGGCCTGCACTGCGGGCCAGCCGACGGGTAGGTCCGGCGCCAACCCTTCTGACGAACCGAGCCAGTACGCAGGCGGCGGCATGTCGAACGGCGCCTCATGCCGCGCGACTACCTTGCGGTCGTCGTCTTCGGCGACCACGGCAAGCGTGTAGTCGCCTGGGGGCAGCCCGGCGATCGACAGTGACGTGCGGGCATCCTCCGAGGCTTCGTCCAGCGGCGCCTCGGCAGCGCGCTCGGTCGTCCCGTCCCGGAGCAGCGAGACCATGAAGCGCGCGGGCTTGAGCGCGCGTTCGGTCAGCACGGCGGCGTTGCACTTCACTTCGACAACGCCCTCGACAGGATAGGTCTTCCATGAAACGTACTCAGGGATGTCAACTGGAATCACAGCTCTTGCCACCACCTCTGAACCAGCGATGAACCGATACGAGAATACGTATTCGCCAGGCGTCGGCGACCCGTCGGCATCCGGCACCTCGCCGTCGAGCACGACCAGCGACTCCGCACCCAGGCGCTGTTCCTTGGAATAGAGCGCCGCGTCCGTCCCTGCCGGGCGGACATCCACAGTTAGCACGACTCCGTCCTTCGTCTCGCCGATCACTCCACCACGCACGGCCCACCGGCCGGCCCACAGCGGGCCGAGCGACACCAGGCGTACCGGTGTCACGTTCGTTCCGAGAATCAGATGACCGAAGCGCTGCGGCTCGTGAAAGGTTTCCTTGAGCGGAGACCACGTGCCATGCTGCTCCGTCGGCGTGACGCGGTCCCAACACA
Source organism: Armatimonadota bacterium (assembly GCA_020354555.1). Lineage (NCBI taxonomy): Bacteria > Bacillati > Armatimonadota > Armatimonadota bacterium. Next base: position 4,839,608 of record CP070648.1, on the reverse strand, counting down.
GGTTGAAGCCGAGCGGCCTACCCCGCGGCGGCTCGGGAAAGCCAAGGTCGGACCAGGGGATTGCCAACTCGAACGTCCATTCATCGTCAGCGATGTATGCCGCACAGCGCAGGTCGCAGTCCCACGAGGCATCCTTGCGATGACTGTCCCACACTACGCCGCGGGAGTTGACCATGAACTGGTAGTAATCGCTGTGCGAGTGGGAGGGGTCGAGGAAGATCTCAACCGCATCATCCTGCCACACGGGGCCATCGCGTTCCATCACGGTGACCTGCGGCCGCACGCCGGCTGCCAGCGGCAGGCGCCCCGCGACGTAGAGGCGCGCCGCGTCGTAGGCGATGAGAAACAGCGGCTGGTAACGCGCGACAGCTCCGGTGCGGAGCATGAGCACGCCCGTCGTGGACGCGGTCGGCCATTCGTCGTCCGCGACAACGCCGTCAATTGCGGGGGGAGTGGCAAGCGGCGCAGCGGTCAGCAGCGGGTAGGTCTGGTCGTCAACATCACCGGCACGCGCGAGCGCGGGGCAGAACGTCACGAGGAGGGCTGTGAAACCAAGAACGGCCAGAGATGGGAGCCTGCACGTATTCAATTCGCCACCTCGTCGTGCGGTGTGTTGAACGGCCCGGTGCAGCGCCGCGAAGCGTCGGTTGAGTGGTTCGCTCAATCCCCGGCGCTGACCTGCATCGGACGGCCGACGGGCGCCTCGAGCGAGCGCACGCCCGTCGCCCCAGCATCCTCGATTGGCAGGCTTGGCGGGCGTGCCCGCCGAATCGCGCAGGCAAGTTGCCGCGCGCCGGCACGCGGCGTCCGGCGCAGCGGAAAGTCGGGGAAGGGTTGCTGAGCGATGCGCGTTGTCGGTGCGATGCCTGCCTTCATATCGGTGCTGTTGCTGAGTCACACGGCCTTTTGCTCACGGCACCCGGCCGCCGTGCAGGTTGCCGCGCTCGATCGCTCGGAGAATGTCGTCGGAGCCGCACCGCTCACCGACGCCACCTCCGAGTCGGTAAGCGACGACCGCTCGCTGTTTGGGTTTGCCGGGCACAATCCGGGGATCGAGACATCCCGCCGCTTCTACGACATCGGCATACGCTGGCTGCGCGCCGACATGGGCTGGCACCACCTGGAGCCGGAGCCGGGCGAGTTCGACTTCGACGGCATGGACCGGGTGATCGAGGCGAACCTTGCCGCCGGGCTGAATGTCCTCGGCCTCATCGGCTATTCCCCGGGCTGGGCGAGCAAAAGCGACGAGGGCAACCGGGGCTCAGAAGTTGACGAGCACGCCTGGCGGCGGTTCGTCGCGACCACCGTGAATCGCTACCGGGACCGTATTCGCTACTGGGAGATCTGGAACGAGCCCAACATTCCGCCGTTCTGGCGGCCGATGGGCGACCCGGCGGGCTACGCGCGCCTGCTACGGGCCGCGTATGAAGAGATCAAGCGAATAGACCCGGCGCTGCACGTCGTCTTCGGCGGAACGGCGCGCCCCGACGTGACATTCATTGCAGAGGTCTGCGCGCAGATCCGCGGCCGTCGCTTCGACATCCTCGCCTATCATCCCTATTCCTTTCAGCCCGAGGCGCAGATGCGCCAGGACGCCGAGCGCATGCGGCAGGCGCTCGCACAGTACGGGCGGCGGGACACGCCCGTCTGGCTCACCGAGGATGCCTCGGGGGCGGACTTCCTGCTGCGCAATCACGTCATGGCGATCGCCGCGGACGTGGATAAGCTCTTCACCTACGACGACACCTTCCACGCCGGGAATGCGCCGGACATAGACAAGGCGTACCACACGGCCTCGACGCAACTCGGGCGCGCGTGTTACATCGGGGCGCTGGAGACGCTGGAGGGCGTCGAGATCCACGTGCTGGCCGATGACACCGGCCCGTTTCTCGTGGCTTGGAGCGTCGTTGGTGAGACGTCCCGCGCAGTGGCTGCCCTCGGGGATTCATTGCGCATGATCGCATGGGACGGCACGCGGTCCGCTCTGGCCGTCCGCGGGGGGCGCGCGCGGTGTCCTTTGACCAAGGCGGCGTCGGTGTTCCGCGGCGAGTTTCCGCAGGAAGTCGTGCTGCGCGCCGCGTTGAGTCTGCAGACGCTGCCGGTCAAGCCCCTGCAGCCGGATGCCTATGACCGGGCTCTGCGCGGGACGATTCGCTTACCGCAGGACGTATCGGTAGAGTCGGTCAGCCTGCGCGCGGTGCTGCCCACGGGCTGGACAGCGACCCCCGAGTATGTGAGTCTGTCGCCGACGGCGCACAGCGCGACGCCCGTTGAGTTTATCATCCACGCTCCACCCGATGCGCGAACCGGCGTCTATCCGCTGCTCGTCCGCGCTCTGTGGCGCACTGCTGCGGGGCCGGTGTCGGCGGTTGCCCGAGCGAGCGCCTGGATCGAGCCCACGGTCAAGTGGACGTACTTCATCGGCCAGGAGATTCAAAGCTCGCCGGCTCTCGCGCAACTCGACAGCGACCCGGAGCCCGAGATTCTCCTCGGCGCCAACGACCGAATGCTGCACGCGATTGACGGTAGCGGCGCCCGGCTCTGGGCACTCGATGTCGGCGCGCGCCAGACCGCCACGTTGGCCTGTGCGGATCTTGACCAGGACGGTAAGGACGAGACGGTCGTGCCGCAGAACGACCACGAGATCAGCCTGGTTGACGACGACGGCTCGGTGATCTGGACGCGGGAGCTTGGATCAGGCGTGCAGTGGGGCGGCGCGGTGATCGCGGACCTCGATGGCGACGGGCGGCATGAGGCCCTGACCGGCACCGCCGGAGGCGAGGTGTACTGCTTCGACGGCGCCTCGGGGGAGCCGAAGTGGCGCTACGACTGCGGCGGGCCGATCGAGGCGCCGATCGCCGTCGGCGACGCTGACCAAGCCGCCGGCCTGGAGACCGTCGCGCCGGCGGGCGAAGCCGGGCTGGTATGCCTGCGCGGAGACGGCACGCCGGCGTGGGTCTTCCGGGACGGATCGAACTTCTACTGCGGGCCGCTCATACTGGACGTGGACTCCGACGGCGAAGCGGAAGTCGTGTGCGGATCGGGGGATGACATCCGCGGCGTGCACTGCATATCCGGACGTACGGGAGAACGCGAGTGGCTGGCTCGCACACCCGAATCGGTGGACGCCGCGCTGGCAGCCGCGGACGTTGACGGGGACGGCATGACGGACGTCGTCTTTGCGGATGTGGGCGGATGGACATTTGCGCTGTCCGGCGAGCGCGGGGCACAAGACACGATCTTCTCGCTCGACGGAACCGGCCAGGAGAAATGGCGGTATCGGTGCGGCGGCGGCGTTGACTCCGCGCCGTGTATCGCTGACGTGACCGGTGACGGGCGGCTCGACGTGCTGCTCGGGAGCGGCGACCGCTCGCTTTACTGTCTCGACCGCCAGGGTAAGCTTCAGTGGCAGTTCCGGACCGATATGAAGATCAGCGTGTCCCCGGCTGTGGCTGATGTGGACGGCGACGGGATACTCGAGATCCTCGTCGCCTCGCGGGATGGAAAGGTCTACTGCTTGAGTACGGCTGGCCGCGGCCCGGTCGCGTGGCCGACCAAACGCGGTTCGCCCGCATCGAGCGGCGCGATCGCGCGCCCGCCGCGGTGACATGAGCGCCGCCCCGCGTCGCCGGTGGTTCCGCTCCGCGAACAGGCCGTTGCTTCCCTATCAGAAGTCTGCGCGAGCAGGCGCTACGAACTTGCCGGTTGCTGCCGATTCGTCCGCCGCGACACAGGCGGCCAGCGATGCGAAGGCATCTCGGCCGGTTATGGCTGCGGGGGCTCCTTCCAGTGCTGACCTCAGGAACGCCTT
>CP070648.1:4832640-4835697 GCA_020354555.1 Armatimonadota bacterium | reverse complement strand
TGACCGGGCGGATCGTTGACACGCCGTTCCTGCCCGCCTGCCGCGCGCAGGTCGAGGTCAAGCTCAACGCCGACACGCGCGAGGTGCTGGAGAACCTGCGTGGCTTCCACTGCCAGCTCGCCTACGGCGACCACGCGCAAGAGGTCGCCTACGCGGCGAAGAAAGTCGGCATCGAGGTGCAGGTGCTGTAGGCGCCGCGGGACCCTCTCCCTCTCAGGAAGAGGTTCATCCGCCGCAGGCGGGTCCGCCCGCCTGCAGCTGCGCCGGCCCGCGCGGCAGGGCGCCATCCCGACCCGCGCATCCGCTCGGAATACAGTAGCCGCCTGAGAGGAATATCGCACCCACTTCTGGTAACTGCAGTCAAATGCTTCTGGGAGGCAAGACCATGATCTCGACAGCCTTCCGCGTGACGATGCTCGGTCTGCTCGTGGCGCTGATCCTGGCGCCCGCGGTCAGCGCTGCGCCGGCGACGGGCGGCGCCGCCGATGTCTCCGGGCAGCAAGGCGCGGACATGCCCGGTTCCGCCTTTAGCGAGCCCCCTCCGAACGCCGTGATGCTGTTCAACGGCAAGGACTTGAGCAACTGGCATTACCGCAGCGGCGAGCCCGCGCTCTACTGGCCCGTGGAGAACGGCGTCATCACCGTCGCGCGGGGCGACATCGTGAGCGGCGAGATTTTCGACGACGCGTTCATTCACGTCGAGTTCATGATCCCCGATATGCCGCAGGCCACCGGCCAGGGCAAGGGGAACAGCGGCATCCACGTGCAGGGGCGCTACGAGATCCAACTGCTCGATTCCTACGGCATCAACATTCCGGGGAAGGGCGACTGCGGCGCGATTTACGCCCAGCACGCTCCGCTCGTCAACGCCTGCAAGCCGCCGCTGGAGTGGCAGAGCTTCGACATCATCTTCCGCGCGCCTCGGGTGGACGAGTCCGGCACGGTGATCGAGCGGGGCAGAATGACCATCCTGCAAAACGGCATCGTCATCCAGAACAATGCCGAGGTGCTGGGAGTCAATGTCGGCCCGGCGAATGTGAACATCGGCGAGCCGGGACCGCTCATGATCCAGGATCACGGCGCCCCCCTGAAGTTCCGCAACATCTGGCTCGTACACCTGCCGCCCAAGGGATCGGATACGTACGGGCCCCAGTGAGGCCCCGCTTCTCGGGATGCACAGGCAGGGATGCCGGAGCGCACCTCGGGCAACGCCCTGATTCGCCTCATTTCGCCGGAGGAGTCATCGTGGAAGGATGCCGCTGGCCGCTGCTGGCGCTGGCGATGGCCCTGATCGCTCTGGCCTCGGCGGGAGTAACCGCTGAGCCGCTGGCGTGCATGCAGCGCTTCAAGCTGCGCGACTTCGTCATCGGCGCGTGGTGGGGGCCCGATCCCTCCGAGCATGGCTACCGGATGTACAAGGACGCCGGCTTCAACGTGCTCATGACCTACCGCAATCGCGCCAATGCGACGTACGGTGCCGACTATCAACTTCCCGACTTTGAGTTGAAGTTGGCCCGGAAGGTCGGCCTATGGGTGATGCTGGACACGTATATGCGCAACGATACGCCATGGGGCGGCGTCGAGCTGAACCCGCCGCCGGAGCCGGGCGCGCATCATCCAGCGCGAGCGGCGGAGTTGGCGTGGCTCCAGGAGCGGTACGGCCGTCACCCGCGGCTCGTCGGCTACCTCCTGGGCGACAACTGCGGCCTGCACGGCTACATGGTGGACAACGCGAAAACGCTGCTCGCCACCGCTCCCGGGCTCTTTCCCTGGGTGTCCACGAACCCCGACGTCGGGGCGCAAGCACAGGCGCCGATGCCGCTGCTCTCCAGCCAGAACTACCCTTTCCTCTACCAGGTCAACGAGTCGGAGCCCACGAAGCGGCTTGCGTTCTGCAACCGCCTGGAACTCGACCGTCGGTGTGCGAACGAATACGACATGGCCCTGTGGCCGTTCATCAATTGCTGCGATGCGGTGAGTCCATCCCAGCTGCGCTTCCAGATGCTCGCGTCGATCGCGTACGGCGCGCAAGGCATCTGGTACTTTCACTACCACTGCAACGTGTGGGATCCCCAGCAGGAGCAGCCGGGGCCGCTGTACGACGCGGCGAAGGCATGCAACGGCTATGTCGCGGACGTCGTAGGGCCGCGGGTCGTGGGGCACCGGTGCACGGGTGTCTTCCACACCCCCGGCCCCGACACGGCGGACAACGCTCTCACGCCCGGCCCGGGACGCCTCATCGAGCAGATGAGCGACGCGCTCCTGGCGGGCATACTAGCGCCCGAAAAGCGGCTGAAGGCCGGTCGCGATGATCCGGAGTACGTCCTGGTCGTGGACAAGCGCACGGTGCGGCCGGACGAGGAGGAGCCTCCGGCGCGCGCGGTCCACATCACATTTGGCCCCGCTGTGCAGACGGTCACGATCCTCAACGCCGAAGCCGTTTCCAAAGCCCCGAGCAGACGCCAACTCCGCGACCGCCGGACGCTGCGGCTGCGGCTGGCCGCGGGGGACGGCGTGCTGCTGAAGGTGAACTAGCTCGGCGCTCCGAGGGCTCCGAGGGACTCCGGCGCGATGTCGCCTTGTTAGAGTAATCAGTTCGAAACCGTCAGCGTCGGGTCTCTTCCGCGGGCGTGGTTGACGTGTTCCGAGCCGCCTCGAAGGATAACCGCGCGCGAGCCCGGCCGGCCTTGGCGGGGAATTCGTCGCTGCGGCCCAATCGCGGTCTCATGGCACCGGGCGCCGCCGTCACGCCGCCGCGATGACTTCGACGCTGCCCATGTAGGGGCGCAGTGCCTCGGGCACGCGGATGCTGCCGTCGGCCTGCTGGTAGTTCTCCATCACCGCGATCATGGTCCGCGGCAGCGCGATGCCGGAGCCGTTGAGGGTATGCACGAACTGTGGCCGCGCGCGCGCCCGGGGCCGGTAGCGGATGTTCATCCGCCGCGCCTGGAAATCCCCGAAGCTGCTGCATGACGAGCACTCGAGCCACTCCTCGACGCCCGGCGCCCACACGTCGAGGTCGTATTTGATCGCGGCGACGAAGCTGAGGTCCGCGGT
>CP070648.1:4827644-4832540 GCA_020354555.1 Armatimonadota bacterium | reverse complement strand
GCTGGCGACGTCGGGCCTCGACCAGCTTCGCGAACTGCACCGGCCGTGGATTGACGCCGTCACCGTGACCTGCGCGCAGTGCGGGCGCGCGGTTCAGCGCATCCCCGAGGTCGGCGACTGCTGGCTCGACGCAGGCATCGTGGCATTCTCCACGTTGGGCTATCTGGACGACGATACGTCGTACTGGCGGAAGTGGTTCCCCGCCGATTTCGTGACCGAGATGCACGAGCAGATTCGGCTGTGGTTCTACTCCATGATGTTTATGAGCGTGACCCTTGAGGGCCGGGCGCCGTACCGCGAGGTGCTCGTGTCCGAACGAGTCCACGATGAACGGGGGCGCCCGATGCACAAGAGCCACGGCAATGCGATCTGGTTCGACGACGCGGTGGAGCGCATGGGCGCGGACGTCATGCGCTGGACCTACGCTGGCGCCAACCTCCAGACCAATCTCAACTTCGGCTACGGCAAGGGCGAAGAGGTCCTGCGCAAGCTGGCAACGCTGTGGAACGTGTACGCGTTCTTCGCGACGTATGCACGGGTGGACGGATGGCGGCCGGGCGGCTTGCCGGCGGGTGACAGGAGGACATTGCCGACGGCTCACCTCGACCGCTGGATACTGGCGCGCTTGCACTCGCTTGTGAGGGAAGTGACCACTCGCCTTGAGCGGCGCGACGCGGCACATGTGACGGCTGCAGTGGAAGCCTTTCTGGACGACCTCTCGAACTGGTACGTCCGCCTCAGCCGGCGCCGGTTCTGGAAGAGCGAAGCCGATGAGGACAAGCAATCGGCGTATGCGACGCTCTACGAGGTGCTGGTGACTCTCGCAAAGCTGCTCGCCCCGGTGCTCCCGTTCACCGCCGAGCGCCTCTATCACGACCTGGTGCGAGCGGCGTTTCCGGATGCGCCCGAGAGCGTCCACTTGTGCGACTGGCCCGCAGCGGAACCGGCGCTGATAGACGAGGCGCTGCTGGCGGAGATGGAAACGGTGATGAAGGTGGTGCGCCTGGGCCGCGCCGCGCGTAGCGCCGCAGGTATCAAGGTGCGTCAGCCCTTGGCCGCGCTCAGCGTGAAGCTGGCAAATGAGGACGAGCGCCGCGCGGCAGCGCAGAACGAGCAGCTCATATTGGGTGAGCTCAATGTGAAAGCGCTGCTGCTCGTGGAGGATGCCTCGGCTCTGGTGCAGCGCGCGGTCAAGCCGAACCTGCCCGCGCTTGGGCCCAAGTACGGCAAACTGCTGCCCGAGATCCACGACGCCCTGCGCGCCGCCGACCAGAACGAACTCGGCCGGCGCGCCGACGCGGGAGAGAGCATACAGCTTGCAGTCGGGGCCGAGATGATTACGCTGAGCCCCGATGAAATCTTGGTTGAGACAAATGCCGCCGCGAATCTCTCCTGCGTCGAGGATGCCGGCACGGTTGTGGCGGTGGACACCACGCTCGACGACGCTCTGGTGCAGGAGGGGCTGGTGCGCGACCTCGTCCGCCGCGTGCAGAATCTGCGCAAGGAATGCGGCTTCCAGGTGGATGACCACATCGTCATCACCTACCACGCCTCCGCCCGCCTCGCGGACGCCATCGCCGCTCATGAGGCCTACATCCGGCAGGAGACGCTGGCGACCGCTCTCGTTCCGGCGGCGCAGTGCGAGGGGATGACGGCGATGACGCTCGCAGGCGAGGAACTGGCGCTCACGCTCGGCAAGTCGTGAGGCATCAGCGGCGCGTTTTCTTGCCCTGGCGAATCCGCAGCGTGGCGATCTGCCACGGCCGGGCGTGGAAAGCGACCGTCGATGCCGCGACCGACACCGCGCCCGGCAGCGCCGCGCCGGTGAGATCCTCGAGCTGAGCCGAGCGGGGCTCGAACGGCAGCGCGACCTTGACCTTTGCGCGGGCAGGGGCCATCTGCACTACGCGCACGACCAGATCCCCACTGTCGCAGAGCAAAGCGCTCAACCGCGCGCTCTGCGGTGAGATGCTGAGCCACTCGACATCTCGCTCCAGCGCATCGGCGGGCGCCCATTGCTGACGAAGCGGGTGCCGTACGCGCTCCGCCAGGCCGACCAGATCAGCCTCTTGCCAGTCGCCTTCGCCGAGGATGAGCCGGTGGTGGAACTCCTGACGTCCCGCCAAGTCGTGCGCGTCCACATAGGACTCCCAGATGCGCTCGAAGCGCGGAAACCGACGCGCCAGGAAGTGCAGGAGCCGACGCGGCTTGCCGGCGGCGCGGAAGAACTTGTCGCCGTCCTCTGCGAGGAAGGCGACGAGGCCGCGATCATCCTGCGCCGAAACCCACGTGCGCGCCCAGAACATGCCCGGGATCACACGCTCGAACCCGACGTACGGACACGCGTAGAGGTCGCGTGGTTCAACGCCGAAGGGGATGTCCGCCGTCAGCTTCGCCCGATGCGCGAGCGGAATGCTGAGCGCGAGCAAGCTCTGGCATGGCTCAGCCGGCGGCGCGAATTCGGTGGTGCACCGGACGCCGCGCTCGCCCCGGATCAGGTCAATGTGCTGGCGCACCCAGAAGCCCGCGGTCGTCCCGGTTCGCGTGACGCGCCAGCGCAGCGGCCCTTGCTCGTCCAGGCGCACGTCCTCGACGGCGAAGCCTTCGGGATCATCCGGTATGCCGGTGCCGACATACCAGTCGTCGCTGGTCATGGCGTAATGCACGGGCTCGAAGAAGGCCGCGTCGCCCGCGGCACGCCGCACGACTCTGTGCGCGACGTCCTCGATGCGCACGAGGTGACCGTCGCGAAACGAGACCGCAACGACGCCGTTCGTCAAGCGCAGCGTCTTCTTCGCGACCGGTGTGAACTCGGGCAACTCGGGCGGCGCATCGTCGTACTCGACCTTCAGCGCTGCATAGCCGCATGGGGGAGCCTCTACTTCGGCAAGCAGGCCGTACTCGCCCGTTGGGTGCGGGCCGACGTAGAACGGTTGCGTCGGTAGTCCGCGTCCCCGCGCATCGAAGAGGCGCGCCTTGCCGCGGGCGAGGTCGGTATTGACGATCCACAGGGGCAACACTTCACGGCGGCGCGTCGGCAGCGTGTTGATGACGGCGAGGCCGCCGGCGTCGGCCGGCAGGCAGCCGTCAACGAGCGCGGATGCGGCGCGATCAATGATCTGCGCGCACGTGTCAATCGCCTGGCGCAGTGACAGCTCCGCCGCGCGCCAGTCGTCGCGGAAGAGGAACTGAACGGCATGAGGCGTGTTATCGAGCAGGCGCTCCCAGGCCGCCAGCAGGTCTTCGTCCGGGTAGGCGGCGCCCCTCGCGAGTTTGGCCAGTGCGCCGAGGATCTCCGCGTCAACGAGCGAGCGGTCCGCCTGCTCGCGCAACCACCAGATGCCGCTCCGCCCGTTCCACGCCGCGTTGTAGCAGACGTCGGCGGGGTCGAGCACGCCCTCCACGGTTCGCAGTCGGCTGCGCTCCGCATCGAGGGCGGTGAATAGCTCGTCGGGATTGCTGAAGCGCATCGCGCTCGACTCGCGCTCGTTCCAGATGCGGATCAGCTCGGCGTAGTTGCACTTCTGATCCCGGCTGTAGTTCCACCGGTCCGGCCGCGAGTCGTCCGAGCCGACCGAGAGAGGGAGATGGCTCACCGGATCCTGCGGCGCCGGCCCGAAGTAAACCTCGCAAAGACGCGCGACAACGCGGTCCCAGTCCGTGTCCCACGTATCGCCGCGCCGCTCCTCGGGCATCCACAGTCCGCCGTACTGCGCGCGCCACACCAATACGGTGTCACCCGATAGCCCTTTCCAGACGAACGCGCGCGGTATGTTCTGTCGATCGAGGCCCGCCTCGGGGCGCCACGCGAAGTAGTTCCCGATGCCGGCCAGTCGCAGGATCTGCGGCACCTGACTGTGCCCGATGGCGACATCCATGTTGGCGTAAACGTTGAAGTTCGCCTCCGGCGCGAGTTCCCGCCAGCGGCGCATGCCGATCTGCAAGTTGCGAATGAACGTCTCGTCGCCGACGTGGGTGCTGCGGACGTTCCCGTAGTGCCCGCTGCAAACAGCGAGGCGTCCGTTGGCGACGTGCTGGCGCAACCGCGCCGCGTTGTACGGGCGCAGGCGAATGTAGGGCTTGATCCATTCGGTCCAGGTGTCGACGTAATAGCGGAACGTCGGATCGGCATCGAGCAGATCGAGCACCTCGTCCATCGCGCGTGCGTAGCGATCCACATGCCAGGCCCGGCTGTGGATCCACGCGACATCGGCATGTGTGTAGGGGATGACGTGAATCGTGCGACCGGCGAGCGCACTGCGGTGCGAATCCAGCGATGCCACGATGAGTCCTCCGAGCGCTGAAGCCGAGCTGCGGCTGGCGCACGCTCCCTGTTTCTGCACTGGGGTGGTTGGACTCCTCGTGCCGTCTGTGGCGCGCACGGGAAAGAGGCCGTCGAGCGGCGACCCGCGGACTCGAGCCGACGCTGCCGCTGCCGGCCTTGACGACGCCGTCGGCTCGTGCGAGAATCGGACGCGACTGCGCAACGCCGCGCCGACACCCGCCGCGGGTGCGGAGAGGGACGCCGGCGCCGCCCGGCGCTGATTCGAAGGGAAGGCCGCACATGAATCTGGCAATCGTCGGTTTCGCCCATGGACACGTGGACATGTACGCGCAACAGATCAAGGGCATGAGCGATGCGCGCGTGGCCTGGGGGTGGGATCACGACGCCGCGCGCGGCGCCGCGCGATGCGAGGCGCACGGATGCGAGTTCGTCGCGGACCTCGAGCAACTCCTCGCGCGCGATGACCTGAGCGGAGTCATCATCGGCACCGAGACCGCCTACCACGCGGACTACGTCGAGGCGGCCGCACGCGCGGGCAAGGACATCCTGCTCCAGAAGCCGATGGGGCTGACGCTGGAGGACTGCGATCGCATCCTGCGCGCGGTGGAGTC
>CP070648.1:4821675-4827544 GCA_020354555.1 Armatimonadota bacterium | reverse complement strand
GCACGCCGTTGGACCTACCCCTGGCGCTGCTGCTCGCGCTGGCCCTGCTTGCCACCGTGTTCGTTTCCGTCAACCGCTACGAGAGTTCGATCGAGTTCTACAAGCTGCTATCGTGCGCGGCGCTGTTCTGGTTCATCGTCAATCAGCCGGCGTCGGTGTGGCGGCGGCGCGTCTATGTGACGGCGCTGATCGGCGGGGCGCTGGTGACGTCGTGGATCGGCGCCCGCTCGTATGCCTTTGAGTACGCCGCGGGCAACCCGAGTTGGCGCATTTTCGGCACCTTCTTCAACCCGAACGAGTTGGCGGGCTTCCTGGAGCTGGTGATACCGGTGGCGGTGGCGGCGTTCTTGTGGTCGCGCTCGCTGCCGATGCGCATCATCACCGGATTCGCCGCCCTGCTGACGATCATCGCGCTCCTGCTCACGGCCTCGCGCGGCGGATGGTTGAGCCTGGCCGCGGGGATGTTCGTGTTCGCGCTGCTCGCGGGAGTGGTGTTCCGCCGCACGCGGTTAGCGCTTGTCGCCGGCGCCGTAGTGCTCGCGCTGATTCTCCTCGTGTCGCTGGCGGTGACGCCGCTGCGCGTCCGCGTGGTCGGGTCGCTGTCGGCGCAGCAGCACTCCAACATGTTCCGCTACCTGACGTGGCGCGGGACGGCGACGATGGCCGCAGCTCACCCGTGGCTCGGCGTCGGGCCGGCGGCGTTCGAATCGGTCTATCCGCAGTACGCGACGGGTGGATTCACGCGCATGGCGCACCAGAACTACCTGCAGGTGGCGGCGGAGACGGGCCTGCTGGGCGGAGCGGCGTTCGTGTGGATGCTCGGGGCGTTCTTCTGGCTCGCGGGGAAGGGGTTCCGGCGGCTGCCGGAGCGAGAGAGCCGCCTGCTGTGCGCGGGGTGCATCGCGGGCGTGCTCGCGTTCTGCATTCACAGCTTCCTCGACTACGGGTGGTACATCGGGGCGATTGGGCTTACGGTGTTGGCGCTCTGCGGGCTGGCGGGGAATGCGGCCGGGCCGGCGCCGGAGCAAACGCCGGCCGAGCCGGCGACAAAGAGGAAACGCCGGCGCGGGGAGCAGTCGCCCCCCAAGCCGGCCGCAGACGAGGCGGGCCTGCTCGCGGTGTGGCGGCGGCCGCTGCCGTTGAGTCCTGCCGGACGATGGGCGGCCTTCGCCGTCGCGGCGGGGGTGACGCTGCTCGCGGTCAATCATCCGGTGCGCGCGTACCTCGCCGAGAACTACTATCAGCAGGGGCGCATGGCGGACGCCCGGGGCAATCGGATCGTCGCGGAGCAGTATTACCGGTCGGCGGTGCGGCTGGCGCCGGGCAGCGGCGAGTATCATCGTCAGCTCGGCCGCATGATGGGGGCGCCCGGGGGCATCAAGGAGGTGGAGCGGGCGATCAGGCTTGAGCCCACGAATGCGCTGAACCACGTAGTGCTGGCGAAGCTGTACGAACTGGTCGGGCCATGGGATGAAGCGGCGGCGAACTACCAGCGCGCGATCGAATTGAACCCGAACTACCTGACCGCCTACCGCGGGCTGGCGGAACTCGAGGCGCGGCGGGGGCGCGTCCAGACGGCGCTCGGGCTCTACGGGCGCATGCTCGAGATCGAGCAGAGCCCGTATGAGCGGTACAAGGCGCTGGAGCAGCGGATCGAGCCTGAATACGCGTATGCGCATTACGCTCTGGGCCGCGCGGCGCTCGAGCGCGAAGACCTCGACACGGCGCGGGCTGAGCTGGAGCGAGCGCTGGAGATACTGCGGCAGCGAGACACGCTCGGAGCCGGGATCACTGCGGCGCTGCGCGCGGCGGGCGAATACAGCCCGCCGGCGGAGCAAGAGCTGATTCAGCTCCGCGCCAGGATATTGTGGCGCCTGGCGGACCTCTGGGCGCACGTGGGAGATACCGTGAAGGCGGATTCGCTGCGCGTGGAGGCGCGCCAGGCCTCGACGCACGTGGAGCGCATGGTGGAAGACGAACCGCCGCTAAGCGAAACAGGGAGGTAGAAGAAGATATGCTCCGAGCAGGGGCGGCGCAAGTTGATATCACACCACAGCCGGGGGTGTGGCTGACCGGCTACGGTACGCGCACCGAGCCGTCCACCGGGGTGCACGATCCGTTGTTCGCGCGGGCGCTCTACCTGGAGAGCGCGGGGCGCCGCGCGGCGCTCGTAGCCGCCGATATCATCGGGTTCGACGAGGATCTGGTGGGGCGGATTCGCGATCGCGTGAAGACGCGGACCGATATCCATCCCTCGCATCTGATGTTGGCGGCGACGCACACGCACGCGGGGCCGTCGGTGAAATGCCTGGAGCGGATGGCGCCCGCCGACGCGAGTTTCCTGGAGCGCGCGGTGGAGGGAATCGCGGAGGCGGTGGCCGCGGCCGAGCGGGACGCGGTCGAGGCGAGCATCGGCGCGGGGTTCGCCACCGGGTCGATCGGCGTCAACCGCCGCCAGCGCGCCGCGGACGGGAGCATGGTGTTGGGCGAGCATCCCGCGGGGCCGGTTGACCGACGCGTCGGGGTGCTGCGTGTGGACGGCGGGGGCGGACCGATCTGCGTCATGCTGAACCACGGCTGCCATGGGGTGGTGCTGTGTGACGATAACCTGCTGATCTCGGCGGACTGGCCGGGGGCGGCCGTGCGGGCGATGGCGCAGGCGGTCAGAAGCGCGGTAGTCATGGTGACCAACGGCGCCTGCGGCGACATCAATCCGGCGGAGCGCGGGAGCTTCGAGGCGGTCGAGCGCCAGGGCGCGGCCGTCGCGCGCGCGGGCCTGAGCATGTTCGACAATATCACCCTGTCGTCGCGGGTGGAAATCGAGGCCGCGACGCGGCCGATCAGGCTGCCGACCCGGGCGCCGACGCGCGAGGAAGCTCAGGCGCAGCTGGCGAGCTATCGCGCGGCCCTCGCGGGCGCACGCGAATCGGGGGACGCCGCCGCGATACGCGCGCACGAGGCGATGTGCGGCTGGGCGCAAGATATGAGCGACCACGCGGCGAGCGGCGCGCCGCCTGAGCCGGTGACGTCGGAGATACAGGCGATCGCGATGGACGACATCGCGCTGGTCGGCCTGCCGGGCGAGGTGTTCGTGGAAATCGGCGACAGCATTGCGGCGGCGTCGCCGTTCCGGCACACGTTCATCATCGGCTATGCGAACCGCATCGTCGGCTATATCCCGACGCAAAAGGCGTTCGCCGAGGGCGGCTACGAGGTGGACAGCGCGCACCGCTGGTACGGATTCCTGGCCTTCACGCCGGAGGTGCAAGGGATCGTGGAACGCACGGCGGTGGAACTGCTGAAGTCGCTGCGGTAAGGCGTCGGCTGGCGGTGCACTGTCCCCGGGCCGTCCGGGCCGAGGCGGCGGCAGAGCCTGGTCACGCGTTGTGTCCGGAATAACCACGCGTCATCGGCAGCGGAGCAATGGTCAGATACGCTTGGGGTGCGATGCTCATGGCAATGACAGCGGCAGGAATGGCGCATGCGGGCAGCCCGTTCGATGTCGGCGGTCGGGCGCAGCTATTCGTTGACCAGGTGCTGGTTCGCTCGGCGGACAACGTGGCGTTCACGCTGCATCCCGCGCGGAAGCATCCGCGCAATCCGCTGGTGAAAGCGGAGTTGCCGTGGGAGGGCTGGCGGCTGGAGATCTACGGCAGCGTGCTCTACGACGAGGACGAGCGGCTCTTCAAGATGTGGTACATCGGCGAGGCGTCGGAGTACTTCGGGGACTACGCGACGCTGTACGCGACGAGCAAGGACGGCGTGACGTGGGACAAGCCGCTGGTCGGCACGATCACCTGCGCCAAGGCCGAGGAGCACAACGCCGTCGCCGACGCCTGCCTGCTGGCGAGCGTGATCAAGGACCAAGCCGATCCCGACCCCGCGCGCCGCTACAAGATGATCTACTGGAACCAGGCGTCGCACGGCTATCATACGATGGTCTCGCCCGACGGCCTGCGCTGGACGCAGTTGAGCGAAGAGCCGATTTGCCGCAGCGGCGACGTCATCACGGGCTATTACGACGAGCGGCGCAAGTTGTACGTCGCGTTCCCGAAGATTGGGGCGACCGTGATGGGGCACGACCGCCGCTGCTTCTGGCTCATCACGAGCGAGGACTTCGAGAACTGGACCGAGCCGCGGCTGGTGTTTGCGCCGGACGCGCGCGACGATGCCGGATCGCTGGCGCGGATCGAGGAGGTGCGCGCGATCCTCGATGTGCCTGATGACCCGGCATTGATGCGCACGGAGTTCTACGGCATCGGAGTGTATCAGGCGGAAAGCTGCACGCTGGCCTTCCCATGGGTGTTCACGGTCAACAACAATGCGCGCTACGGCAACCAGGAGGGGCCGGGGGAGCTGCAGCTCGCGGTGTCGCGCGACCTGGAGCACTGGGAGCGTCCGTTCCGCGTGCCGTGCGTGCCGCGGGGGCAGATCGGGGAGTGGGACTGCGGATTCTTCTGCACCGCGGCGGAGGCGATTCGGGTCGGTGACGAGGTGTGGCTGTACTACGGCGGGTCGGACTATACCCATGGGACGCCGTGCCTCTACCGCGCGGAGGGCACCGGCCGCGGCACGGAGTTCACCGGCAGCATCGGCCTGGCAACATGGAGGCTCGATCGGTTCGGTTCGGTTGACGCGCCGGCCGAGGGCGGGGCGCTGACGACGGTGCCGATTGTCTTCTCCGGCAGCCGGCTCGAACTCAACGCGGCGACGCAGGAGGGCGGGGAGATCGTCGTGGAGGTGCTGGATATGGCCGGCGCGGTGCTCGCCCGCTCGCAGCCGTTGGCGGGGGATGAGCTGCGGCACCAGGTGGCTTGGGCGAAGGGGGCGGACATTGGCGCGCTAGCCGGCAAGCCCGTGACGCTGCGGTTCATCATGAAGAGCGCGGAGCTGTTCGCGTTCGCGTTTCGGGAGTGAGGCGGACGCGCGCGCCCCTTGAGCCTCAGGCTGTCACTCAGAGCGAGCGCAGCGAGCGAAGAGTCTCGGCAGGGCATGCCGTCATAGTCCCTGACGGAGCGCGCGGCGGTGCCGAGATTCCCGCCCCCGGCGGGCATGCCTCGCTTCGCTCGGAATGACAATGGGGTACGGAGCGGCCGGGGAGGACGCGACGGCTCACGATCGTGTCATTGAGGCCGAGCACGGGGAGCGAAGAGTCTCGGCAGGGCGTGCCGTCATAGTCCCGGACGGGGCGCGCGGCGGCGCCGAGATTCCCGCCCCCGGGCGGGCATGCCTCGCTGCGCTCGGAATGACAAACGGGGTACCGAGTGGCCGGGGAGGACGCGACGGCTCATGATCGTGTCACTCAGAGCGAGCGCAGCGAGCGAAGAGTCTCGGCAGCGTTGTCGGCTAATGGCCGGGGTTGCCGTTCCGTGAGATGAAGACATATTATGTCTATATCATGACGAATCGGTCGAAGACACTCTATACGGGTGTGACGAGCAATCTTGAACGACGTCTGTACCAGCACAAGCACAAGCTCATCGACGGCTTCACGGCGAGATATCACATCGACCGGCTTGTTTACTATGAGGCAACGCCAGACGTGCGCGCGGCGATTTACATGTAGAAGGAGATCAAAGGGTGGTCGCGGGCGAAGAAGCTCGCACTGGTGCGATCGGTCAACCCGCGGTGGCGGGACTTGGCCGAAGAGCTGTTTGCCAACGGAGACTCGTTGGCTGGGGCGCGCGGTGACAAGGGCTAGGCAGATGGCACCGCCGAGATTCCTCGCTTCGCTCGGAATGACAAACGGGGTGCGGAGCGGCCGGGGAGGACGCGACGGCTCACGATCGCGTCATTGAGGCCGAGCACGGGGAGCGAAGAGTCTCGGCAGGGCGTGCCGTCATAGTCCCGGACAACCGGCGCAGCGGCG
>CP070648.1:4775112-4821575 GCA_020354555.1 Armatimonadota bacterium | reverse complement strand
CGACCGGCTGTTCACCGAAACAGTGCTCCGGCATCCGCCCAACCGCATGGTGCTCTCGCGCGAAGCGATGCCGCGTTTCTCAAAACTCGCGCCCGCAGCCGCCAACATCTTCGACAACCTGCACATGCTGCACGGCATCATCTACGACATCCTGGCTTACCCCGAATTAACCATGCAGCAGAAGCGCCGCGAACTCTATCGGGTTCTCGATCTAATGCTCGCACGACCCGGCGACATGTCGCTCGCGGCGGACTTTCCGATACCATATCCCGACTACGACCCCACCACCTACGACCTGCAGATATGGACGAGGGATGCGGGCGAGATGGGACGCATTATGGGCATGACGATGCCCGCGCAGCTGGAACACCACCCGCCCGCTCACGCGGCCATGCAGATGCCCGAGGATCGAATCTCGGATCTCATGGCCAGGTACGAGCGCGGCGAAGTGAAGATCCGGGGCATACGCTATTGATTCAGGGAAGGGAGCGCGATTGGATGAAGACTTCCGTCATCAGCTTGGCATTGGCCATTGCGGCGGGACTGGCGTCTGTCGCTCCTTTGCCCTGCTTCGCCGCCGACCATCAGGACCTGGAAGAGGGCCTGCCGACGCGCGTCGAGGACGCATATCCGCATCCCTACCGCGCGCGCGAGGTGCAGGCCGCCGTGCGCTACCTCAACGAAGACGAAGGCGACCTTGGCGAACTCGAGATCGGCTTCGACTATGGCGCCGCGAGGAACCTCCAGGTCTCCCTGGCGGCACCGTTTCTCTTCGGTAGCGGCGACCGCGCTGGCAATGGCGATGTGCGACTTCACGCCCTGTACAACTTCAATACGGAAACGATGCGCACGCCAGCGTTGTCACTCGTCCTTGAGAGCCGATTTGCGACTGGCACGGATTCCGAGGGCACGGACGTTTCCGCGAAGGCGATCATGACCCGCACCATCGGGACGTGGGCGGAGCGCGTCCACGTCAATATCGCCTACACCGACGTCGGTTCCCCTGAGCCAGGCGATCGGTGTCAGGTCTGGTTCGCCGGGATCGGCTACGACCGGCCGCTGAGCTTCGACGAACTGTTGATCCTCGATGCGTTCTGGGAGCAATCGGATGAGCGGGACGGCGACGACTCGATCGTGGTCGAGGTGGGTGTGCGCAGCCAACTCACCCCCTGGTCGGTGCTCGCGTGGGGGGCGAGCACGGCGCTTGCGGGCGATGCGCCGGACGTGACCGCGACGATCGCCTATCACTACAGCTTCTAGGGCTTGCGTAGGAAATGCCGCTGAGTTGCGGTGGCCGTGGGCGGCAACCATCCACCTCGGCCGGCTCAATTGCGCAAGCCAGCGATCGGCACTAGCGGGGTTGCAGCGCGGCCGCGGTCGTCCGGTTACGGGCTCACCGCGTCTTGTGATATTCGAGCTGCCCGTCGAGCGCGTGGGGCGCGACGCGCTCGAGCAGGGCGCTTGCCTCTTTCGCCGACATCGGCGCCCACGCGCGGACGATCTCCAGGTTCTCCGCGAGCACCTCCAGCGAATCCATCCCGCTCACCAGCGTGTGAATGGGCAGCGTCAACGCGTAGCTGATCGCGTCCTTTGCGCTGACATCCGCCCGAAAGATGCGCCCGCCGGACAGGCTCTTCATGCCGATGACGCCGATCCCACGCGCCCGGAGGAGCGGCACGATCTCGCGCGTGAAGCTGCGGAAGTAGAAGTCGAGCAGGTTGGTCGGAAGCTGCACCGTGTCCCACGCGAAGTCCTCGTTCAACATCTCGCGGAACAGCTCGGGCCAGCGATGTCCGGTGAAACCGATAAAGCGTATCTTCCCCGCGTCCCGCGCTTCAACCGCCGCCTCGATCGCGCCCTCGGAAAAGATGCGCTGCGGCTCCCCCTCGTGGATGATCTCGTGGAATTGGAGCAGGTCAATGCGGTCGGTTTGCAGTCGCTCCAGGCTCTCATCCAACTGGCGCTTGAAGGTCGCGGCATCGCGGCCGTGGTTCTTCGTCATCAGGAAGACCCGGTCGCGATAGCCGTCGCGCATGGCCTGACCCATGCGGCGCTCGCTTTCGCCTTCGTTGTAGCACCAGGCGTTGTCCAGGAAGTTGACGCCCTCGTCAATCGCCGTCCGAATGATACGTATGCCCAGCTCGGCGTCCTTGACCGCGCCGATGTGGTACCCGCCGACGCCAAGCACGGCCAACTGGACGCCGGTTCCACCCAGAATGCGCGTCGGTATGCCGTTGATGGGCGAGCCCTGACACATGTGCTGCGTCCTTTCAGCGCCGCCAGCAGTTGTGCGGCTCTCCGCCTCATATTCTGAATGTGCCCTGTGCATCCTTGGAGTCTCATCAACACTTGTCTGACCAAACGGCAAGATACGGGCTCAGTTCCGACGCAGCGGCACAACTGCCTCCGCCTGCGAAAGGCGGCCCGACAGAACCGCGGGTGAGCCGTCACGCGAGCCATGAGCGCTCGGGTGCGCCCGCCGAACTCGAATCCTGGCTGAGCAGGAACACGCCCCTTCGCTTGCCGAACTTCCCCATGATGGATTCGCCCGCCGAGAGCATCTCGGGCGGAAGAGCCCAGGAATAGGAGACGTGTCTTGATGTCGGATGTGAAATGGCTGACCCGCGGAATCCTGGCAGTCGGCCTCGCGCTCGCGCTCTCTGCCGCCTGCGCGGGCGCCGACCTCGAGCGAGCCATCGTCTGGAGCGCTAAGATCGCCGGCGGCGTTGGTTCATCGCCGGTCCCGTATCCCTCCGCGGACGCGCCCGACAGCGTCGTCATCACCACTGGCGATAACAAGGTCGTACGGCTCGACGCGAAGGGCGAGGTCATATTCGAATACGACCTCGGTGATGGCATCGGCGCGGTGCCCGCGTGCGGCGATGTGGACGGCGACGGCTCGGTGGATATCGTCGCGGGCACGGTGCGCGGGTATATCGTGTGCCTCACCGGCGACGGGCATCTAAACTGGTCGTGCGATGTGCGTTACGCCTTTGTGAACTACGCGTGCGTTGTGCTGTCGGAGCGCCCGGGCGGCGGCTGCGACGTCCTCCTCAACAACCCGGACGGGTGGCTCACGTGCCTCGACCCGAATGGCCGCATCCGCTGGCGCTACAGGATCGCAGAGGAAGGGCCGATCTCGTCTCCCGCGGCTGCCGACCTCAATGGCGATGGCAAGAACGAATTCGTCTCCGGCATAGATGCCGAGCGCATCGTGGCGCTCACCAACGACGGCCGGCTGTTCTGGGAGTTCGCGGATCCGCACAACTTCGGCCGATGTCACGCGGTGGTGGCGGACGTTGAGCGCGACGGCAAGCCCGAGGTCTTCATGCTCAAGACCGATGCGGACAGCATGGTCCACTGCCTGGACGGCGCGATCGGCAGGCTGCTGTGGGCCGCGCACGTTCCCGCCAAGGGGTTCTGCGCGCTGACCGTCGCCGACATCAATAGAGATGGCTTCGATGAGATCCTCGTCGGCACGAAGTACAACGAGCTGCGGGCGTTCTCGCACACCGGCGAGCCGCTGTGGGTGACCACGATGGGTGGCCACGGTATCTTCTGGAGTTCCGCGGTCGCGGACGTTGACGGAAACGGCGAGCTGGAAATCGTGGTCGGCGTTCGGCAGTCCGGTGTCGAGGGGAACTCCCTCTACGTCCTCGACACCGCGGGCAACGTGCTCGGGGCGTATCCGCAGGAGGGCGAGGCGAACGTCGCGCCGATGGTTGCCGACCTCGACCGCGACGGCGCGCTCGACGTGGTGAGCTGCTCGCGCAACACGGTCTTCGCCTACCACTTCGGCAGTCCCGCGAAGGCGGGCGAGGTGTTGTGGCCGTGCTACCGTGGGAACTCCGCGCTGAACGGCAATCGTCTCACCGCGCGCGCCGCCGTCGCCGCCGCAGCAAAGGCGGCCGCCGCACGTGAAGGCCGACTGCTGCCCGCGACGTTCGAACCGGTTCTCGGCGACACGCCGGTGACGGCAACCTGGGAAGCTTCGACTCCCAGGCAGGGATACGTGGAAATCGCGGTCACGAATCCGCGCGGCGTCCTGGTCACGCAGGCTTTCCGCACGACGCGGGACGAGCAGTCGGTGGAGGTGCTGATTCCATTCCGTCACCGCGGCCGCTACCAGATCACAGCTCGACTCCTGGACACCGCGGCGCGGCGCGTTCTGTTTGAGGAAACGCGCGCGCTGACCTACGAGTCGCTTGCGGCCGAGCGACGCATGGTCGAGGAAGCGATTGCGGACCTCGAGCCGCCAGCAACACTTGCGTCATCCGTCCCGCACATCTCTGCTGGGTTGGAGCGGCGCCGCGCCCAACTGCGCGCGATGCTCGCGACCCTCCAGGCCCGCGTCGCGCAGGTATCCACCGATGCCGAGTTCCCGGAAGCCGTCGTCGCAGAAGCGGCGGCTCTGCGCAGCCAGATTGGCCGTGAGAAGGCGTTCGCTGAGTTCGCGCGCGGAGCAGCCGAGAACGCGCCTGACCTGCGCTTCATCGCCTGGCACGATGCCAACCCGTGGGACGACGCGGATCCCCGTGATGATCTCCCGCAGGCCACTTCCGCCGAAGCGACCTTCGCCGGTTGGGCGTACGGCAACCAGCGCGAGGACTTCTGTCTTAACCTGCTGAGCCTCAGCCCGGACACGTACAGCGTCCGCATCGAGCCGCAAGACCTTGTCGGCCCGGGCGAAGCGAAGGCGCCGTGGCAGGAGCATCTGAGTGTCCTCGAGGTCGTGTGGATGCCGACCCGCTTCGGCGGCGAGGTGCCGGACATGCTGCCGGAAATGAACCCCGGCCGCACGGTGCAGCTTGCGCCCAGCAGGTTCGCACAGGTCTGGCTGGTCGTGGATACGAAAGGCCTCGCGCCGGGCGAGTGGAGCATCCCTGTGCGTCTGCAATCCCTGACCATGTCGGCCGAGGCCGTCGACGTCACCCTGCGCCTCGATGTGCTCCCCGTCGAGCTTCCGTACCCATACCCCTGGAAGATGTGCAACTGGGCGTGGCCGATGGGATTCCCCCAGCCGCTGCGCGACCGCGTGATTCGGAATCTCATCTCGCACGGGTCGAACGTGATGTACGCAAACGCCCCGGCGCGCCAATGTGACGAGCAGGGCGAGTTGATAGGGGAGGTGGACTGGTCGCAGCTCGATGCCCTTGTGGCCGTGGCGAAACCGGGCGACCCGTTCCTGTTCTTCACCTCACTGCCTCTCAGCGCCCCGCAGGGCATGACGCGAGAAGCGCCGGAGTGGAAGAAGGCGTTCAAGGCGTGGATGCAGGAATTCGTCGCACACCTCGCGTCGATCGGCATCACCTACCGCGACTTCGCGTTCTATCCCGTGGATGAGCCGGGCAACTCAGGCCACAGCGGCATCGAGCAGCTCATCGCGGAGGCGAAGATACTGCGCGAAGCCGACCCCAACGCGCCTGTGTATGCCGACCCGGCGGGCGCGGCATATACCTTGGAATGGATTCGCGAGCTTGATCCGTGGGTTGACGTATGGGCGCCGTCGAGCGGCCTGTCGAATCGCGCTGACTTCCACGCGGTCATGTCCGCGCGCAACCGCCACGTCTGGATGTACGACGCGCCCGGGAACATACGCGTCCTCAGCCCGCTGGGCTTCTACCGCAGGCAGCCGTGGGTGGCGCTGCGCAACGGCGCCCGCGGGTCGGGGTTCTGGGTCTATTACTACTCCGATCTCTGGGGTGTCGGCGAGAAGAACGAGCCCGACTACGGGACGGTGCACATCGACCGGACGCAAGTCGTGGACGCGCGGCGCTGGCGTTCCGCGCACGACGGCGTGCAGGACGTGACGGCGGTGCTCCTGCTCGACGACGCCGTCGCGGAGGCGGAAACAGCGGGCGTTGATGCCGCGCTGTGCGAGCGCGCCCGAACCACGCGCGCCGAAGCGGTCAACGCCGTCAGTGCCGGCTGGGACGAAGACCTGCCCGAGCTGAGCTGGGAGGTCCTGAAGCGCGAGCGGCGGCGGGTCGCGGATGCGCTCGTTGGACTGCGCCGGGCCATCGCGGCGAAGCAGGGCTGACGCGCGCTGACTGCTATCCGTACAAGGCAGAGGTGCACCCGCCTCGGGCGGGACCGAGGTGAGGGTGGCTCGTAATCGCCGCGCACGCCCGCCGCGAGCGACCTCGCGGGATCGCGGGGATGCCGGAGAGGCCGCACCTTTGGGCGCGGCGTCCCCAAATCGCGCCCATTGTAGGGCAGACATTCCTATGCCCGCCATTCTGGGGTATCGGCGGCCGTAGGTACGGTCGCCCTACACATCCAGACGCGTGGCGCAGCCGCGCGTGCCCCTTCCATCCCACCAGATCCGCGTTCATCCGCGTCAATCGGCGGCTGAATCCGGGGCCTGCCTACCGCTTGTTCACGTCGAGGTAATCGAACATCCGCCCGTCAATATCGTACGCCATCATGCGCAGTGTGTTGCCGGAAATCGCGACGATGCAGTAATGGTGATTGCTCGCGACCTTGGCGGTGAAGTAGCTGCGCTCGGGCGCGAAGTCCTCCAGCGGAGCCCCGCCGCCGCCCGCCTGCAGGTAGATCACTCCGCCGTTGTGGTTCACCTTCCCCCCGCGCATCGGCCACGTGCGCTCGTAGCTGTGGATGTGGCCGACGAACACGACGTCAACCCCGTAGTTCTCGTACAGCCGCGCGAGATGCCGCAGGTTCAGGTGCCCGAGCGTGGACTGCTCCTTGGTCGTGTCGCCATAGTCGTTGAGATCGGAGCTGTACAGGGGATGATGGTGGAACACGAACTTCCATCGCTCGTCGGCGCGGCGCAGATCCTTCTCCAGCCACCTGTACTGCGGGCTGTCGGGCGAGACATCCTGGTTCGTGTCCACCGCGACGAAGTGCGCGTTGCCGTAGTCGAAGGAGTAGTAGTTCTCGGGCTGCGGATACGAGACGTAGTAGTAGTACCAATCCGCATTGCGCTCGTGATTGCCGATTGACGCGTACATCGGCACGCGCGCCATCAGCGTCGCGGCCGGCGCGAGCCACTGCTCGATCCACTCCTCGTACACGTTGCCGTCCGCGCACAGGTCGCCGACGTTGATCACGAAGTTGGGGCGCTCGGCATAGCAGAGATCCGCGATCCGCCCCCAGTTCTCGGGGTTCGAGCGATTGTCGCCGACCACCGCGAAGGCGAATGGCGTGCCCTCAACAGCGGCCGTCTTGAAGGGATACACCTCGCTCTCGACGCGCTCGCCGCCGGCCTCGGATATCACGCGATAGAAGAACACCAGCTCGGCAAGCAAGCCGGTGATTGTGACCTCGTGCATCTTCGCCTCGCCGGCGCTCTCGCACCGCAGCGTCGGCGGCGCCGCGGTGCCGTACTCGACGACGGACGACGCAGGCCTGTTCGTCTCCCACATGATGGTGATGCTGTCCCGGGTGACGTGCTGCTGATACGGGCCGATCTTGATTCGCAGCGGCTCGCTGGAGTCCTCCGCCGCGCGCGCCGGACCGAGCGCCGCGAGCACGAGAACGACTACAGCCAACCCAGCTCTGCACGTACACCGACTCATCTCATGCCTCCAATCGTCTCGCATGCCGC
This sequence comes from Armatimonadota bacterium, assembly GCA_020354555.1. Classification (NCBI taxonomy): domain Bacteria; kingdom Bacillati; phylum Armatimonadota; species Armatimonadota bacterium. Next base: position 4,814,005 of record CP070648.1, on the reverse strand, counting down.
AAAGATTCGGGATCGCCGCGTTGGAATTGCTTGCAGTCCCGTGAGAGAACAGGTGAGGCCCAACGACGTCTGCCGCGCGCCCTGATCCACCCCCCCCGGGCGCGATTCCCGCTCGCCGCCATCGTCCTTCACCGCGATGGCCGAAAGCTCTCGCGGCGGTTGACGTACCGATCCGCCGACATCGCGGCAATCGCGCCGTCGCCCGCCGCGGTGATCGCCTGCCGGAAATCCGTGCACCGCACGTCGCCCGCGGCGAACACCCCGGGGATGCTCGTCGCCATCGTGGAATCAGCGCGGATGCAGCCATCACCGGTCAGCTCCAGGGCCTCATGCAGGAAGTCAACTACCGGCTTGTTGCCCGCGAGGTAGATGAACACCCCGCCGACCTCCAGCGTCTGCGTCGAGCCGTCGGCCGCGGCGAGCACGATCTCCTTGACCTGCTCCTCGCCGCGGACCTCGGTCAGTTTCCGCTCTTGGAGCAGCTCAATCCGCGCATCGGCCTCGACAGCGCGCTGGCCCTCCTCGCCGACTGACAGATTTGCCGACGGCGCCACCAGGTACACGCGCTGCGCGAACTTCGCGAGCAGCAGGGCGTCGTCCACCGCCTCTTCGGTTTTGCCGACCACCGCCACGATCTGGCCGTCGTAGAACGCCGCATCGCAAGTCGCGCAGTAGCTCACCCCGCGCCCGAGGAATTCGTCCTCGCCCGGCACGCGCGAACCGCGGCCCATCGCGCCGGTCGCGACGATGACCGTCTTGGCGGCGCGCACGCCCTCGGTGGTGAAGACCTGCTTGGGATCGGCGTTGAAGTCAACCCCCAGCACAGGGGCCTGAAGGTATTCCGCGCCGAGATCAATCGCCTGCTGCTTGATGATGCCGGCGAGCTTGACGCCGGGCATGGGCTTGGTGCAACCCGGGAAGTTCGCGATCCACGGCGCAACCGCCAGCGACCCACCGACCTTGGCCTTGTCAATGACGAGCGTCCCCAGCCGCGCTCGGGCGGCATAGATGGCGGCGGTTCCGCCTGCGGGCCCGGCGCCGATGATGACGAGGTCATAAGTCTGCTGCTCGCTATCGTTCAACGCGGCTGTCCCTCCCGCTGAAAATAACGCAGCGCCTCTTGATTAACCCCGGCGCCTCGGCTCTCCTGCTTGACGTCGCAGCGGGGCGGCGCTGGCACGCGGCTTCGATGGCCTTCAGTGACAGATGAATGGCTGGCGGCCAAGGGTCAGCAATTTGCACGATTGAAACAACGCAGCTTGTAAGGTCGTGCCCACAAGTGCCCCCAATTCGTTGGGCGGGAGGGAAGCAATGTATGCCGGAAGCGACATGGTTGTCCACACACTCCGCGAGCTTCCTGGTAACCTTCGGCGCAACAGCCGCTGTCGGCGAGATACCGAGCGGATGGCAGCCTTCCCAGGAGGCGCTCGTGGCGGAGTCCTGCCGCATCTTTGTCACACGACCGATACCCGAGGCCGCCCGCCAGCGCCTTTGTCAGGCATGCCTCAACATCGAGGTGAACGCCGAAGACCGTGGTCTCACGCGCGATGAGTTGATACGGAATCTGCGCGACCGCGACGCCGTGCTCACGTTTCTCACCGACCGGATTGACGCGGAGATCATCGAGGGCGGCGGTGAGCTGCGGGTGATCGCCAACTGCGCCGTCGGCTTCGACAACATTGACGTTAGGGCGGCCACCGCGCGCGGCATCATCGTCACCAACACCCCGGACGTCTTGACCGACGCGACGGCGGACCTCGCCTGGGCGCTGCTCATGGCGGTTGTGCGCCGCGTCGTGGAGGCCGACAGGTTAGTGCGCGCGGGCAAGTTCCGCGGATGGGAGCCGGGGCTGCTGCTCGGGTCGGACCTTGTCGGGAAGACGCTGGCCGTGATCGGCACGGGGCGCGTCGGCAGCGCGTTCGCGATGCGCTCGAAGGGCTTCAACATGCGCGTAGTCTATGTGGACGAACGGCCGAATGATGCCCTTGAGCGCGAACTCGGCGCGCGCCGCGTGGATCTGGAAACGGCGCTGCGCGAGGCGGACTTCGTTTCCCTGCATGTTCCGCTGACGCCCGACACGCGCCACTTCATCGGGGCCGAACGCCTGGGCATGATGAAGCCTACGGCTTACCTCGTCAACACCGCGCGCGGAGCAGTCGTGGACGAGGCGGCGCTGGTGCAGGCACTTCGTGAGAAGCGCATCGCCGGCGCCGCGCTGGATGTCTTCGAGAACGAGCCGCAGCTCACCGATGGCTTGGCGGAACTGGACAACGTCGTTCTCGCGCCTCACATCGGCAGCGCGACGGTCGAGACGCGCACGCGCATGATCATGCTTGCCGCGGAGAACGTGTTCGCGGCGATGCGTGGCGAGGCGCCGCCGAACATCGTCAACCGCGAAGTGGTCGAAGACCGCAATGGGCGTTGATCGAACGAGGGATGACGAGCGAGCAGCGCGAAGAATCCGCTGGGGCGAGACCGCGCGCCGGGAGAAGACAGTGGTCAGTCGGCGGGAATTCCTGAGAGCAGTCGGCTTCGGCGCCGCTGTGGGACTAATGGAATGTCGCTTGATATCCGCATCAACTGAGCAAGGAGGAAACGAGAGTATGCCACACCATCACGAACTTCCGGAGTTGCCTTACGCGTACGACGCGCTGGAGCCGTACTACGACGAGCAGACGGTTCGACTGCATCACGATATCCATCACGCCGGATACGTGAAGGGCTTGAACGCCGCGGAAGAGAAAGTCGCGGCAATGCTGAAATCGGGCGACTTCGCGGCCGCGAAAGCGGTGTGCGGCGAGTTGGCTTTCCACGGCTCCGGGCACATGTTGCACTCCATCTTCTGGACCAACATGAAGCCGAACGGCGGCGGCGAGCCGGCGGGGGAACTCGCGGCCGCGATCGCGAAGCAGTTTGGCAGCTTCGAAGCGTTCAAGGGGCTCTTCCTTGCGGCGACAAATGCGGTCGCCGGCTCGGGTTGGGGCGTTCTGGCGTATCGCAAGGCCGACGACGCGCTGATTGTGCTGCAGGCGGAGAAGCACGAGAACCTGACCCAGTGGGGCGTCGTGCCCATCCTCGTCCTCGACGTCTGGGAGCACGCGTACTATCTGAAGTACCAGAACCGGCGCCCTGAGTGGACGAAGGCGTTCATGGACAGCCTGGTCAACTGGGATGACGTCGCCAAGCGCCTCGCCGCCGCCTAGCGCGCATTACTCATGCGCGCACGAGTGATGGTCAGGATGCACGCACCTCAGGCCTAGTATGTATAATCCAGACTAGGGCAAGTAGCACGCGCGGGACGCGATTCGCGCCGCGCTGAGCACGTCTGTCGGGCGGCCGCTCTGATGCGCGTCATCGGCATGACGCGGCCGCCGTCGGCGATCTGCGCCCCGGAGTCGGCCGGGACGCGAAGAAACATATGGCGGAGTCCGGCTGCGCGTCTGCCGTCGGGGATACGTTACGGCATGGGCTCCGTGACTCATCGGAACGGAGGGTGCAGAGAGGCAATGGAAGTCCCAAAACAACCCCCGGAGTTTGACCTGATACCGCACAGCCGCACGCGCTTGGCGATCGGCGAGCGCGTCAGCCGAAGCCGGCGGGAAATCCCGCACTTCGATCTGTTCGTCCAGGCGGACGTCGGCTCGCTCCTCGACGACCGCGAGCGCAGAAAGCAGAGCGGCGACGGATTCGTGCCGACGTACAACGACCTGTTCATCTACATCGTCGCCAGGGTCATGCCGGAGTTCCCGGTTCTCAACGCATGGTGCGAGGACGAAGGCCTGAAGGTGTTCAAGCCGGTGCACCTCGGCTTCGCCGTGCAAACCGACCAGGGCGTGTTGCTGCCGACGGTGTTCGACGCGAACAAGAAACCGCTGCGCCAGATCAACGAGGAGGCGCTGGAGCTGACGGAGCTTGCGCGCAAGGGCAGGCTGCGCGCGAGCTTCCAACAGTGGGCCGGCTTCACCATCTCCAACGTCGGCCCCAAGAAGATCGACGCGTTCGACGCCATCATCAGCCCGCCGCAGACGGGGATTCTGGCGATCGGACCTATCGCAAAGCGCCCCGTCGTGTCCGATGACACGGTCGTCGTGCGGCCGACCGTGTGGCTGGCGCTCACGGTTGACCATCGAGTCGTGGACGGCGCGGTGGGCGCCGAGTTTCTGTCGGTGCTCATGGAACGGATCCAGTCCTGGTCCGGCGAGGAGGAGTAGCGTGCCGACAAAGCCGCCGACCGAACAGTTGGTGAGCATGCTCGAGGACATGCTCCGCGTACGGTTCTTCGAGGAGAAGCTCGACCAGGAGATCTTCCCGGCCGGGCTCATCCGTGGGCTGACCCACCTCTACATCGGGCAAGAGGCGACCGGCGTGGGCGTGATCCGCGCGTTGGAGGCGCAGGACTACGTCCTGAGCACGCACCGCGGCCACGGCCACTGCCTGATACGCGGTTCCGACCCGATGCGCGTGTTCGCCGAGATCATGGGCCGCCGCGACGGTGTCTGTCGGGGCAAGGGCGGCTCGATGCACCTCTGCGACATGGAGACCAACTTCGTCGGCGCGAATCCCGTCGTCGGCGCTAACATACCGATCGGCGCTGGTCTCGCGTTAGCCTCGAAGTATCTGGACAACGGGCGCGTGACTGCGGTGTTCTTCGGCGACGGCGCGATGAATACGGGCGCGTTCCACGAGACGGCCAACCTCGCCAGCGTGTGGAAGCTGCCCCTGTTCATGATCTGCGAGAACAACCGCTATGCGATCTCGGTGTCGGTCGAGCGCGCCAGCGCAGTCACCGACCTCGCCGACCGCGCCGCCGCCTACGGCATCTGGCACGAGAGTGTTGACGGCATGCGCGTATGGGAGGTGTACGACGCCGCGCGACGGGCAGTGGAAGTATGCCGCAGCCATCAGGTGCCAGTGCTGCTCGTCGCCAATACCTATCGCTTCGTCGGCCATTACACCAAGGACACGCTGCGCTACCGCCCGCCGGAGGAGGCGCGCGACGAATTCCGCGAGCACGACCCGATCCATCTCCTGGAGCGCGAACTCGGCGACGATCACACTGTGCCGATGGATGCGCTGGTCGAGCTGCGCGAGCGCGTGAAGCGGGAGATTGACGACGCGGCCGAGGCCGCGAAGCAGATCCAGCCGCCGCCGACGGAATGGGCGATGGAGGACGTCTATGTCACGGAAGCCTGAGGCGTCGAAGAAGGCGGGACCCGGCGTGCGGGAAGTTGCCTATGCGCTGGCGGTGCGCACTGCGCTGCGCGAGGAGATGCTGCGCGACGACCGTGTTTTCCTCATGGGTGAGGACATCGGCGTGTACGGGGGCGTGTACGGCGCGACCCGCGGCCTGCAGCGCGAGTTCGGCGAGGAGCGCGTGCGCGACACGCCGATCTCCGAGGCCGCTATCGCCGGCATGGCCGTCGGCGCCGCCATCGGCGGGCTGCGGCCGGTGGCTGAGATCATGTACTGCGACTTCCTGTCCATCGCCCTCGACGCGATCGCCAACAACGCCGCGAAACTCCGCTACATGAGCGGCGGGCAGTTGGAGATACCGATGGTGATCCGGACCTCCGCCGGCGGCCACGGCTACGCGGCACAGCACTCGCAATCGCTCGAGACGTGGGTCACTCACATCCCGGGGCTGAAGGTGGTCACGCCTGGCAACTGCGGGGATGCGCGCGGTCTGCTGAAGTCCGCGATTCGCGACCCGAACCCGGTCGTGGTCATCGAGCACAAGGCCCTGTACCAGACGACGGGGGCGATGCCGGCGGAAGAGACGCTCGAACCGATCGGGGTCGCGAAGGTAGTGCGCGAGGGCAAGGACGTGACGCTCGTTTCGTGGTCGGCCATGGCCGGCGAATGCGTTGCGGCTGCGGAGGAGGTGGCAGACGACGGCATAGAAGTCGAGGTGATAGACCTGCGCACGCTGCTGCCCGTGGATCTCGAGCCGGTGATCGACTCCGTGCGCAAGACCGGCCGCCTCGTGGTCGCCCACGAAGCCGTGACGTATTGCGGGCTCGGGGCCGAGGTCGTCGCGCAACTGACTGAGCGCGCGTGGGAGCATCTCAAGCAGGCGCCGGTGCGCGTCGGCTCGCGCTTTGCCCCGATACCCTTCGCCGAACCGCTGGAGAATCACGTCATGGCGGACCGGTACGATGTCGTCGAGGCCGTCCGAGCCTGCGTGAGACAATAGCGCGGCCGTTCTCCGTCGGGAACGATGGTAGGGCGACCGTCCTCGGCTGCCGATGCGGTAGCGCAGGCATCTCGCCTGCGAAACGCGGGAAGCGAAGAACAAGGGAGGTAGCGCACAAAATGCCGGCACTCCGAGTGGACAGCAAAGCCCCCGATTTCAAACTGACTGACGCCCAGCGCAGCGCAGTGAGCCTGTCGGGTCTGCTCAAGGACGGCAAGCACATTGTCCTTGCCTTCTACCCGGCCGCGTGGAGCGGGGTGTGTGGCGACGAGCTGACGCTGTTCCAGGAATCGCTGGACGAGCTTGAGCGCCTCAACGCCAAGGTCGTCGGCATCTCGGTGGACAACTTCTGGTCGAATGCGGCGTTTGCCGAGAACCGGGGCATCACCTTTCCGCTGCTCTCCGACTTCCACCCGAAAGGCGCGGTCGCCGAGAAGTACGGCGTGATGCGCGATGACGGCGTCACCGAGCGCGCGCTGTTTGTCATCGACCGCGACGGCACGATCCGCTACTCCTACGTCTCGCCAATCGGGGAGAACCCAGGGGTGGGGCGGATACTCGATGCGCTCGAAGGAATGGGGGAAGGCGGGGCGTGAGCGGCTTCGACGCGCCGGACAGGCCTGATCGCCTGCGCGTTCCGGTCTCCGAAGACGACTGGACGCGTGGGGCGGAAAATGCGCCGGTGACGCTCGTCGAGTACACGGACTACGAGTGCCCCCTGTGTCGGGCGGCGCACTCAGTGGTGGAGCGGCTGTTCGAAGCGGAAGGCTCGCGCATCCGGTTCGCCGTGCGGCACGTTCCGCTCGTCAGCAGACATGAACACGCGATGGACGCGGCGATGGCGGCGGAAGCCGCGGGGCGACAGGGCAAATTCTGGGAGATGCACGAGCGGCTGTTTCGTGACCCGCCGCAGCTCGGCCGCGATCACCTCCTGCGGCATGCCGGGGAACTGGGGCTTGATGTCGAGCGATTCCAGGCTGACCTCGACGATGACGACCTGGCGCGCAAGATCCGCGAGCAAAAGCGCGAAGGCGTGCGCAGCGGCCTCAACACGACCCCCACATTCTTCATCAACGGCGAGCGCTATGACGGGCCGCAGGACTTCGAAGGACTGTCGAAGGCTGTCCGAGACGCCGCCGGGAATCGGCAGGAGACGGGCTGACAACGCGATGACCGCGCTCGACGGCATACCTCAGCTTCCGGACATGCGCGAACTGACTCTCGACGATCGCGCGCTCATCGAAGGGCTGCTCGCCCGCGACCGGCCGGACACATCCGAGTTGACCTTCACGAACCTGTTCATATGGCGGCACGCCTACGAGTTGCGTCTCAGCGGCGTTGACGACACGCTGTGTATCTTCGCCTGGCGCAGCGATCCCGAGGATTCGTTCCTTCTGCCGCCGCTTCCGCTGTCGTCGGGAAGCCCGCAGGGGGTCGCGCGCGCGCTCGAGCACATGGCGCAGAACGGGCACGACGCGAAGCTCTGCCGCGTCTCAGCCGCCCAACTCAAGACGATGGGCCTTGACGCCGAGCGCTTCGCCATCGAACCGGATCGGGACAACTGGGACTACGTGTATTCTGTCCGCGACCTTATTGAACTCAGCGGCGACAAGTACCACGGCAAGCGCAATCACATCGCGCAGTTCCAGGCCAAGCATGACTTCGAATACCGGCCGCTGACGCCGGATCTCGTGCCTGCGTGCGAGGAACTGCAGGATATGTGGTGCGACGAGAGGCACTGCGATCTGTCGGCGACCCTGCGCGCAGAATCACGCGCCGTTAAAGAGGCGCTGCGCAACCTGGATACGCTCTCCGCCGTTGGCGGTTGCATCCTGGTCGAGGGCAAGGTCCAGGCCTTTACCGTCGGCGAACCCCTCAACGACGATACGGTAACGATTCACCTGGAAAAGGCCAACGCGCAGTTTCACGGCCTCTACCAGGTCGTGAACCAGCAATTCCTCGAGCATCAATGGCAGGGGTACGCGTTTGTGAACCGACAGCAGGACCTCGGCATACAGGGACTCAGGAAAGCGAAGGAGTCCTATCACCCGCACCACATGGTGGAGAAACACATCGTGCGGCTAAAGAGGTAGCACGTGCAGGGGGGAATTCGGGGGACACACACTTCAATTCTTCCATTCCACCACTCAAGCGCTCAACCGGGCTGCCGCGGCCCCTCAGCCCTATGGGCCGCGGCAGCCACCGGGCGGACAGACAACACTGCGCGACCCACAACGGCGGTCCTCCAAATGTGCGTGACCGGGCCGCGCCCCGCCTTCGTGATGCGTCACAACTCCACAGTCACCGTCTTCGCCGAACGGATGACCACCGGCCCCAACAGTCCCGACTCGACGAGTTCGCTGTCCTTCCACCAGAAGCGCCATGTCGTGAACGTATAGCGCTCCGTCCTAGGGCGCGGCTTGCCGGACCAGAGCCAGTCCGGCCATGCCTTCAGTCTGTTACCCTCCCACTCGACCTCCGGCGGCAACTGTTCATCACCGATGAGGCGGTTGGGCCACAGGTTGGTGACCTTGATCTCCAGCGTATTCTCGCCAGCCTTTAGCATCCCGGTGACATTGACGCGGAACGGCGCTTTCCAGAGTGCGCCGAGGTAACGCCCGTTCAGGGTGACCTCGGCGAAGTTCTTGACCGATCCGAGATCGAGTACCACGTCGCGGCCTCGTCCCAGAGCGGACGCCGGAACAGTGATATCCTTGATGTAGGTCGCCGAGCCGGAGTAGTACCGGATGCCCTCTTCCGCGTTGTCGGTCCACGACGCAAGTTCGGGGAACGTCGCCTCCGGCGGAGCGCCCCATCCGGGTGTGAAGCGGACGGTCCACGGCCCGGTCACCTGCAACTCGTCAGCACCGACGCCTACCGGTATCGTTTGCATCGCGCCCCATGCGGTGCGAAGCTCGTAGATCCCTGCGCGCCACGGCGTGAGGATCGCCGTGCCCGATGTCTTGAGGCGTAGGAACCACTGGGACTGCGCAGCCAGCCGCGCCTGCGAACTCAGCAGCACCGAGCTGCCCTCATCCGCCATTGCCTGCATCGGCTTCCCGTTGAGCAGATACTCGACTCGCAGCCGCTTCACCGCCATTGGCACGGGGTCGCCGAAGACCTCGTTCGTCGCCGGTATCTCAGTCTGGCCTGCGGCCACCATTGCGGCGACGCGCGCAGTGACGTCGCCCCAGCGGCTTCCGTCCTGGGCCTCGTAGCGCGCGAGCGTCACCTCGATGCGCTCCGCCTGCGGCTTCGGACCAGCGGGCCCGGAGCGCGCGACGTGAGTCAGGTGATCACCCTTCGCGGGCTTGCGGAAGACGACGAAGACCGACGCAGCGGGCTCCATGCGAAGCGAGACGACCGTGCGACTCCCGGTTGCGCGCCACAGCGGCGCAAGCTCGATCGCACCGGTGTCTGGGTGCCATAGCTCCGGCAGCTTACCGTGCACCCGGAACCGGCAATCTACCGCCACGTTCCGGTATTGCTGATTCGAGACGAAGTAGACCTCAGCATCGCCGATTCGCCGGTGAATATAGGCGAGCTTCGCGCCGCCTGCCGCCCGATAGTCAAAGTCCCACGGCGTCTTCAGCAACATGAAGACCTCGCGCATTGTCACGCCCCAAAGCACGCGGCCCTTGCCGTACGCGCGCTGCTTCACGGTTCGACCGTCGCAGTTGCCCCAGACCTCTTCGCCGATGGCCGCCACCTCGGCATCGCACTGCGGGTAGCCCTGAAGGCTCGGCGACTGCTCCGGCTTCGGCCCGATGACCGTCGCCCCCGCCCGCACGAGGTCGCGTATCTTGCGTGCCAGCGCGGGCGTCATGAACCGGCTGTCGGGGAGGACGAGCACGCCGTAGCTCATGCCGTCGGGAAGCACGATGCGCCCATTCCTGACCGCCATCCGGTTCATCACCACTGTCGCGTCACATCCGTCGTAGTCGTAGCCGGCTGGCAATTGCGGATTCAGCCACGGACGGCCGTCCAGGTTGTTGGGACCCGCCTCGCCGGTGAAGTAGCAGGCATCGGCCACGAACTTGCCCGACTGGAGTAGGTACTGGCAGCGGGCGATGTAGCGGAACCACGCGGACGCCTGGTCCCACCACGTGATCGTCCGCTCAAGATGCGTGCCCCATGGGCCCATCGTCATGCCGGGGTAGAGATCCATCCACGGCTGGTGAGCGTACCGGTGGAAGATGTAGCGGTTGATGCCCTGGGTGAAAACGTAGTCGCCCAGCGCTTTGATACCGTAAGGCTCGACCAGCCAGCGCCCACGGCGCTCGTCGGCGGTAAACGACTCTGCGCCCACGAACTTGCGCGCGTTCGTGTGCGCTGCCGATGCCGCGATCTTCAGCGTCTCGCCGGCGCCGGCGTTGGGCACCCAGAATTCGCCCATGGGCACGTCGGCCAGCCCGCCGCACTGCAGGTTGTCGAATCCGCCGTTGCCGTAGGGCTCGACCGAGAACAGCATGTCGTGCTTGCGGCACAATTCCGCGAAGTAGCCGTAGTAGTTGGCCGCCCACAGATCGGCCACCGTGCGGCGGAAGTCCCAGAGGAAGCGTTCGCTTTGCTCGAGGCTCTCGACGACCCGGCCTGTAATCGCAGGCAGGTAAGGCATCGGGTCGTAGCCGCGGAGACGCACAAACTCCTCGCGGAACCGAGGCGTCCAGTTCTGGTAGCCGGTCTCGTAGCTGTCTATGAGCGCGTTGTTGAGCGTCGTGCCAGTCAGCGGTCCGGCCTCGGCGATGACCGCGCCCATGAAGCCCGGCCAGAAGGCGTCCATGGCCTCGCGGCTGAGCTTGTCCACCTCCAGCCCGCGTCCCGAGGCCGGCGCCGGCGCGTTCTGGGCTCCGGTGCATGTATGGCCCATGCGGAGGACCGTCCATTGGCCATCGGGCACATCCCAAGTCAGCTTGCCCGAGGTGTCCATGTGGCTCGTAATGTCAACAACACCAGATGCCGGAATGCCGGCGGGGGCACCGGGCGTCAGTTCGGGATCTCGCATGGGCGGCCTGGCGAATGATGCTTTCGGGCCGATGCCGGCAATGCGATACGCGGCAGCGGCCGAGTCCTTCGGCGTCGGGATGGCGAAGACGGCGATGTCGCGGTAGTAGTCCCGGCGCGTTGGGGGCTGTTCGAGCACGGCATCGAAGAGCGCGGGGCCGGTTACCGTCTGCTCCGACCAGGTCAGCATTTGCATGGCGTGTTCGGGGCTGACCCACGGCCCGCCGCTGCTCGACCATCCCGCGCAGTTATGGACGCAGACTTCGAGACCGAGTCGCGCGGCCTCAGCGATGGCGTGCCGCGTATGCTCGCGCCATTCCTGGCTCATCACGGGCACCGGGCCGTCGGGGATGCCGCAGTCTACGTTGAAGATCTGCACCCCGCCGATGCCCGCGCTCCGCATGGCTTCGAGGTCGGCGGTGATGCCCGCCTCGCTCGAGTTGCCGTTCAGCCAGTGCCACCACGTGTGGGGTTTGGCCGAATCGGGCGGGCGCTCGAAGCCGGCAGCGAGCGAATCCGCTGCGGCGCGAGCCGCAAGAGGCATCCCTGCGAGCAGCACGGCCACGAGCATCAAAGCTGTGCACGCGCCCTTGAGAATCGCGGCGGCTCGCGGATGCTGTGGGCGAGACGTGGATCTTGTCACGATGGCATGACCTCCGTGCGGGATTGGCCATGGGATTCGGCGTTGTCCGAGGTGATGCCTGCCGCAACCTAGGCGGTGCCGAAATAGGCCTCTGTCGCGGCAGTAGCATCCCTGCGGCACGGCGAATTGTCATGTCCGTGTGAAGCCATATCGCGACCGCATTGCATCTGTACTATCGGAAGTAACGCGCTATGGAGGCCATCATGGCTATGGTGTCGTACGATTTCGATGGTTCCGGGGTAGTGCTCCTGGTCGCCCTGTTCGCCTGGCTGGCGTGGAATCGCTACCTGCATCACAAAGAGCTGATCCTGCTGCACGAGCGGGGCGGCGAGTGGCAGGCCTTGATAGCCGACCGTGAACGCTGGCGGATTCGCGGCGGTATAATCGCCGGTGCGATCGTGCTGCTGCTGGGAGCAGGTGTGCTCGCGGCAGGCTTGGTGGTGATGGACACCGATGAGGCCGGCGGAGGCGTGCTGGCGAGCCTCGGAGGCGCTGCCGCGGCTGTGGGGCTCGTCGTGCTGGTCGCTCATATCATCTGGGGATGCAGGCGGAGCGGTACTGCCGAATGCTCGGACACCGAGAGCACTTCATGAGCGCCGCTGCAGCGTGTCTGCTCGCGCGACTGTCGTCCGGCGGGCTTACGCCGGAGGCGGCCGATTCGAGGCTGCTGGCGCTGGCGCGCCGGGGCGACCCGTCGGCTCTCGACGAACTGGTCCGGCGCCACCAGACGGTCGTGTATAACCTGGCCTATCGGATGCTGCGCCAGCGCGAGGACGCCGAGGACGTGACCCAGGAGGCGTTTCTCAAGGCATTCGAGGCCCTGCCGCGCCTCAAGGATGACGCAGCGTTTCGCTCGTGGCTGTCGCGCATCGCGGCCAACCTATGCCTGATGCGGCTGCGCTCACGCCCCGAGCGCGCAGGACTGCCGAGTGAGGTCGATAGGATGCCGGCGTACGGGCGGAGCGAGAGCCACTCCGGCGCCGACGTCGCGATCTCGGTTCGCGACGCGATTGCTCAACTGCCGCCGAAGTACCGGCTGGCCGTCGTCGCATTCTACATCGAGGGTCGATCATACAAGGAAGCTGCAAGGCTGACGGGAGTGCCGGTGCTCACGCTCAAGACACGGCTGTACCGCGCCCGCAGGATGCTGCGGGATCTGCTCGGACCGTTGGTCTTGAGGGAAGGGAATCCCGAGGATGAGATGTAGCCGCGTTCAGAGCCGTCTGCAGGCGTTCGCGGACGGCGCGCTGACCGAACGGGAGGCGCGGGGGATCGAGCGGCACGTGAGCGGTTGTGACGCATGCCGGCTCGAGTTCGAGTCCTTGCGCGCTCTCGACCATGGCTTGTCGGCGGAGCCGCTGGCCGAGCCGCCGGCCGAACTGCGTGCGGCGATCCTCAGTCGGGCGATAGCGAAAGCCGGCCGCGCGGGCTTGCTGCCGGTGCCCCGATGGCTCGACGGCATCACATACGCCGGGTTCGCCCTCGCCCTGCTCGCCGCGGGCGCTGTCGGCCACGCCGCTGCTGGGGTATCGGTCACATTGCTGCAGTTCACCGTCAATCTCGGAAGCGCCGCCGTCATCGTGCTCTGCGGCGGAATCGCGATACTGGCCTCGCTCCTCTACGGAACCCAATACTGATACGCCAGGGAGGATTGGGATGCAGCGCGTCAACGAGTTCGAGTGTGAGTTCCGCTTCGGCGACAGCGGCCCGAAGTACTTCATCCGCGGGCCGAAACACGAGTGGGGCGTCATCGTCTTCCATCCCGGGCAGACGCTCGGCGCCCATCGCCACCGCGAGGTCGAAGAGACGTTTTACTTCGAATCGGGCGCGCCGATCATGGTCGTGGACGGGGCCCAGCACCGCGTCACACCCGGCGATGTCTTCCGCCTCGACCCGGGCGAGGCCCACGACATCATCAACGATAGCGACCAGGACACCCGCATCATCTTCATCAAGTGCCCCTACCTGCCGGAGGATAAAGAAGCGGTGGACTGACCGGACGCCCGTACGGCGCGGCATTGGCCCGCGTCCGTTGGCGCAAGACGGCCGGCCGCGACGCCCCGCCTACAGCGCGATCTTGATCACTAGCTTGCGCACGATCGCATCGGAATCGAGCCGGCAGCACGGCATGTGCGCATCTTCGGGGTAGAAAACGGCAAACATGCCGGCAGTCAACGCGACCGGTGTGTACCGGCTAGGCCGCGCGTAGAACGCGATGTCTTTCCCCGCGTCGTGGGGCGTCTCAACCGTCAGCGTTTCGGTCGGCGCGTAGCCGATCATTTCCGTGCCGGCGGCGATGTACTGCACATCAGCATACCGCCGGTGGGCCTCGAACAGACTGCCCTCGACCGGCTTGGGCGCGTAGCTCTGCGGCAGTGCAAAAAGACGAGCGCCGTCGATCTCGATGCGGCCCTCCGGTAGGTCCTCGCCCGCATGCTGCTCCAGCCACTCGAACGCCGGCCTCAGCTCGGCCAGCTGCGCGTATCGCCGCCAGTTCTTCAGCTCATCAACAATCATCGGCCTGCCCTCCCATGACGCGCCACAGCGCCTCTCGCCTCGCGTCGCTTTCGCGCCCGGACTCAACTCTCCAGCAGCTCGCGTCGCGCGCGGTCGACGACTTGCTTCACCTTCGCCAGCATGTCTCGATCCACGTCGGGCGGGCGATAGCGCGCTATTACTTCGTCGAACTGCTTCTGCGCGCGCTCGAGCAGCCGCCGATCCGGGTGTTCCTCCTCGCGTTCGCTTCGCCACACGCCGCGATCCAACAGCGCCGGAAACCACAGGTTCTGGCGATAATGCCGCAGCGTATGCTCCGCTTCCAGATACGACGACTCGATGCCGGAGCCGATGTCGAGAATCGTGTCGAGTGCGATGCTCTCCTCGTCCACCGGCGCGCCGGCCGCGAATCGCCACAGACAGCTCTGCAGCTCGCGGTCAATGAGCAGTTGCAGCGGCGAAAACGTCTTGCCCGAATCGAGCAAGCCGGCGCCCAAGTGCGGATGCGAGCCGGTATGCGCCGCGATAGTCAGCGCCTCGAACGCCTTCTCGAAGCCCGCCTGGTAGCCCGGGGACTTCGCATTAGTGTAATCCGCGCCGCCGGCGACACCGACGCGCCCGCCGAAGCGGCGGCGGAATAACTCGACGCACCCGATGTCCTGCACCATCGCCTCGGGCGAGCAGAAGCTGACATTGCCCGTCGCCATGTCCACCGACCCCGAGCAGATGCCGCCCGACACCGGCAGGTCCGGGTCGAGCGCGAGCGCCGCCGCCCAGCCCGCGAGTATGTCCGCAGCGGCGACGACGATCACGCCTGCTCGTGTGACCGGCGCGGAGACGCCGCTGACCGGCTGCGTGCCGACGCCGCGCGCCAGTTTGCGGCGCGACATGTCCACCATGTAATCCGCAGAACGGCGGTCCATCCGCAGCGGCGATACCATGAAGACGCCGCCGGTCAGGAACCGGTTGGAGTCGCCAGCGCAGATCTCGCCGATTTCTTCGAGGTACGGAAACTGAGACGCGAAGTGCGGGTACACATGACCCGGGCGCGCCGTGTGTTCGAGCAGCACCAGCGCCGCCTCCAGCGGCTCTACCGGCGGCGGTTGCTCGCGCATGATAAGGACGTGCGACACCGACTCGCGCTCATCCAGCGCGTCGCCGAACTGCACCATCCGCACCAGGTCATCGCGATTGCCCGGCCGTCGTTCGCCTCCCTCGTGGTCGTAGTAGAACTGCGCGATCTGGAGCGCGATGCCGGGGAGTGCGCCGTCGGGCGACGCGGGCTCCCAGAACGCCGTTGTCGGCGCGCGCTGCTTCTGATGCGCGACGACGGTTTCGATCACCTGGCGCGGGAAACGCGCCCGCTGCGCGTGTCTATCCACCTCCGCCCCCGCGGACTGGAGCGCATCCAGAATCGCGTCGGACTGGAACATCACGCCCGCACGCTCGAGCACGGTCAACGCGGCATCGGCAAGCTGGTCAAGCTGGTCGTCGGTGAGAATATCGAGACAGCGGTTCATCTTTGGGCTCCGATTCATTGCGATCGGGGCGTTCCTTGCGCCTCGGTTCCGCACAGGGCATTGAGCGGCGCTGCCGCTCCGGGATCCGGCGCCCGCCGGATACGCGCCGGCAGGCTAGCCTTCGGCCGGTATCAGGCACAGGAAGCGCAGCACGTCACTCCCGGGGTTGACGAACTGATGCGTTTCGCCGCCGGGGACGAACGCCGCGGTTCCGGCCCGCAGCGGTCTGCGCTCGTCCGGGGAAGCCACTTCCCCCTGCCCCGCGAGAACGAACACCTCGTGCTCCCAGGCATGTTGGTGCAGCGGGGTATTACCGCCGGGCTCGACCTCGAACATGCGCATCACGAAACTCGGCGCGCCCATCTCAGGCCCGATGAGCACGCGCATCGCGACGCCCTTCGCCCCCTCCATAGCTACCGGCTTGGCTTCGACATCCATCGCGTCAACGATCCGCATCTCGACTCCTCCCTCGCTCCGGCTTCACCCCGCACGGTGCCTGCCGCGCGCCCTCGTCTCTTCGCCCCGTACTGGCGCCTTTCCTCGCCGTGACTGTGCGGCGCTGCGGCGAAATCGGTACGACGGCCCGGATCCGCCGCTCCCTTGACACGGAGCAGCGCGTTTCCCTATACTCTCAAGCATCGGGGAGGCGAAAGCACGTGAGTTGCGTCAGATTCCATCTACGAGTTGCGCTCGGACTGCTCATCGCATTGACGCCGACCCTGGCCCTCGCGTACACCCTCGGTCCCGGCGACAGCGTTACCATCGAAGTGCGCACCGAGCAGACGCAGTTGTCGCTCGACAGCGTCGTGTCTGTGGACGGGCGCATCTACGTTCCCCCCACGGGCGCCTTCGCCGCGGAGGGAAAGACCCCCGTCGAGCTGGAGGCCGAGATCGCGCGCGAGTTGGAGCGATACTATGTCGGCCAGGTGCAAGTGGTCGTGCTCGTGACCGAGCGCAAGGAGATCGTGGTCTCCGTACTGGGGCAGGTGGCGGAGCCGGGGGAGCAGCGTTTGCCGGATGAGCGCCCCTTGCTGTCCCAGGCGGTGACGCAGGCTGGCGGCCTGCTGCCGCAGGCATCGTCGCGGCGGGTCTCCCTTGTGCGTGGCGGGCAAGAAATCGGCCCGATTGACCTGTACGCGATACTCAGTCTCGGCCGCAGCGACCAGGACGTCGTCCTGCACCCGCAGGACGTGGTATATGTCGCGACGCGCGAGCGGTGGGTCACCGTGATCGGGCCCGCCCAAGCGCCTGCCGTGTACGAACTGCTCCATGGGGACCGACTCAGCCATGTCCTCGTTATGGCCGGCGGCCTGACGGCGGCGGCTGATCCCGAGCGCGCGGTTATCGAGCGCCCGACGCCTGACGGTGAGCCCCAGACCATCGAGGTGAACCCTCGGGCGGCTCTGGCGGATCCGGGCGGGGATGCGGACCCGCCGCTCATCTTCGGGGATACCGTGCGCCTGGTGAGTCGGCTCACGGATGTCTACCTGGCCGGAGAAGTAGCACAGCCCGGCGCGAAGCCGTTCGAGGAGAACCGGACGGTCATAGATTACATCGGCCTCGCTGGGGGCGCGACCAATCGCGCGGTGCTCGATCGAGTGGTCATCGTCCGCCGCGGCAACGCCGAGCCGCGCACGATACCTGTGGACCTCGCCAAGTTCATGACGGGACGAGCCAAAGGCGCCCCGCCGCTCGTCGCACAAGGCGATGTCATCTTCGTTCCCGGACGGCGCATCGCCACCGTGCAGGACTGGGGTTCCCTGGGCCAGGTCCTGACCGGCATTGTGGCCGCCATCAGGATATTCTGATATGGCAGACGAGTTCTCACTGACGCAACTGATCCGGGTGGTCTGGCGCCGCAAGGTGCTGGTGGCACTGGTCACCGTTGTCTGCGTCGTCACGGCCGGCGCGGTGACCATCGCGCTGCCCAAGATCTACCGCGCTCAGACCAGCGTCTTCTTCCCCGAGTCGCGCGATACGGGACTGACCGCAGCCCTCGGATCGCTGGGGCAAGCGGCGGGCGTGTCGGCGGCTCTCGCCAGGTTGGGCCCGTCGTCGGCGGCGGCGTCGCTGTGCAAGGCAATCGCCGACAGCTACTCCGCGCGCGCGGAGATCTGTCGCGAGTACGGCTTGCAGGAGCGTTTTGAGACCGAAACCTTCCAGGACGCCACGGATCAACTGCGCGACTCCACGTGGACGGCGATTACTCCCGAGGGGCTGCTGCTGATTCGCGTCGACACGACCGACCCGCGTCTCTCCGCCGACCTCGCCAATGCCTACGCGCGGATTGTCGAGCGCGTCTACCGCGAGGGCACGGTCTCGCGCGCACGCGGCGAGCGCGAGTTTCTCGAGCGGCGCGTGGCCCAGGCCGAGACAGACCTCAGGACTTTCGAGGCCGAGTTGGAGGACTACCAGAAGCGCGGCGAAGCGCTGCTCGCGCCCGATGAAGTGGCGCCGATACTGGAGAAGCTCGCGGACATCCGCATCGAGCAGGCGACCGCTGAGGTCGAACTCGAGTCGGCGCAGCGGCGGCGCGCTGAATTGGTCACGCAGCTCAGTCGTCTCGCCGCCGAGAATCCGCAAGGATCAGAGTCGGGGTCCGTCTATGCCGTGCCGTGGGAGATGACGAGCGAGACGCTCTCGGACAACCCCGAGACCGCTGCGATTCGCGCGGAGTTGGTCAGCCTCGAGGTGCAGCTCGCCGCCGCTCGCCACGACCTCAGCGATGAGCACCCCGAAGTCAAGCGGCTGCAGAGCCGGATCGAGGAGACGCGCAGCCGCCTCGCCTCCGAGGCGCGCAAGACCCTCACCGCCGAAACGCGCACGCGCAGCCCGGTGTATGCGTCGGCGCTCGAGCAGCTCGTCTCGTTGGAGACGGCGGTGATTGGCCAGGAAGCACGGGTGCAGGGCCTGCAGGAGTTGGTCAACCAAGTCGAGGGCCGCTCCGGCGAGCTGCCGGAGCGACTGCTCCACTACTCGAGGCTGCAGCGCGAGGTGCGTGCGCAGGAGCAGGTGTACATCACCATCGGCACGCAGCTCGAGGCGGCGCGGCTCAGGGAACTCCAAGAGCAGCCCGTGTTCGAGGTGCTGGACAAGGCGGTGCCGCCGGAGCGCCACGATCGCCCCAAGCTGGTCGTCAATCTCGTCGTCGGCCTTCTGTTCGGGCTCTTTCTCGGCACCGCCGTCGCGGCTGCGTTGGGTCCGCCTGCGGCAAAGGCAGCGGCCTGATCGCACCGACGCAGCGCGCCGATGTCTCGTGACGCGCGCCCGCCAAGCCGGTCCTACTCGATCCGCTGCACCACCCGGATGCCGTTGAGCATCATGTGGTAGAGGAACAGCCGGTGCATCAGCTCGCCGGGGTGGGGGATGATGCCTGCTGCCTCGGCCGCTTCGACCGTCACATCGTACGTGTCCACACAGTCCTGCGGTACCACGACGAGCGCCCTCTCGCCGCGTGCGTCCGACCGGAACTTGAGGTAGGTGGCCAACTGGTAGACGCAGAGGTCGGTGCAGTCGCCGGTCACGATGGCCGCCTCCGGCGTGCCTGCTTTCTCAAGCCACGGCTCGAGATCGGTGTCAATCGCGACGTTGATGGCGCGCTTAGGCATGATCCGGAAGATGTTCGAAAACGGCAGATCTCTCAACTCCCGGACTGTTTCCGCCTCGTCCGTGCCGCACACGGCGTGCGGGCCGTAGGCGTCGAACTCAGGGGAGTCCGGCGGGTGGCAGTCCTGCGGCAGGATGAACGTGCGCACGCCGCGCTCGTGGGCTGCGCGAAACAGGCGCACGATTGGCTCGACGATGGCGCCGACTCGTTTGCTCGCCAGGTTCCCGTGCTTGCAGAAGCCGTTAGTCACATCCACGGCCAGCACCGCGATGTTGTCGGGGCCGCCGGCCTCGCGCTCCACCTCGGCCCATTTCAGCGCCGGCAGTCCGCCGAGCCACACGCTCACATAATCCAGGAAACGCTCGGTCTCCTCCGCGGTAATCTCTGGCATAGGACAACCTCCAAGCAGAGCGGGCGGGCGGGCGGCAGGCTGCCTGCACCGCGCCAATGTGTTTACAGCGCTGCGCTGGGTGTGATACGCTATCAGCGCGACGGCTACCTGCCGCAGAGCGGAGACCGGAATGGACAGAACGTCGCCTCGCTCTGAAACGGATCGCCGATTGGATCGTTTCCTGCGCCGCTTCGCCTACGTGCGCCGCACGAACGTCGAGACGTTCGCCCAGCGCTTCGCGGAGCTGCTGAGAGCAGGCGCGCCGCCGCGCGACCCCCGCTCGCTGCTGCCGCGCATCGGGATCACCGTCGAACGCGGGATGGTGGAGCCGCCCGCGCGAGGAAAGCGGGTGCGCCGGGGCGACGGCTACGCGATCACCGTGTCCGAGCACGAGCAGCGCGAGGCGCAAGCTTTCGCCGCCTGGCGCGAGGTGTTCTGCCTGTTGGCGGCGCAGCGGGGCTTCCCGACGGAACTCTCCCAGGTCGGCGTGGAGCGACTCGCCAACCGATTCGCGACGTGCATACTGATGCCGGCGGATGTGATGATGGCCGAAGCCGGTCGCTTCAGCACGAACCCCGACGCGCTCGTCGAGGTGTTGGCGCAGAGGTTTGGCGTCAGCCTTACGGCAATGCGCAAGCGCCTCTATGAACTCGAGATTCTGCGCCCGCGCTCGCGCGCGGTCCATCTCCCACAGCAGGGAAAGGCGACCGGGAGCGCCAAATAGCACCTGCTGCGGTCAAGCGCCTTCGGAGCACTGGCGATAGACCATGGCTGAAAAGACGACTGGCACAGATCGCGGATCACTCATCGCCCTGCGCCTGGCGTACTACGGCGAGGTGATCGTGGCGCTGCTCGCGCTGCCGGCTCGGGGCTTTGCGCCGCCACGCCCGCTTCTCGCCGGCATCGGCTTGCTGCTCATGCTCGTCGGGCTAATCCTGCGCATGGCCGCCGGGCGGGCGCTTGGTAAATGGTGGTCGCTGCGTGCGGAGGTTAAGGACGGGCAGCCCCTGATCACCGGCGGGGTGTACCGCTTCATGCGGCATCCCTCGTACCTCGGCATGCTCCTGGTCTGCCTCGGCATACCGATAGCGTTCCAGAGCATGTGGGCGGCCGTAGTCATGGGACTCGGTGTGTGGCCTGCGGTCGGTCACCGCATCCAGGTCGAGGAGGAACTGCTCGCCCGTCACTACGGCGATGAATACCAGGAGTACGCCCGCCGCACCGCCCGCCTCATCCCCGGTGTGTTCTAGTCCCTCACTTGGCGACCTTGAACCATGGGATCCCACTGAGCCGGTAGTCCTGGCTGTTCGATATCGCACGGCCGCGCTCGTCATGTGCCACGACCAGCCAACCGTACCATGCTCCAGGAATAAGGCCCCCCCGCCACCTCTCCGTACCTCCTGCGCCCCGGTCGAAGCCCTCGGCATCCACGCGAACGGAGCTGTTGGTGATGGATCCGCTCTCCCACACCCACTTCTCGCAGCCGCCGCTGATGTGCACGGTGTAATAGGCCGCTCTGGGGTGCGGATACCAGGACAGCACAGGGTTCGTGGCTCTTATCGTCGCGCCCGCGGCGGGCGACTTGTGTCTCAGCGCAGGCACGAATTCGATGGGATCGAGGTGGACGGTGTTCTCATCAACCCTAATCTCTTTCGGTCCGTCGAGCACTACGCACCCCTCCATGTACGGCCTATAGACGAACCGGACGACGAGATGGTACGTGCCTGGCGGCAGGCCATCGAACCGGAACACGCCCTTGCTTGTACCAGCGAATCCCGCCAGAGATGCAGCCGGCGCCCATGGCTCGAGCCATCGCGTCCAGCCCGTGTTCTCGTGAGACAACAGGATGGCTTCGGCGCGTACCCGCGCGGACCCGACACGCAAGCTTCCGACGACCACGCCAGACCATTTCCCAACGCCGTCGCGGCGCGCCCGCCGCGCGCGGCCTATCTGAGATTCAAGCGCCGCCGCGGCGTTCCCCGTGTAAGTGTACATGCCTGCCGGCGGATGTTTGACCTTCTCAAGCGCCTTGCCGGCCATCGCCAAGCACTGCTCC
Organism: Armatimonadota bacterium; assembly: GCA_020354555.1. Taxonomy (NCBI): domain Bacteria; kingdom Bacillati; phylum Armatimonadota; species Armatimonadota bacterium. Next base: position 4,792,095 of record CP070648.1, on the reverse strand, counting down.
CACTGCCCCATCATCTCGTAGCACGTGGCCAGCATCTGCTCCGGGCCGCCGTAGCCCATTTCGTACAGGGTGACTGTTTGTGTCATCAAACGTCCGAACTTGTCCCGTCTCCGCACCTCAGCCACATATCCCTGCTCGATGATGCCCTCCAGCTCGCGCGCCGCCTCATCCCAACGCCGGAGCGCCATCAGCATACGGATCATCCCTGCTCGCGCCCAGGACGCATTCACCCCGTAGTCCCGCCAGGCAGCCTGCGCCGTCTTCAGCGCCGGCGCGAGACGCCACTGCTTGGTCTGCTCGCGGTAGATATAGTGGAGAAGACGCGGCCTATCGGCGGCGCCGCAGCCCGCGCGCCGGTACCAGCTCAACGTGGAGAGCAGCACGTCGCCCCGAGGATAGTCCAGCCGATGCGGCACCCGGTAATCGCCGGCGTGCGAGAAATCGAGAGTAACAAGCGGCGCAGGCCCCGACTGGATACGGTGCTCGCCGCCCGTCTCGTAAGCCCGACGCTCTTCACGGTGATCGCGTAGAATCTCCAACAAACGGTCGTGATTCGGGCCGTTGGCCCAACTGACGTAACTGTAGCTGGTCGCGAGACACGCTGCAATGAGCCCGATCACCGCGACTGCAGCCCGCCGCACCTGGCGGGCTGGCGCCGCTTCACCACTGTGGGCGATCCGGATGAGCAACCCGAACGCAACACTCGTGATGAGCACGCATCCCGCCGCAAGCCCGCCGAACACGATCGCTTCCCCAATCTCCGGCGTGCCGCCGCGACTGAAGACGTAGAACGCACTTACGTCCGCAGCCGAACGGAGCAGAGCTGCGATCAGGGCACCGCAAACCGCTGCGGCGCCGACGGTAACCGCCAGATTGCGAACCGAACGCTCTCGCGCAGTCGCCCACCACGCAAGGCCTCCCGCAATGCCCAGCGCCGCTCCCCCGAACGCATCATGCCATGCTGCGTGTCCTCTCGCCGGCCCCTGCAACGTCAGTGCAAGGTATCCCGGAAGCGGCGGCGCTGGGAGTGATGTTGAAGCGGCGTAGCTCCGCAAGCCGTCTGATGCGCTGCGAAGCCAGGTGGATATCTGACCGAGGCTGTTGATCATCGCCCAGGCGACCGCCGTGCCCGCGGTCGCCAGCGCCGCCGATGCCGCCGACCGCCTCGCCACGCCGGCGATCACGCCCGCCAAGCAGACGAGGCCGACGCCGTGAAACAACGGGATAGCGTACGTGCTGTACTCGGATTGACCGGAGTACATTTGGGCCGCCAGCAGCCCCGCTACCCATGCCGCGCCGACGACGATGCCGCCGGTCACACCCGCTATGATCCCATCGCGTCCAGACCAGCAGTATGCCGCGCAGGCGAGAGCGACCGCTCCTACCGCGGCTACGGAATACGCGATGCGGCCCTCGCACCCGATAATCCACGCGCCGAACACGGCACACAGTACGCCGGCACTCACCAGCAGGGCCAGCGCTGCTCCCTTCCACGAGCGAGCATGCAGCCCGTACGCGATCGCCGTTGCTGCGACCGCCGGCATCCACCTCCACAAGCGTCCGACCTCCGGCGGCGGTATGAAGCCGTGCTCGCGCGCGCACGACGCGCTCAGCAGCGCGACCCCCGCAAAGGCGAGAAGTGCGAAGGCGACGGCCGTCACGCGCCACAGTGCTTCTCGCCATGCGTAGCCTGCCAGGCGCGCGATGCACACGCCGTAGAGGAAGGCGACGAGCCACAGCCCGCCGGAGATGGGGCCGAGCTGCCCCTTGAGCCACTGCACCCAGGCCAGCGCTTCGAGGCGCAGTGACCACGAACTCGCGAGAAGCCCGGCGCCCTTGAGCGCGCCGAGCACTACGCCGAACACCAGGCTTATCAGGGCCCACTTCGCGATATATCCGAGAACGCCGGGGTCGCCGTCCCGCGCACTGCCGGGCATCTCGTCTTCGGTCATGGCGTCCTCCGGAATCCGAACCGTTCTGAACCATCTGCAGCTTCGTCGAGGTCAAGCCTGGCCACGAGGTCAAGTATTTCCATCTCCTCTGCGCCCGGCGGACGTACCACAGGTGTGATGTCTCGCCGGTCTCGCGGCTCCGCCAGCCACATCAACAGAATTAAGGCCATCGTCGCAGCTGCAATTGCCGCGGTTTCGCGCCAGCCTACCGACGCTCGGGTGCGCCTCGTCGCCGCTCGTTCGCGCGCACGGGCCCACAGGCCGTCAGGCACAGCAGCACCGCCGTCGGCAGCCGCGTCCACGAGCGCAGCGTGGGCCGCGAGCACATCGAGATGCGCCGCGCAGTCGGCGCACGCCCGCAGATGGGCCTCCAGCGTCCGCGCTCGTTCCGGCGTCAGCTCGCCATCCAGATACGCCGACAGGCACGGGCGCGCGCGCCTGCAGTTGAATGTCTTCATGGTTCGTCTCTTTCGCTGATGCCCATGGCGACGAGTCGCACCCGCAGCATTTCCCGCGCCTTGCTCAGCCGCGACCGCACGGTACCGATGGGACAGCGCACGGCCCGAGCTATCTCCTGGTAGCTGAGGTCGTGGACATGCCGGAGCACGATGACCTCGCGCAGTCTAGGTGGGAGTGAGGCGATGACGCGTCGAACACGGGCCAGTCGTTCCGCCCGCACAAGTTCGGTCGCCGGATTGGCGCTGCACTCGTCGGCGGGGTCTTCGAGCAAATGAGACGCCTGCTCGCGGCGCCGCCAGCGCCGGCCTTCACGCGCGAGCATGCTGCGGAGGTAGGTGATGAACGCGGCGTCACCGCGAAAACGGGGGAGAGCCGCCAGCAACCGGGCGAAGATCTCCGCGACGAAGTCTGCCGCTCCCTCTGCGTCGCCGGCCACCAGCAGGCCGTGCGTGAACACGAGCCTGCGGTAGCGGCGAAACAGCTCGTTCCAGGCTGCCTCGTCGCCGCTTTGGCAGGCTGCTATCAGCTCGGCCTCGCCAACGTACAGTGGGCTTGCTTGGCTCACATCCGGCATCGGCCGCTCCGCGGAATCGGGCTATAGGATTAGAGCCGGCGGCGCCCGAAAAGTTCGCACAAGCTCGCGCCGAAACGGACGACGCGGGCATCGCGACGGGCCAAGGCGCATCCCGCGCCCTACTTCGCCGAGAAGCCGTGGGACCCCACCAGCTTGCCCAGGGCGTAGTATTCGCCGTTGACAAATGCCAGCGGGTCGAGCTTCTCCGCCGCCAGGTTACCGCCCTCGTCGAGCACCTCCTCATCCGCGTGGACGCACAGAATCTCGCCGAGGAAGACGTCGTGCGTCCCGAGGCTGAGGACCTCCCGCACGCGGCACTCGATGTTGACGGGGAACTCCTTGATCAACGGAGCCTTGACATAGGCGGCGGGCTCGGCGGTCACGCCGGCGGCCGTGAACTTGTCCCCGGAGCGCCCGGACACCGTGCCGCACACGTCCACCGCTTTCGCTTGGCTCGCGCGCGGCAGATTGACGACGAACTCGCGAGTCTCTTTAATCATGGGGTGCGAGTACCGCCCGGGGCGCACGGCGATGCTGAGCATAGGCGGGTCAGAGCAGACCACGCCGACCCACGCGAGGGTGATGAGGTTGGCGTCTCCCTGCGCGTCCGCGCAGCTGATGACGGCTGCTGGCACCGGGTACAGCTCAGTCGCGGCGTCGCGTTGAATCTTTGGCATATACTCACTCCTCCGTCTTGGCGATGGCGGAAGTCTTCGACTGCCGCGGCAAGCGTTCCTGTAAACGCAGTTGCGGCACTCATCGGATAAGCAGGAGGCGGGCTCTGTGCGCAGAACCGCTTAGCTTTGGAGAACAGCTATGCGAATCATCAAAGGCATCGTGCTCGGCCTCATCGTGCAGGGCGTAGGACATCTCCTCCTGGTCTGGCCGCTGAAGGCGCATATCTTCCCACCGACCGCTTGGCACGTGCTGCCGTTCATCCTCGGCGGACTCGTGTGCGGATTGTACGCGACGCGAGCGTTCCCGGGATTCGTCATCGGCGTGCCTTATGCCGCGGTCGTGGTGTTCGCCGATGGCATGGTTGATCCAGGAGTGTCAGGGGTTGCGATTGCGTTCGCCGTTGTCGGGCTGGCGCTCGGCACAACGACGTGCGGTGTTGTGGCGCGCCGCAGGGCACAGACGGCGGCCCCGGCACCCGAAGGCGCCTCACCGCCGCCTCCCGCCGTGATGTAGCGCTACTTCATCCGCGCCAGCACCTGGCGCAGCTCGTAGTGGACGTACTCGCCGGTCGGTGCCGGCATCTCCCCCTGCGCGACCCACAGATCCCGCCGCCCGGGCCGCATGACCACGCTGTGCAGCGTTGACGAGTTGCACACCGAATGCCCCGATGATCCCGGCTTGCCGCTGCGTGGATCTATGTCATCCCGCAGGAACTCCGCCATCCGCGGCACGTCAATCCGGCCGTGATACTCCGCCGCCAGCTCCCGCAGACGCGCGTACCGCGAATCACTGCTCGAATCAGCGCGCGCGATATCGGGATGCGGCAGGGCGCCCCCCTCGAACATCTCCGGCCGACGCTCGCCGACGCATCCGAACAGCACATCATCCCGCGGCACGCGCACGGCATGGTGATGCGCGGTCACTTCAACGGTGCGCGCGTCGCGCAGGTTCCCGTCGCAAATCGTCACGTGATAGCCGCACGTGCCGGGCGTCTCGGCGACGAAATCCACCGCTTGGTCGAGCGAATCGCAATACTGAATCGCCTCGCGAATGAGCAGGAACAAGGGCTTGCCGTCAACCGACGTGTCGAGCGGCGAAGATACGCTCTCCTCGCCGATGCACAGGCCCGCCGCGTTCATCGCAGTCAGGCAGCCGACCATGCCCGCCCAGTTGACTGCCACGAAGTCGTGCCCGGCGGCCGGCTTGTAGAACGCCACGGTCGCGACTTGCGGCAGCACTTCGCCCATGCCCCAGTCGAGGTTGCGCCCGTGAATCAGATCTCCCGCGCGCCGCGTCGCCGAGCCGATGGCCACCATGTTCGAGCAACTCGCTCCCACCCCGAGCATCTTCTTCATCGTCGGCTGCTCGACGATCGCGAGCATGACCTGCAGGAACAGCGTCGTGTCGTAGTCGAGCCCGAGGCCGTCCGCCAGGCCGTGGATTTCGAGTACGTACTCCGGCGGCAGGTGCCGCTCCAGCATGTACTCCGACCGCCTTGCGGCAAACAGCAGGCTGCGCATGCCGCCGGGCACCGGCAGCTCGCGTCCCGCGGACTTGCGCATGGCCGCCAGCGTCTCCTTGAACTCCGGCTTGACTAGCGCGCCGTGGCGGTAGCCGATTTCATACGGATTGCCGGTCAACTCCAGGATCCACTGGCCGTGCTTATGATATGCTCGCGCCGGCCCGCAGATGCGCCTGCCGAGTTTGTCTTCGACGACCGGCGTGATGTCGCTGGCGCGAACCGCAAGCTCCATGACGGCGCCGGCGAAAGCCTTCTCGATAAACTGCCCCAGCCCGGGGCCGTAGCCCGATACCGTGCGCTCGTACCCGCCGCGTCGGTACTGGTCTTCCGTGAGGATGTAACCGATGTGGTCGTTGGCCAGGCCGAATATGCAGGGCTCCGCGAAGCCCAGTCGTCGTGCCTGCTCCTTGAGCCTCATGCCGAGCGGTGCCGACATCTCTCCCGGCACCGCCATGATGCCGAGCCCGGCGAGATTCATCGCCGTAATCCGCGTCGCAGGCGTCAGCAACACCGACCCGAGGCCCTCCGGCAGCCGGACGGGGAACGAGGCGACGGCGAGTTCGGCCTCGTCCTGGGTACGAATCTTCGTCCACATCTCGATGCAGCGGTCGGCGAGCCCGAAGCCGACGTCCTCGGCGCCGCGATAGCCGTCCAGCCCGTTCGGCGAGCGCGGCGACTGGTCGCCCTGTGCGCCGTTGGCGAACATTGCGGTCACGCCGTCGCCGATCTCGGCCTCCAGGCGGCGCTGGAGATACCCGGGCCAGTCGCCCGAGACCAGCATGTTGTCGTCGTCGAGGCACGTCCCGTGTGCGGCGAAATTGACGAGCGCCGCGATGGGCTTGTCATCCTGACCATCCACGCGCACCACGACGAGTTGGGGGTCGGTGACGCGCTCGGCGTCCTCGCCGCGGCGATTGGAGGCAAACTCCGGCGCGGTTCCTGCCGCCCAGCCGATGCGCGCGGGGCGGCGGTTGCCGTTCGCAGAGATGAGCGCACCGGCGATCTTGTTGACGATTTGCCTGCGCAGGCCTGCATCGTACCGCCCCATCGCCAGCTGCCATACGAACTCGGGCGCGAGCGCGCCGGGTCCCGAATGCGTATGGCTGGCGCAGATCAGGAGGTGGTCGTCGTCGAGGCCGGTCGCCCGCGCGGCACGCTTGAGCACCTGGCGCTTGACGTCCTTGCTGACCCCGATCAGGTCGCACGTGACGATCCCGATCCGCTCGCTGCCGTTGTCGAGCACGAGCGCTTTGGCATAGATTGCGTCGTGCACGCCCGTCGACGGCCGGCCCCGGCGCGCACCGTATCCGCCCAACGGCGTGCCGATCGGCGGGGTGATGTCCACCGACGCCGCGCCCGCCGTGAGCGGCCCGGCTGCGACCTGTTCGAGGCGGCCCGCCCGCCACGCTTCGCGGAACGGCCCGTACCGAGCAGCCAGTGTCGTCTCGGTCCGCGGCGAGAAGAACCAGATCCAGAACGCGCCGGCGGCGATTGCCGTCAGCACCAGCACCAGCAGCACGACCCAGAACAGCACCCGCATGAACTTGCCCATGGTCATAAGCCTGGAAAGCGTTATCCCGGAACCGACTTCGCCCCGCCGCGGCCGCGCACCTGCGAATCCGCGCGTCTCCGCCGCCGACGCAGCGCGGCCGATAGGGGAGGAGCGGCGGAGGCTCAGTCCTTTGAGCCGTAGTCCTGCGGCCTGCGGCGCTGGTCAATGGTGCGCAGGACTTCCGCGCGATCTTCGGCAAGCTCGGCGGTGACGCGCGCCGCGACGCCGCTGCAATTCGTGGCAATCGCCTCGAACACTCGGTTCGCGATCAGCAGATGCCCCAGATCGTTCGCGTGAACCGTGTCCGGGTGTATCGCCCAGTCGGCCTGCCCCTCGGCGTCCCAGATATCGGCGAGGATGCATTCGTGTTCCTCGGCGAGTTGACGGATGACGAGATTGAAGACCTCCGTCGCGGCCACGCTCCCGACGTCATACGGCGGATACCAGTCGTAGGCGCTCATGTGGTAAACGGTCGTCAGCACGGTCACCGGGCTGCAGGCATCTCTGACGTCGCGGATGATCTGCGCCATGTCCTCGCGGAAGTCCTCCGGGGGCATGCCGGCCCGCATGTCGTTGAGCCCGTACGCGAGGATGAACAGGTCCGGTTGCAGCGCGATGACGTCAGCGGTGTAGCGTTCGAGGGCGCTCGGCTTGGCGGAACTCGCGTAGCCGGGGCTGCGCGGGGAGATGGCGTTCGCGCCGATTCCCTTGTTGTGCAGCGTGACCGGCTCGCCCTGACACCTGCTGATGAGTTCCGCGACGACGTTGACCCAGCGGCGGCTCTCATCGGTGGCGCATGCCCCCGCGACGTGGCTTTCGCCCAACGCGACCATGGTGCGAAATGGCTGCGAACGAAGATCCTGCTTGCTCATTGAACGCTCCTGTGGGTGAGGTGTCCCTGCGCCGGCGGTCACACGCCGGCGGACGCCCGGCCGGCGACGTACCCGATGATGAGCAGCACGCTCGTCAGCGCATGCGCGGCGATGGTCATGGCGCTGGCGGGTACCAGGCGCTTGGGTTGAGAGTGGTACTGCCATACGACGGCCGACGCGCCCGCCCCCAGCGGCGCCGTCAGCAGCGCCACCAAGCACCAGCCGGGTGCCAGACCGGCCGCGATCGCGGCCAAGATGCTGGCGTAGGTTGCGGCGTACAGGACCGGCACGCCAAGGCGCGCCCGCCGCGTCCCCCATCTCACCACGAGGTGCCGCTTGCCTGCCTGTCCGTCCGCGGGCGCATCGGGGAATTGGTTGACGTAGAGTACGAGCAGTATCAGCAGCGCCACGGGCACCGAAGCCGCAAGCCCTACGGCCGTTACAGCGCGGACTTGCACGTACTGCGTCCCCGCGACCATGAGCACGCCGAAATCGAGCGCCACCGCCAATTCACCCCACCCGCGATAGCTTAGCTTGAGCGGCGGCGCGGTGTAGAAGAAGCCCGAGAGGACACCGACGAGCCCAAGCGCAAGTATCGGCCAACCTCGCAGCCAGGTGAGAACGATGCCGATAACGGCGGCAATGCTGAGACATGCAAGTGCCGCCATCAGCGTCGCGCGCGGCGTCATCAGCCCGTCCTGGATCAAGCGGCTGCCGCCGAACAGGGGCGTGTGGAAGTCCGGGTTGATGTCGTCGGCGCCGGAGAGGTGGTCGTAGTAATCGTTTGCGATGTTGGCGCCGGCGTGGACGAGCACCGCGCCGACGAGCGTCAGCACGAACAGGCCGAGGCGGAACTCGCCGCTCTGGTACCATACAGCGGCGGCGCCGAGCCCGACCGGCAGCGCGGAACCCGTGAAGAACGGGGCGCGGCTGACCGCCGCCCAGAAAGAGAGCTTCTTGCGCATGGCTTCGCAGGCATAAGTTCGCCCGCCTCCGCCGCAGCGCCTGCCGGTGTCGGCGGGCTATGCGCGCCCGCGTTGACCGCGAATGTCGCCGACTCGCTGACTACTGCCGCCTCAGCGAAAGGGATTCACCGATGCGAGCGGAAAGTAATGCGCGTGACGGGGCACCGCGGCGGCAACCGGCCGGTCGGCTTGGTCGCCCGGAAATGGCATCATTCAAGCCAGGAGGTAGTGCCGTGCCGAAAGTGCTGAGGACGATTCAGATAGGTATCGGTGGCATCGGTCGAGGACACCTCAAAGCGCTGATGGAGAACCCGCGCTTCGACGTCGCCGCCGTGTGCGATGCGTATCCGCGACGGCCCGATGTGCGCAACAGCCGCAAGGCTGCCGCGGCAGCGGGGGTGCCCTTCTTCGAGGACTATCGCGACGCATTTCGCACCGTCGAGGGCGATGTCGCATTCATCTGCACGCCACACCACTGGCACGCGCCGATGACCATCGCGGCGCTCAAGCGCGGCATGCACGTGTTCGTCGAGAAACCGACCACGGCTTCCAACGCCGACGCCGACCGCATGCTGAAGGCGCAGCACTAAGCCGGCAAGGTCGTCACCGTCGGTTTCAGCCCGCCCGCCGGCGCAGGGCTGATCGGGCTGAAGAACCACATCGCGCGCGGCGACCTCGGCGAGATTCGCGAAGTGGCTGCGGTGGTCAACTGGTACCGCGAGGATGACTACTACCGCCGCGCCCATTGGGTCGGGCGCAAGCGTGTGGAGGGCAAGTGGTGCCGCGACGGTGTGATCTACAACCAGGCGAGCCACGCCATGTCGGCCGCGCTGATGCTGGCAAACACGGCGCCGCGACCGGCGATATCAGTGGCCAAGTGCGCCCGCGCCGGCCTCTACCGCGCGCATCCCGTGCGCACACTGGAGATGGAGGATTTGGCCTGCGCCGTGGTGGATCTCGAAGGGCCATCCGGAACCAAGCTCTACTTCTACGCGACGACATGCAATGAGGGCGCCAAGGGAACAAGCTGGATCAGGGTCTTCGGCACCAAAGGCGCCGCGACTCTCGGCGCGAGCCACATTGACCTGCACGACGGCACCAAGCGGGCGATGAAGATCCCCGCCGACGTCCCGAGCAAACACGACAACCTGTACCGGGCGATCATGCACGGCGGGACGCCGTTCGTCCCCCTTGCGGAAGGTGTCAAGGTCACGTACACCATCCAGGCGATCTACGAGGCTGCGCGCAATCAGGTCAAGAAGGTCAAATGGCCCGAGGTCGGTGTGGTCGGGGAACTCATTGCGCGCGCGGCGGCGCAGCGCTGCGTATTCGCGGACCTGGACGCGCCGCCGGATTGGGCGTAGAGCGAATCGCCGGTGAGCCTTGACTCGCGGACACGGTGCTGCCGCACGAGCCTGCGCCTGCGACAGCGCCCCGACGTCACCGGATGCGAATGCGCGCGTAGCGCAGCGTCCGCGCCTTAGCGGGGCACTCGCCGAGGACATCGAGCGTGTCGGATGGCGCCGAGCCGCCGCGCTCAGTCGCGGTGAAGAAGCCGGTGAGGGGACATTCCAGCCTGACCTTCACCGGCTCGCCGTGCGTTTCGCCCGGCAGTATCTCCATCAACCGGTTCTCCGACAGCGGATTGCCCTGCGCGTCGCTCCCCCCGCAGTAATAGAACACAAACAGTCGGCCATCGGGGGTCGCGTGGAAACGAGCGACTCCGGGTATCTCGCTCGACTCGCCTTCTCCTCCCTTCGCCAGCGTGTCGCGGGCAACTACTTTCCCGTCACGCACCACGCAGCGCTCCAACGCATAGGTCAAGCGCTCCCCAGGGAAGTACTTTTCCCGCAGCCGGGAATCAAGCGATGTCTCGCTCCACAGCATGTGCGCGGCGCCATCCGGGGTGATCCAGATGTCGAGGTTGTTGATATGCCCCGCCGTCTTCTCGCGGCTGGCGATCTCGACCCACTCCGCGAACGGCGTGGTGACGATGTCGGGGGTCCACGTGAAAAACAGGCGCCGGAAGTCGTAGTCCCACTCGCGCCCGGTCAGCTCGCGCTTGTACGCGCGCCACTCCTTGACCGGCTCGATGATGTCGCTGATGCCGAGCACGTACGCCGTGCGATTCCGGAGCGCGATCACCGGATAACACAGTCGAATCGGCTCCGGCTCCTCATAGTCCATCCCCATCGGGAACACGAGCTTGCCTCGTGCCGACCAGCGCCCGTCTTTGTCGCGGAAACTCCAGTGCTGTGCCTCGTGCCCAAGGATGTTGAGCAGCAACAACTCGCCGCTCGGCCCGTCCGCGGCGAGGCCGCGATATGAATGCTCGGTGAATCGGGGCTCGTCCTCCCATTCGGGCAGGAGCGTCTTATAGTCAGCTTTGGGATCAGCGGCGGCGAACTCCAGGATCTGAGGTCGCGCCGGGCCGCCGTACACGTTCGGCTCGGTGAGCGTCGGATTCACGGAGAGGAATATGCGGTCGGCGGAGAAACCGGCCAGCGGGCACGGCTCGCGCGTGCGGCCTTTCTCATCGCGCCGCTGCAGTGCCCAGCCGTCGTCCGTTCGCTTGAACAGAAGCCATCGGCAGTTGTTGAGCGGCTTCAGATCAGGAATGGTCTCCAGGCCGCTGGCCAGCACGTGATCGCCGATGCGCACGATGCAGGTGGAGCCTTTGCACCACAACGGCCCGGCGCCGTTGTCCGCCGGCTCATACTGGTACACGTCCTCTTCCACCTCAACCACCGGCGCCAGCGGCTGCGGTGCCTGCGCGCCGCCCCCGGCGGATATCGCCATGCACCACGTCACGATGGCACACCACCTTGCGAACCTAGCACTTTGCACGACATGTCTCCTCCCTGCGAGCCCGGCGGCGCTTCTCACCAATCCCCCACGTACAACCATCGGCCTTCCTGACCGGGCGCCACGGATACGACCAACGCGTCTCCCGCGGCGCGCACCGCGATGGCTCCCGCGGCGTCAGCCCCGCTGGCCACCGCGCCCCGCGGGCTCTGCCATCCCCGCGCGTCCACCGGTAACGTGACCTCGCACGGCCCCGACACCCACAACCGGTGCGCCGTCCGCACGGCAGAGGCTCGCTCGCGGCGCGCGACCTCCGCCCAGGCGATCGTCAGCGGTTGCTCGGCAAACCGGTATTCCGTGCCGTCTATTTTGATGCCCGTCGTGTCGCGGCCGCAGAACGCCGTCAACTTGCCGCTCGCGACGCGGTAGCTCACCATTTCCGTGCCGCGGTACGTCACAGTGTGCCCGTCCAGCCTTACCCCGTCCAGTCGCACCTCATTCGGCGGCAGGTTCAGTCGCGCCACGATGGGAGCATCCCGCTCCGGGTCGCGCTTGAACCCTCCCGGCCACTGCTCGGGCAGCGAGCGGAAGTGATTCGTCACCGTCACTACGCCATTCGGGAACTTGTTGGCGAGCACGTCGCCGGTGCGCGACATCCGCTCGGGATGGTCATCGCCGGTATAGGCGCCGGCCGCCGACAGTGCGTCGAATAGAACGCGGATGTCCTTGCCCGTCGAGGCCGACTGGTCGTCTCTCGCGCGGAAGCCGAGGAACATCGCCCGTCCCCCGCCGCGGTGGCATCGGATCGCCCCCACCACCCGCGTGCCGATTCTCGCCACGGCGTCGGCGTTATCCGGCTTGACCGGATAGATCCAGTCGGGCAGCAGATCAGAGGGCACCTCCATGGGCGCGGCGTTCGACATCGCCCCGGCGAATCGCACGTTCTTGCCGCCCGCTGCGGCGCCTCCCGCGGGCGGCCGCTCGTACGTGACGCCGAACATCCTCTGCCATCGGGCGAGCGGCGATCCCGTGCCCTCCTCGTATCGCTCCGGCGGCGTGGCCATCCACAACACTGACCCGCCGCGCGCCAGCATGGCCGCCATCAGGTCGAGCGTTTTCGGCCGCACGAACGGCTCGAACAGCGCCCCCACCACGCGGTACCGGCGCCCGCGAAGCGAGAGCCGGCCGTCGGCGGTCACCCGTCCCCAGCGGCACAACTCCTCCTCGGTCGCATAGTTGCAGTAGCCGTACTGCACCATCCACGAGCCGAAGCGCTGATCGACGTAGAGCAAGTCGAGCGGGTAGAGCAGCAGCACGTCCGTGTCGCGGTGCACCTCGCCTTGGACGACGTTATGCAGCGGGTTACTGTGGCGGCAGCCGTAGGCGGCGGTGACCTGGTTCATGCGAGCGATGATTTCCGCCGGCGCGCCCCAGGAGGCGCAGTAGGTCCATCCCGCATCATTGATCGTCCCCAGACCGCAGGCGAATGCCCGCCCGAAGTAGTTGCGGTCGGCCCACCCGCCCTCCGGGTGATCCGTGCCGCAGCCGGTGTACACGCGGTTCCAGCGCCAGTAGTCGTAACAGGCGCTGATCGCCTCGCGCACCGACGCGCTGCCGCGGAACGCGTCGGTGTAGTCGTAGGAATGCGCGCGATCGCCGCCGCAGCCCGCGCCGAAATCATCGCACGTCGGGGCCTCCTGCCAGGTCGGATGCGCCGTCACCTCCACCGGACGTCCATATAATCTCTCCGCATACCGCTTCGCCTCGAGCGACAGGCCGACGACCGCGGCGGACAACATATCGAAGTAGTTGCGACGGAACATCCACGTGCGGTAGATGCTCTCCCGGTCCGCCCCCATGACGTGCTGCGTGCCGTCAATCGCCTGCTCTCCGTCCAGGCACCCGTGGCCTTGGCAGAAGTAGACCAAATACTTATAGAGGTCTGCGAACTCGCGGCCGTAAGCGCGCGCGAATGCCCGGCACATGCTCGGGGTGACGTAGCGCACCTGCAATTCCTCGCGCCCGACGCGCCGCAGGTCCCAGTCGAACTGGCTGTGCATTTCATCGCCATAGAACGCGGCGAAGTCTATCCCGCGGCGATGGTACTCGTTAATCACGCCTTTGGCATACTCGAGCGCGTCGGGGTTGAAGTAATCGAGTTCCGGCAACGCGTGCACCAGGACGACGAGGCACCGCGTGTCTTTGCCCGCTTGCGGCCACCGGCCTTCGACTCGGTACGGCTGCTCGCGCCACCCAGCCGCTGGGCCGGTGACCTCGCCCGCCGGCTCGGCCCGCTCCACCGTGTCGCTGATGTCAACGATATCGCGCGGATCCACGGCGAAGTACGACGTGCCGGGTACGCGTCGCTCGGCAAATGCGAATACCTTCACCGCCTTCACCTGGAGGGAGATCGGGCCTTTGTTGTTGCACCACTGCGCCTGCGCGCGCAGCGTCATCCTGTAGCGGCCGTCCGCGGCAATGCGGCCTTCCTGGAACAGGCACATCTCGCCGGCGTGGTCATGCTTGGCGGCGTACCCGCGGCCGAGGTCGAGCGGGTTGATGACGCTGCCCTCGAGGGTCATGCCGCGCTCTCGCGCTAATCTCGCGATGACCTCGAACGCGGCGAGCGTCTCCGGCGAGTCGAGGTGCAGCCGCCGCGCCTGGCCCCCGAAGAAGAAATCGTAGGATACCATGAAGCGGCCCGCGCCGCGCTTCGCGGCCTGATCCATCAGACTGATGAGCGAGGCGTCCGGCGGATAGAGGTAATTCGCGCGCCCCTCGCCCTCGAACAGCGGGGCGGCGGGGTCGCGGGCGATGATCTCGAACTGCGAATCGTCGGTGAGGATGACGCCGCCGTGGCCGCGGAAGACCTCCTGCGGCCGCGTCGGCTTCACGATTTGCATGGTTCCCTCCCGGGCAGGATCTGCGCTCGCAGCCGCTGCGGCCAGCGCGACCGCGATCAGCCAACGACCTCGCGGGGCGCGGAACAAGCGACTACACCTCCACCGCGCCGTCGCACCCGGCGCGGATGATCTCGATCGCGCAATCGGCCAGCAGGTCGCCCGCCTCCGGCGCCAGCCTGCTGCTGTTGGTGAACGTCGTCTCGTAGCCTCCACGCAGGAACGCTTCGCGATGAGGAACATACCCGACCATTCCATTCGCGCAGCTCACGACGAGCGCGTGGCGCGGGTGTGACTCTTCTTTGATGCGCAGACCCAACTGCACGAAGTACTCCGCGGGCATGCTGACGAAGGCGTAGTCGTCCACGAACAGCGCCTGCACCTCGGCAAGCTGCACCCCGCACTCGCGTATCCTCTCGAGGACCCGCGGCATCGTACGGTCGTAGATCGTCGGATCCACGAACCGCTGCGCGCCCCGGATCGTGCCGCGCACCTCGTCCTCCGTGGCCTTGCGAAACGGAAGCTCGACCGTGCGCGCCGCGCAGCCAACGCGGACGGCGGCCCTGAAAGACATGTCGGTCATTGCTTGCGATACGTCGTCGGCCAATGCGAGACCGGCGGCTTCCATTTCCACGTCGGCCCCGTTCCGCGTGGGATCGGCGGTGTGGATGTTCCCGCTCGCCCCGTTGAGGAACAGCGTGACCGGGCACCCGCGAGACTTCATCTCCCGCGCCAGCACGCCGGGGAAGCCGGCGGAGAAGCCCGGCTCGGGGCCGTGGTGGGTGGGGTGGCACGCGAAGTTGACAATGGCGCCCAGCATCTCGCCGTTGGAGCTGCGCGCGGCGAGCACCGCCACCTCGGGGTCAATCGGCCCCTCGATGTAGAGTGCGTTCGGGTCGGGGAACCGGCCGTGCGTCTGAACGGTGCCATCGCGCATCACGACGCGCCGATTGTGCGCCACGTTCCACTCGAACGCGCTGGCGATGCCGATCTCGGCGGGCTGCAGATTATCGAGCGCCGCGCAGAACATGTCAACGATCCTGGACACCATCATCTCGATATACGCGTCGTCGCGAGGCACCTCGCCCGTCGTCGCGACGGCTGGGCCGGCGTGGTTGTGCGTCGCCGCGGCCATGACACTCGCGCCCGGGAACCCGCATCGCTGCTCTATCCGCCGCCGAATCTCATTGGTCGTCGTCCACCGAATGCTGAGGGTGTCCAACTGGATGAAGGCAATGCCGGCCGCGCCCGATTGGATCACCGCGGCTCGGGCGAACAGCGGGTCGAGCACCGAATCGCCGACGATTTCCTTCAGCCACCCGATCTTCTTCGTCCCGAGGGGCGGCGTGATGTCAACTTCGGCAAACGCAGCTTGTGTGCTCATGGCATGCTGACTCCTCCTGGGGTGGAACGCGGTGAGGATTCGCCGTGAGCCAAACCATCGCCTTCGCTCTCTCAGGCGGTCACTTCGGGCAGGCCGCGGCGGTGCTGATGCCGGGGCTGGCAAGAGACCCTGTGTCGCAGCACGGCGACTCGTCGGGATTGGGCAGGAGAGAAGGCGAGGCCCTACGCCCGCTCCACGCGCACGGCGCAGACCTTGAACTCCGGTATCTTCGCCTGGGGGTCGAGGGCCGCGTTGGTGAGCACGTTCGCCGCGCTCTCGGCGAAATGGAACGGGATGAAGACGACATCGTTGGCGACCCGCTCGGTGAGCCGGGCCCGGATCTCGATGGATCCGCGCCGCGACGACACCCGCACGCGGTCCTTGTCGGCAACCCCTAACTGCGCGGCCGTGTCTGGACTCAGCTCGACGTAGCCCTCCGGCACCAGGGCGTCGAGGCTCGCCGAACGGCGCGAGACCGTGCCGGTGTGGAAATGGTATAGGATACGGCCCGTCGTGAGGATCAGCGGATACTCGGCATCGGGCTCCTCGGCGGGCGGGCGGTAGCTGACGGCGTGGAACAGCCCTTTGCCGCGCGTGAAGCGCTCGGTGTGAAGGATAGGGGTGCCCGGATGATCCGGGGTAGGACAGGGCCAGTGCAGCGACGTCTCGCGGAGTCGCGCGTGGCTGATGCCGGCGTACGACGGCGTCAGCGCCGCCATCTCGTCGAACACGGCGGATTCGTCCGCGAGCGCGAAATCCTCGCCCGCAGCCTTCGCCACATCGAGCAGAATCCGCCAATCCTCCCGCGCGTCGCCAGGCGCTGGCAGCACCCGGCGCAGGACCTGCACGCGCCGCTCCGTATTCGTGAACGTGCCGCCCTTCTCCGCGAACGCGGCGCCGGGCAGCACCACATCAGCGAACTCGCAGGTCTCGGACAGGAAAATGTCCTGCACGACTAGGAGGTCTAGCTTCGCCAGCGCCTCGCGCACATGGCACACATCCGGGTCGCTCAACACCGGGTTCTCGCCCATGATGTACATGCCGCGAATCCGCCCCGAATCGGCGGCGTTCATCATTTCGACGACCGTCAGGCCGAGCTCGGACGGAAGCGGCTTCGCCCAGGCCTGCTCGAACTTGCGCCGCGCGTCGTCGTCGTTGACGCGCTGGTAGCCCGAGAAGACGTTCGGCAGCGCGCCCATGTCGCAGGCGCCTTGGACGTTATTCTGCCCTCGCAGCGGGTTGACGCCGGCCCCGGGCTTGCCGAGATTGCCGGTGAGCATCGCCAGATTGGCGAGGGCGAGCACGTTATCGGTTCCGTGG
>CP070648.1:4723888-4775012 GCA_020354555.1 Armatimonadota bacterium | reverse complement strand
TCGGGCTCCAGCGCTCCTGACAACGGCGTGCCGGTGCGTCTGACGAAGCTGTTCAGGTAGGACAGCGGCATGCGATACGCCGCGCCGTAGGCGAGTGACTCGCCGCGGCGCACGATGACCGCGGCCTTCTTCGCTCCCGCGAGATGGGCCGCGGACCGCGCGACGAGTTCAAGTAGGCGCCGAGTATCCCGCTCCGACGCTATCTCCTGCACGAGTTTGGAAACGGCGGATTCCTCCTCCGCCCGCCGACTGAGGTGTTTCGCGCGGTCCACCTCCACGCTGCGCGACCCGTCACCTCCCTCGGGGCTCATGTAGTTCTCCACCGTACTGATGACGAGGGAGTCGAACCATTCCCCGAGTAGATGCAGTGCCGACAGCACCGACTGGCTCCCGGCATCGGGGAGGGCGAGGACTTCACGCCACAAGATCGCCTTGAAACTCAGAATCGCCTCGATAGCGTCAGCCGCCGGGAACCGACCGGCGGCGAGACGTTCGGCGGTCAGGGGATACGCACGTTGCAGGGGCGCAATGTCCTCCGCACGCATCGCGCGCAGTAGCAGCGTCACCCACGTCTTGGCGTCGTCCCACAACTGGCGGCGGTTGCCCGAGGCGGCGAGGATGTTGCCCCGCCGCTCCAGCTCCGCCAACCATTCCGAAGCCAGCGCTTCTCCCTTATCCTCTATTAAGCTCGTGATGGCCTTGAACATAACCGCGCGTCAGCTACGCGTAGGGGCGACCGCCACCGTCGGGGAGCACGGCACGAGGCGCAGTGCGACGCTCACACCGTCCGTGGGACAGGACCCGCCAACGCAAACACGACGCCGGGGCGCACCCTCCTTGCCATGACGACATTATACGGTGTCGTGCGCCAATCCTTGTCACCCGCGCGACACAAATCCTCTCCCACTGCTCCATATCGGCGCACGGCGCGCCACTCCGCGCTCCCTTATCATTGTCTTTCCCGATTCCGGGAGGCTGATTTGTCGCCCAGCCGCCCAATATTGCAGGCGGAATCCAGGATTAGGGCGTTTGATCGGCGGGTATGAGGTTAGCGGTATCGATTGCGGCGAGCCGCCGACGCAAGGCAGCTTATCATATTCATCCCGTGACGAGCTGCGCCGGCGGTCGCCGCGAACTCATGCTTTCGTCATCCGAATGGGAGGTGGCAGCCGATGAACTGCCCGCAGTGCGGGAGCGGGCTTGCCGAGGACGCGACTGTCTGTCCGGAGTGCGGCGCGCCCGTCGCGGAGGCGCGGTCACGCCAGACGCCGGAGCCCCTCGAAGGCGAGACTCACGCCCTGCTGGCGGAAGCGAATCTGCTGCGCTTGCGCCGCCAGTATGAGTCCGCGACGACCAAGTGTGTCGAGGTTCTGCGTCGGTATCCCAACGACGCCTCGGCCCATTCCTTGCTCGGCGATATCGCTCGCGATCAGGGCGCCTATACCGATGCCCTTGGCTGGTACCGGCTCGCGCTGCAACTCGACCCGACGAGCACCTCGGACAGCAACAAGATCGCGCAGGTCGAGCACCGACTGTCATCGCTCAGCGACGATGCCACTCGCAAGACCCCCTCGTGGCGCGCAGTATTCGCGCGCGCCTTCCCCCGACCCCCGATCGGCCTGCTCCTGGGCTTGGCCCTGGGCTGTATCCTGGTGGCCACGCTGGTAGCGCTGAGCAGGGAGAAGGGCGCCACGCGCGCTAGCATACTTGACGAAGTGTTGCCGCGCGTCGTGGCTCCGGGCGCGCGGCCGCCGAGCCGTGATGTCGCTCCCGCTCCCACGCGTCGAGCCGAGGACGGACGCGACAGGCGCTCGGCGCCGCGCGACGAGGCGCGGGAACCGGTCATCTACGCTCCAGGCAAAGACGCATCGTCGGCGACTCCGGCCGCGGACGTCGCGGTCAGCCCTTCCGATAAGGAGCGCGTGCTGCTGGAGTCGCTGCGGAGCGCAGCAGAGGCGGAGGGCTTGATGACAACGGTGGACGCCGTGACGGTAGATCCGCGGGACGGCGCGGCGACCCTGTCGATCATGGTGGAAGACGCGGTCGCCAGCCCCGACACGCGCTACATCGTGCTTCAGAAGTGCTTGAGGGCGGCGGAGGTCGCCTTCGCGACGGATGACGAGCTTACCCGGGCCACGCTGCATTGCGCCGCGCCCGTGCCTGGCCCGGGCGGCATGCAGAACGAGGAGACGGTATTCATCGGCGATATCAGCCGTTCCGCGTTGACGCGGGCCGCAGGCCGCAGCTTGACCATGGGCGAGGCGCTCGCATTGTTCGCCTCGCCGCCCTGGTGGCACGCCCAGATGCGCCCGCCCGCCTGACCCGGGCCGCACCGATACCTCTGCCCCTCATCACGGCGTCTCTTGCCGAGCCGGCACGCTGCAGCTATAATTGGCCGTGTTCGCGCCGACTGCCGCCGCCGAGCGGCGCCGCGGCGGTCCCGTACCCACCTGCAGCACGGCGCTTCGGGATGCCCCGTCGTGGTCACCCGCGCGTGTCATGGCCCGGCCTGGTCGGCGCGCTTTTCACATTGCTCGGAAAGGCTAGCTCATTGTGACCCCGCCCCCGATTGTACGGCCGTTCGTCGGTTTGAGGTACCAGCGCCGCGACCTCAGCGACGTCCTGGCACCGCCCTACGACATCATTGCTCCTGACGACGAGCAGCGCCTGCTGGATCGCGATCCACATAATGTCGTTCGCCTCGAACTCGGGTTCACCACGGCCGGAGCTGCCGATGACGCCGGCCGCTACTCGCGGGCGGCGGCCGCGCTGCAGCAATGGCGGCAACAGGGCGTGCTGGCAGACGATGACGCGCCGGGACTCTACCCGTGCACGCATACGTTCATGCTTGACGGCGAGAGCCGGACGCGCCTCGGCGTGATCTGCGCCGTGCGCCTGACGCCTTTTGAGGAGCGCATCGTCCTCCCGCACGAGGGTACGCTGCGCGCACCGCGGGAGGATCGGCGGCGGCTGATGCTCGCGTGCCGCGCACAGATCAGCCCCGTCTTCGCGCTTCACGACGACGCGGACGGACGGATAGTGGAGGTCATCGCCGAGATGATGGCCGAGCAGCCGGCGTCCGAGGCGGCGTTGGGAGACGAGCGCCATCGCCTCTGGCGTCGCCGGCAAGACCGGCTGACGGATCGCTATTGCGAGCTGATCGCGCAGGGGCCGATCTTCATCGCCGACGGACACCACCGGTACGAGACGGCCCTCGCGGTGAGCCGGGAACTGCAACGCGCGCATCCCGCGGCGCCGGCCGAGGCCGCGTTCAACCACGTGTTGGTCCTGCTGTGCCCTGCCGAGCAACCGGGGATGATGATCCTGCCCACCCACCGCGTGCTGCGACTGCGCACGTCCGAGCAGCGGGCCCGTCTCGACGAGCTGTTGGCGCGCCACTTCGAGACGCTCGCGGTCGAATGCGACGCACATCCGCTCGCTGCGGCGCGGTCCCTCATCGCGTCCCTCGAACATGCCGACGGCCGCGCGCGCTTCGGGATCTACACCAAGTCGCAGGGATGCCGGTTGCTTGTCGCCAAGCCCGAGTCCTTGCCCAACGATCCTGGCCCGGGAGGCATCAACGAGCTGGGCACCGTCCTCATTCACCGGTTGCTCATAGACCCAATACTCGGGGCTGACGGGTGCGGCGAGTACGTGGACTACGCGATGGACGAAGCGGAGGCCGTGCGGCGCGTCAATGAGGGACAAGCCGAATGCGCTCTGCTCTTGCGTCCGACCACGGTCGAGCAGGTGAAGCGCGTGGCATCGGCCGGGCTGCGCATGCCCGGCAAGTCGACGTACTTCTACCCCAAGGCGGTCACCGGGCTGGTCATCAACGATACCTCCGCGGAGCGCACTATTCCCTGACGTACCGCCCCGCGCCGGGCACACCGCGGTCGCGGCCGGGATTGACAGGGCTCGGCGTTTGCGGCAACATGATTCCAACGCTTGCTCTATCGGGCGCCGGGACGGCCGCGGTGAACGTCCTCGTCGCGGGGCTGCCGGGTGCGACGCCGCGTGATTGGCCGCAGCGGCCGCGGGTTGTGCGTGGCGGCGCGCGGCGGGGGCGCACACAAGTCAGGTCGAAAGGCGATGCTGCTCATACCGAAACGCCATATGGAGCGGCTGCAGCAGCACGTGCGCCATGAGTTCCCCATGGAGGCGTGCGGCATCCTGGCCGGTAGTGATGGTCTGGTGCTCAAGGTGTACCCGATGATCAACACCGACCACAGCGGTTACAGCTATTTCATGGATCCGCGCGACCAGTTGCGGGTCGTCCGCGACGCGCGCAGGGAAGGGCTATCGCTGTTGGCGATCTATCACTCCCACGTTGCCAGCGAGGCGTACCCCAGCGAACGCGACCGCGAACTCGCCTTCTACCCGGACCTCGATTACGTCATCATCTCCCTCGTCAATCTTAAGCGGCCGGTGATGCGTATCTTCCGCATCCACAACGGCACGGTCTCGGAGCAGAAATTCCGCGTCGTTCGCAATGAGAGGTGAGTCGGTTGGTCGTCACGCTCTCAGTCAACGGCAAACAGGAATCGGTCGAGGACGGCACTACCGTAGCCGCTTGGCTCGAGCAGCAACGCATTCGCCCCGACGTGGTGACCGTGGAAATCAACCGCCGCATCATTGATCCCACGCGCTACGGTGCCACGCCCCTGCACGCGGGCGATGTCGTCGAGTTCGTCTACGTTGTGGGCGGCGACCGCGCCTGACGACGCTGTCGCGCTCTGTGTCGCGCACGCGGCCATGCCGCGGCAGGACAACCCGGCTGCGGTGGGTAACATATCATATGGTTGAACTCACTTCAGGGCGGCGCCGGACGCACGGCGCTGCCCGATGTTTACTCGCCGCAGGCGAGTTGACCCGCTGCAGGCCGCTCACGCGCCGCAGGCGGGTCACGTGGCCCAGGCGAATCAAGGCGTCGGCGCTGCCGGCGCAGGAGGATGTGTAGATGGCTGAGGAATCACCGAAGTTCGCAGCAGTGGGCGAGAAGGAGGTCACCCGCGCCATCGTCGGCCGGTTCGCCCACCAGTTCATGGAATACGTCGAGAGCGACGTCATCATCGTCGGCGGCGGTCCTTCCGGGCTGATGGCGGGCCGCGAGCTGGCCGCCCAGGGTTACCGCACCTTCATCATCGAGCGCAACAACTACCTCGGCGGCGGCTTCTGGATCGGCGGCTACCTCATGAACAAGCTGACGGTGCGCGCGCCGGGGCACCTCGCCCTCGACGAATTGGGCGTGCCGTACGAGGAGGCGTTCCCCGGGCTCTATGTCGCCGACGGCCCCCATGCGTGCTCCAAGCTGATCGCCGCCGCGTGCGACGCGGGCGTCAAGATCGCCAGCCTCACCGTGTTCGACGACATCGTGCTGCGCGAAGGCAACCGCGTGGCCGGCGCGGTGGTCAACTGGACCCCGGTTGCCGCGATGCCGCGCGAGATAACCTGCGTTGACCCCATCGCCCTCGAAGCGAAAGTCGTCATCGACGCCACCGGGCACGACGCCCAGGTCGCCCGCAAGCTCGAGGAGCGAGGATTGCTCAAGACCGTCGGCTTCGGCGCGATGTGGGTGGAGCGCAGCGAGGACCTGATCGTCGAACACACCGGCGAGGCGCATCCGGGCTTGATCGTCTGCGGCATGGCCGTGTCAACCGTGTACGGTCTGCCGCGCATGGGCCCGACCTTCGGCGCCATGCTGTTGTCGGGCAAGCGAGCAGCGAAGATCGCCGCCTCGTCCCTCGCCAGCGCGGCGCCGGCAAAGTGACCGACCACGCCCGTGGGGCGAGGAACGAGGTCCGCGCCGTGACGAACGAAACCCACGCGAAGCTGGAACGACTGCGCCAGATCCTGCGCGAGATGGGGAGCGCGCTCGTCGCCTTCTCGGGCGGCGTTGACAGCAGCCTGCTGCTCAAGGTAGCGTCGCAGGAACTCCCGCGCGACCGACTGCTGGCGGCCACCGCGTGCTCCGAGACGTATCCTCAGAGCGAGATTGAGGATGCCTCCGCGCTGGCGGCCGACCTCGACGTCCCTCATGAACTGCTGACGACCTCGGAGCTCGGCATCGAGCAGTTCGCCGCCAACCCGCCCGACCGCTGCTACCACTGCAAGCAGGAGCTTTTCGGCAAACTGCTCGACGTGGCCCGGCGGCGCGGGCTGGAATGGGTGTGTGACGGCTCGAACCACGACGACCTCGGCGACTGGCGACCGGGGATGAAGGCGGCGCGCGAGCTGGGCGTCCGCAGCCCGTTGCAGGAAGCCGGCCTGACCAAGACCGAGATCCGCGCCCTGTCGCGCGACATGGGCTTGCCGACGTGGGACAAGCCGTCATTCGCGTGCCTCGCCTCGCGCTTCCCCTACGGGCAGCGGATAACGCCGGACGAACTCCGCCGTGTGGATGCCGCGGAATCATCCCTGCGCGCCCTCGGCTTCAAGCAGGTGCGGGTGCGGCATCACGGCGATGTGGCGCGCATCGAGGTGGCCGCGGAGGACATCAGCCGCCTGCTCGACCCGGCGCTGCGCGACCGCATTGACGCGCGCCTGCGCGAGCTAGGCTACACTTACGTCGCGGCTGACCTGCGCGGCTATCGCACCGGCAGCATGAACGAGCCGTTGGGAGAAGTCGGCCCGGATCAGCCGTAGCGACGGTGCGTCCCGCGCGCTCGAGACCGCTGTGCGGCCTCATCAACAGAGCGGCCGCGACAACGCCCCGCATCGGCATTTGGCCGTGCGCCCCCGGCAAACGGACCCGTCTCGGCCGGTTATCACTGTGGCTGCAGCGCGACAAAACCCCATCGTCGAGCAAGCACCTGCGTTGTTTGGCGCCCAGCACTGTGCTATAATCCTAGTGAATTCGTTGTGTCCGCAAGGGAGAAATGGGGAAAGTAATAGAACGGCGCAAGCAGCGGGCTTGTGCTGGAGGCTGATTCTTGAACGGAACCAGATTCCTGAAGCTCCTGTTCTGGGTGGGCCTGTTTGTCGGCTTGCTTGCCGCGGGCAAGTACCTGGCGAACAAGCAGCCCCCGCAGGAGAAGCTGGCGGCAAGCGAGTTCCTCAACCGCATCGCCGGCGGTCAGGTCGCCAGCGCGATGTTCCGCAAGGACATCGTCACGGGCGATCTGCGCAATAATCGCCGCTTCGTCGTCTGGCTGCCCGAGTCCGACCGCGAGCAATACGTGGCCGCCCTGCACGAGGCCGGCATAGACTTCGGCTACGATCGCCCCGCCATCTCCGAGTCCCTGATGAGCAGCATCATCATGGTCGTCATCGTCGTGCTGCTCATGGTCGGCTTCTGGATGTTCATCATGCGCCAGGCGCAGAGCGGCAGCAGTCAGGCGCTGTCTTTCGGCCGCAGCCGCGCCAAACGCATCACCGAGGGCATGCCCAAGATCACGTTCAGCGATGTCGCCGGCGTCGAGGAGGCGAAGGAGGAGTTGGAGGAGGTCGTCGACTTCCTCCGCAACGCCAAGCGCTTCCAGACCCTCGGCGCCCGCATTCCGCGGGGCGTGCTCCTGCTCGGTCCGCCGGGGTGCGGCAAGACGCTGCTGGCGCGCGCCGTCGCGGGCGAGGCGGGGGTGCCCTTCTTCCACATCAGCGGCTCCGACTTCGTCGAGATGTTCGTCGGCGTCGGCGCCTCGCGCGTGCGCGACCTCTTCGAGCAAGCCAAGGCCAACCGCCCCTGCATCGTCTTCATCGACGAAATTGACGCCGTGGGCCGCCAGCGATTCGCGGGCCTCGGCGGCGGTCACGACGAGCGCGAGCCGACGCTCAACCAGTTACTCGTCGAGATGGACGGGTTCGATCCCAATGCAGGCGTCATCCTCGTCGCCGCGACCAACCGCCCCGACGTGCTCGATCCCGCCTTGCTGCGCCCGGGCCGCTTCGATCGCCGCATCGTCGTGGATCAGCCCGACATCAAGGGGCGCCGAGACATCCTCGCCGTTCACGTCAAAGGCAAGCCGCTCGCCGACGACGTGGATCTCGAAGTGTTGGCCCGCCGCACCCCCGGATTCTCCGGCGCGGATCTGGCCAATATGGCCAACGAGGGGGCGCTCCTCGCCGCGCGCGGCAGCAAGACCAAGATCGAAATGGTCGATTTCGAGGCCTCCGTTGACCGCGTCATCGCCGGCCCCGAGCGCAAAAGCCGCATCATCTCCGAGGCCGAGAAGCGAATCCTCGCGCACCACGAGGTCGGGCACGCCGTCCTCGCCGAGTTGCTGCCCCACGCCGATCCGCTGCACAAGACGTCCATCCTCGCTCGCGGCATGGCCCTCGGCTACACGCTCCAGCTCCCGCTCGAGGACAAGTACGTCACGACGCGCTCCGAACTGCTCGATGATATCACCGTCCTGCTCGGCGGCCGCGCGGCGGAGCGGATCGTCTTCGCGGAGCCGACGACCGGCGCCACGAATGACCTGGAGCGCGCGACGGAACTGGCCCGCCGGATGGTGACCGAGTTCGGCATGTCCGACAAGCTCGGCGCGCGCAGCTTCGGGCGCAAGCACGGGATGCCTTTCCTCGGTCGCGACCTCATGGACGAACGTGACTACAGCGATGACGTCGCGTCCGCGATTGATCACGAGATCCGCGCCATCATAGACCAGTCGTACCATCGCGCCGAGGAGATTCTTCGCGAGCGGCGTTCGGCGATGGAGCGCATCGTCCAGGTGCTGCTCGAGAAGGAGACCCTCGAGCGCGACGAGTTCAAAGCTCTGCTCGAAGACCGGCCGCTGCCGGAGAGCGAATCCGCCGGGCCGTCGCCGCCAGGCGGCGAAGCAGTCAAGCCGGAGACGCATAAGGAAGAGGGCGAGTCAATCGGCCCGGCGGGAATCGAGCCCTCGCCCGCGTGATTTCCTGACAATCCTACCGGCGCTTGGGTCGCAGGGGCGCCAGGCTGTAAGCCTGGCGCTCTGCCTTTGGGGCAAGGGCCGGGCGCATCGTCCCATGCATCCGGGCGCGCGGTCTTCGCCGCGGGCGGACACGTCCTGGCCGCGCGTGCCGGGCGTGTCCCTCAAAAGGTTCGCCGTCCGCCGCCGCCGAACATAGACGCACCCATGTCCAGCGACGGCGACGACAGCACCGAGACAACCTGTCACTATCATCCCGGGCGCGCGGCCTTCGTCCGGTGCGGCGCATGCGGCAAGCCGCTGTGCCCGGAGTGTGTCAATCACGGCCCGGTCGGCACGCGGTGCATCGAGTGCATGTACGGGATTGAGATTCAGCCCGTGTCGCGCCGCAGGCGCTTCGCCGCCGGCGCCGCGGCCGTGGCAACCGCGCTCGCCGCCGGATCGGCGCTGGGGTATTTCGGCTGGCTCAACTGGCTGACTGGAATACTTCTCGGTCTGCTCGTCGGGCATGTGGCGCGCACGATGGTCCGTCGCATACTCGCCCCGAGCGTCCAGGCCGCCGCAGGTATCGCCGCCGCCCTCGGCGCCTTCAGCGGCGCGGTGGCGGGGCATGCGCGCTTGCTCGCGGAGGCCGGCGCGCCGGCCTCCCTGTCGTTCGTGCGCGCGGCGAACAGCGTCGGCGTCGGCGATTGGGGCCTCGCCGGGCTCCTCGCCGCTGGCGCCGCAATATACTGGGTATGGCGCGGGTGAACTCCTTGTCGGTCGCGCAGAGCCTCGCCCGGCGTGGTGGCGAGACTGCCCACCGGCAACAACACCCGCCGCGGAGAGCGCACTATGTCGGGTGAATTGTCCGTGGACTGCGAGCAGGTGCGGGGAGTTCTCGTTGACTTCATCGCCGGCTTTTTCGAGCAGGCCCGATGCGACCGTGCGGTGATCGGGCTGTCGGGAGGGCTCGATTCCTCCACCGCCGCGCTGCTCGCTTCACAAGCGCTGGGCAAGGGGCGCCTCACCTGTGTCATCCTGCCCTACGGCGGGCTGTCGGCGGACGCGCGCCAGGATATTGACGCGGTCATCGCACTTGCCGGGGCCGAGCGCATCGAGTTAGACATCACGCAGCAGATAGACGCATACTTCGAGCGCTTCGCCGATGCCGACAGGGTCCGGCGCGGCAACAAGATGGCGCGCGAGCGGATGACGATTCTCTACGACCAGTCGGCGGCGATCGGCGGCCTGGTGGTCGGGACCAGCAATCGCACTGAATGGCTGCTCGGGTACTTCACCCTCTGGGGCGACATGGGCGCGGCGCTGTGGCCGCTGGGATGCCTCTACAAGACGCAGGTGCGGCAGATGGCGGGCCACCTCGGCCTGCCGCAGCGCATCATTGACAAACCGCCGTCCGCGGACCTGTGGCGCGGGCAGACCGACGAGGGGGAAATGGGCGTGTCGTACGAGGACGCCGACCGCATCCTCTATCGCCTTGTGGATCTCGAGATGAGCGAGCGCCAGGTCATCGCGGAGGGCTTCCCGCGGGCGGCCGTCACCCGCGTCATCGAACTCATGCGCGGTTCCGAGTTCAAGCGCCGCCTGCCCGTCACCCCCGACCTCCCCCAAACTGCCCCCCGCGACGATTTCATCTGAAAGACCTGATCGGCAGCGGATCGGGCATCGCGCAAACCGGGGGGACGCGCCTTCCATGCGAATTCGCGGCCGGCAGCAGCCCGTTGCTCCCGACCATCCGCGAAGCTGCGGATGAAGCCCGTCATCGCTCCGTAAAGGCAAGCCGCCCGAAGTGCTCGGGCACGTGGAAGTCGGGCGTCGGTGACCAGGAGGTGGCGACCAGTTCCTCGCCCGGCCGCGGGCGCTCAATGCGGTAGAACTGTATCCGCCACATATCCCCGACGTGCGGCGGCAAGTGCGCCGCTTCGTCGAACATGCCCCACGGGAACGCCATCTCCGCCACCCAGTGCGGCCGCGTCGCGGCGTCGTACATCCCCACCGCCGTGCGCCAGCCCTGCCCGTTCCAGCGTGCGCATGCCTCCCAGCCGACCTGATGTCCCGCCTGCGGGATCAGCAGGTCAATCACGGTGCCGAGCGGATTGATCTCGAACTCGCGGTAGTTCAGCCGGTCGCCATTCTCGTCAATGTAAACCTCGACGACTTCCTCTTCCCACAGGCTGTCGTCGCGGGTCGTCTTCGTCGCCCAGGGGTCGGTGTCATACACGCGCAAAGCGACATACAGGGCGTGATCATCCCATGCGGCTTTGACGAACGTGCGCTGGGGGGTCGTCTCTTCCGGCGCGCGAAAGCGGCGGAAGCCGGCGGTCCACGGTATCCCGCGCCACCCGGCATCGTCGAGCCTACCATCTATCGCAATCCCGCCGCGGGCGCGGTGGCAGACATACGTCCGCGCCTCCGCAAGCGCGTCGGCGGGCAGCATGAGGCCGATGACAACGCACAGCAGCGCTAGGCGCGCCATATTAGACATGAGCCTTCCTCCTCCGGCGGTCGCCGTGGTGGCGACCCGGCGCGCTACTCGCGCTTGATGGACGAATTGGTCTGGCTGGCGACGATCCAACCCATGAGCAGGCCGTACACCGCGCCCACCCCCAGGCCCAGGAGCAGCGGAAGTCCGGTGGTGCCCGCGCGCAGATGGATGATGATGGCGACGAACACCCACAGGCCGACGCCGGTGTAGATGCCCGGCGCCGTGTTTGCGCTGACCGCCGTCGGAACGCCGATGATCGCGCCGAACAACGCGCCGGTGATTGCGGCGCCGATGATGAGCGGAATCAATCCGGGCTTGCCCGCCTTGGCCAGGACGCCCCATTGAGAGCCCAGGATGCGGTCAACCACCACGAGCACGACCATGAAGATCGCGCCGTAGATCGCGCCGCCGAGCGCGCCCGCGGCCGCGTATTGGCTCTGCGTCGGTTTCTTGGTGCGCGGCGGGACATAGCCGGGCCGGCGTGTCTGTGTCGCCTCCGGACGGCGCGGCGGCGGCGCCTCCTTTGGCCGGCGATCAACAGGGCGCTGGAGGCGCTGTACCTGGTTCCCCTCCATCTCCCACGGCGCGCGCGGCGGCCCGCCGGACGCGGCCTCCCCGGACGCCTGCTTCTGGCCTGGTGCTGGCTTCGCAGGTTCCTGACCGCCGCCGAGACGACGCAATTGGAACGTGTCGTCTGCCGGTTTGGCCGGGCCGGTGGAGCTGTCGGTATCCCACGGTGCTTTCGGCGGCCCGGATGCAGCAGGTGCCGCGGGCGGCACGCTCGGCATCTTGGGAGGGCCGGGCCGGGCGTCGGCGGGAGTCGGCGGCTCCGGCTCCGGCGCGGACGGCGTCTTCTCCTCCGTCGGCGAGTCATCCTGCCCCGCCGCTGGCGGACTCGGGGCAGCCTCCGCGGCGGGTGGAACGGTGGGCATTCTCGCAGGGCCCGGCGAAGCCTCGTCGGGCGCCGGCGGAGCCAGGGGCGGCCCGGACGGCTGCCCGGGGGGCCGGGCAGCGGCCTGCGCCCGGTTCAGAGCGTCTTTCGCCTTCTCGTACGTGGGGTCAACTTCGAGCGCCGCCTGGAATGCCGGTACGGCGTCGTCCGCCCTCCCCGCCCGCTGATAGGCCAGCCCCAGATTGTAGTGGATGTGGGCCGCGTCGGGCCGTATGGTGCGGGCGTTCTCGAACGCCGCGATGGCTTGTTCGTATTCCTTGCGCTGAACGTGCGCCGCGCCCAACACCGCGTAGGCCCGGTGATCTCGCGGGTCGTCCGACACGGCCTGACTGAGGAGCCGTATTGCGTCATCTACCCGCCCCTGCCGAAAAGCCTCAATCCCTTGATCGCGGGTGGCCTGCACGTCATCGGTCACGCTCTGATCTCCCTGCTCATGTATCACCCCCACCTGTGCTGCATACCCTATTCTGCCTGCGCGCACACGCGCCCTCCTGCGCTGCACGTGCGCCTGGCGGGAGCGGCGGGCACTGCGGCACATCAGCGGCGAGTCGCGCGTCTAAAGGCCGCGGCGAGACCGACCGAGAGGACACGCCGACCCGCAGTGCGAATTCCCGTATGATCGCTCATGCAAAACATGAGCACGACATCTGGCAAGTCTCGGTTACTGCAGAAGTCGCCGAGACTCTCTCGGAGCCGGATCCTCGAGGACGACTAGCTGTGGCCGCGCCGCGTAGCGCTCCGGAACCGGTGCGTCTCTGGCGTCATTCGCCTGCGGCGCACCGATATGG
Organism: Armatimonadota bacterium; assembly: GCA_020354555.1. Lineage (NCBI taxonomy): Bacteria > Bacillati > Armatimonadota > Armatimonadota bacterium. Next base: position 4,761,938 of record CP070648.1, on the reverse strand, counting down.
CCCACTTGCATCACGCCCAGAGGGTTGCAGCAACACGAGAACGCCCGTAGGTGGAGGAATGCATGACGCCGAAGATCGCGACATTGTCACACGAAATCGCATTGCAGGACTGGGGTGGTCCGGGCGCTGTCGAAGCGCAGTCGGACGCCCGGCTCGCCGCAATCATCGCCGCCGGCACGGAGCTGTGGCTCGATACCGGTGACCTCGATGCGGCGCGGCGCTTGTGGCGGTCCGAGTTCTCGGGTTTGACGACGAATAATACGCTGGTCAACCAGGTGATCCAGACCGGAGCCCTCGACGACGTGATCCGTGCCGCCGCGGAGCGCTTGCGGAGCGCGGAGGGTTCGGTGGAGCGCCACGAGCTGGTCATGGAAGTCGGCTTCATCGCCAACTGCAGGGTCGCGTTGGCGCTGATCGCGACGTTCGGGGTGCGCGTCAGCGTGGAACTCCATCCCTCGCTCGCGCACCAGGTTGACGAGAGCGTGCTGTTCGGGCGGCGGTATCATTCCGTCTGCCCTGATTACTTCCTCATCAAGGTCCCGCTGACCCCTGCGGGCTACTGTGCCGCCGCGCGGCTGGAAAGCGAAGGGGTGGCGGTCAACTTCACGCTGGGCTTCTCGGCGCGGCAGAACTACCTGGCCGCGCTGCTGGCGCGGCCGCGGTTCGTCAACGTGTTTCTGGGCCGCCTCAACGCGGTGGTCGGCGACAACGGATTGGGCGACGGCCGCGATATCGGCGAGAAGGTAACGCTCGCCTCCGCGCGAGCCGTACGGCAGGCTCGGGACGCTCGCCCTGCCGCTGCAACTCGCCAGATCGCGGCGAGTATGCGCGCGCCATCGCAAATGGCTGATCTTGCGGGAGTGGATGTTCAGACCGTGCCGCCGAAGGTGGCCGAGGAGTTCCTCGCCGGCGGCGCTTCGCCGGAAGGCATCCGCTCGCAGCTCGAACGCGATCCGGAGATCCTGCTGAATGACGGCGTGAACGCGGAGGACATCGGGCTCGACGTGCTGTGGGAAGTGGACGAGGCGACGCGCGCCACCGCCGATGACTTGCTGCGAGCGAATCTGCTCAAGCTGACGCCCGAGGACCTCGTCCGCGCTTCGGATGACCATGGCGCGCGGCTCTTCCACCGCTTCACGCGCGACGAAGAGGCGGCGGTCGCGGCCAAGGGGAAGATCCCCGAACTCAGCCGCTGGCGAGGCCGGGTCGCGCTCGACGACCTCATGACCCGCAGCGGGCTGCTGTCATTCACCGCCGATCAGCAGAAGCTCGACGACCGCATCCGCTCGCTCATCGGATGAGCCGGGACGGCGGTCGCGGCACCGGCACGCCCGGGCCGCGGGCGTGATCGCAGAACGTCGTATCTCTAGCTGGCTGCGGCGTCGCGCCGGACCTTCAGTTCGCGCCACGTCGTGAGGATGATCCCCTCGTCCTCGATGATGTTTCGCAGCCCCGGATCGAGCATGATCCGTCCGTCGGCGATCCACCGTGACGCGTCATCCGAGATGGTGCGCATTTCAGTCGTGTCGGCGGCGCAGTGAACGATGACCTCCGTGATCCCCGGCGCAAGGCCGCGCAGCAGCTTGATGTACTCGGCGCGTCTCTCCTCGACCGGCCAGCCGTACGTTTCGGCTCTGACATCATCAATGACGGGCAGCCCCGCGTTCCACACCGTCCGCATGACGGCCTTCAGGTGCTGCGCCGGGTACGGTGCGTGATCGGGGTAACGCTCCGGCGCCATGTCAACGGCCAGGATGGGGAGGCCGTGCTCGGCGGCGACCTTGACATAGCGCGTGAAGTACTCCCGCGACAGAAAGAGAACGGCCATGTGCGAGTCCATGTGCGTCGGGCTGATCCCGCACTCGAGCGCGCGATCGAGTTGCGCGCGGATCTCGATCTCGACCTCATCCGGGGGCGCGTGTCTCAGCACGAGGTCGCCGTCCTGCCACAAACGGCCGCGCTCGTCCGTGAGTCCGGGCACGTTGGCGGCGCCCGCCACCGGCCCCCAGCGGTAGCGCGGCCATTCCGAGGTTAGGGTGAGGTGCAGCCCCGCGTCGGTCTCGGGATGCTCCCTGAGGTAGTCGGCGATCTCGCCGACGTGCGGGCACGGCATCATGACGCTCATCGAGCTGACGATGCCGCATTCGTAGGCAGCCGTCGCGCCAAGGTTGGTTGAATGACACATGCCGACGTCGTCCGCGTGGACGATGAGCACGCGGTCATTCGCCCCCCACCCGAGCTTCTGTGCCCACGTCTGGCTCGACGCCGCCCCCGCCGCGAGTGACAGCGCGGCCAGCGCGACGAGTGCGACTGTGAAGTAGGCCATCACGGCCGTGCCTGCGATAACGCGGCGAGCGACCGGCGGCAGAAAGCACGAATCCCCGACCGGACAGGATGCCCTCAGCCTACCGCTCGCCGCCGCTCGCGGCTACTTCTCCGCCTCGCCCAGCGCCGCGCGCCGCGCCTTCAGCTCGCGCCAACTCGTCAGGATGATGCCCTCTTCCTCGATGACCTTCTTGAGGTCCGAATCGAGCATCACCTCGCCGTCCGCGATCCACCGCGGGGCGGCGTCGGTGATGGCGCGGAAGTTCGCGCTGTCCTTGGCGCAGTGGACGATCATCTCGTTCACACCCGGCGGCAGCTCGCGCAGCAGCCTGATGTAATCGTCCTTCTTCTTCTCAGGCGCCATGCCGTACTCCGCGGGAACGAGGCTGTCGATCACCGGCAGACCGGAGTCCCAGACGGTCCGGATCAACTGCTTGAACGCGTCGGCCATGCCCGGCGCCTCTTCCTCGAGGCGCTCCTTCGACAGGTCGATCGCCATCACCGGCAGGCCCTCTTCAATGCCGACCTTGATGTATGCCATCGCAATGTCGGGGCGGCAGAAGAGCGCGCCCATGTGCGTGTCAATGTGCGTCGGCTCGATACCAAAGGCCCGGGCGCGCGCGATCTGGGCACGGATCTCCGTCTCCACGTCCTCGGTGGTCGCGGTCTTGCGCACCTGATCCACGTTGTCCCACAGACAGCCCCACTCGTCCACTAGACTCGGCACCGCCGACTTGCCCGCAACCGGCCCGAACCGGTAGTGGTCCCATTCCGAGTTCATCTGCAAATGCAGGCCCGCATCGGTGTCCGGGTGCTCTTTCAGATAATCCGCGATCAGCCCCACCCACGAGCACGGCATCATGATGCTCATGGAACTGACCACGCCATTCTCGTACGCATCGGTCGCGCCGAGCACCGTCTCGCGGCACATCCCTACGTCGTCGGCGTGGATCATGAGCACTCTGTCGCCCGGCTTCCAGCCGAGCTTCTCCGCCCACGTCTCCGCGAGGGCGATCTGCGCTGCCGTGCACAGCACTGCGACCGCCACAACTGCGATCAGCACACCTCGCTTCATGTCCTCCTCCTCAATGCCTTCGTTTACTATAATGCCCCCGGCAGGATGCAGCGACTCGCACCCGCCGAGGTTTACACCGATCATATCCTATCTTCGCACTGCTCAGCGCGCCCACCTTTCGGCGCGGAAGGGCTTGACCGTCCGATGTGGTCTTTGCCCGCCATCGCCGCGTAGGAGAAGCCGGCGCTGACCCGGAAGACAAGCGGTCGTGGGAGACGCAGTTCGGGTGCTACCGGACTCGATAGAGACGCGGTGCTCGCACTCACGCGCCCCATGCCAACGGATTCTCGGCTCTGCCGATGGCGGGCGTAACGCGACAGATCCCTGCGGGGCGTGAGCGCCGCGCCGAAGGAGTGAAGTCATGAGCGATTCAACGGCAAGCCTTCCGCGCACCAATGAATTCGGCTATTTCGAGATGCGCTTCGAGTCCATCGGGGCGCTCGGCGCCAACCTGGCGGGGCAGATGCTGGCGGAGGCGCTCGTCCTGCGTCAGGGGTTCAACGGCGCGAATTTCTCCTCGTACGGGGCCGAGAAGAAGGGCTCGCCGGTCAAGGCGTACGTTCGCGTATGCGCGCCCGACTGCGAGCTGCGCACCAACAGCCCGGTCGAGGAGCCGCACCTGCTGGCGCTGTTCCACGACGGGCTCTTCGCGCTGCCCGGCCTCCTGCGCGGGGTGAAAGAAGACACCGTCATCATCGCCAACACCGCGCGCGATCCCGTCCTGATGCGGCAGCTCCTCAAGGCGCCGGTGCTCCACATGGGCGTGGTGGACGCGCTGCGCATCGCCAATGAAGAGAAGACGCGCGTCAACACGGCGATGCTCGGCGCGGTCACCAAGGCATCGGGTTTCATAGACCCCCAAGCCGTGCGCGACACCATCGCCGAGACCTTTCAGGCACGCTACCCGGCCATGGTCGAGCCGAACATTCGCACCTTCGACCGCGGCCACGACGAGCTGGTGCTGGTTGAGTTCGAGGATACCGGCGGTTTCGAGCCGGCATCGCGCGAGCGATACACGCCCGACCTCGGCTACGAAAATGCGCCGATCGGCGGCGCCGTCACCAACGGCGGCAATACGGTGCGTCGGAACCTCGGTTCATCGCGCCAGGGATACATCCCGCAGTACCACCGCGACCGCTGCATCGACTGCGGCCGGTGCGAGATGACGTGCCCCGACAACGTGTTCATCTTCCACAAGGGCGAGGATAAACGCGGCAAGCCCGCGATGGTCATGAAGGGGCCGGACTATCGCTACTGCAAGGGGTGCATGCGCTGCGTCGAGATCTGCCCGGTCGAGGCGCTGACGCAAATGGATGACCTGCCCGAACTCGTGTGTACCAGCGAGGTGGAGCTCGTCGGCCCGCCCGAGCACCTCGCTTCGGTCGTGCGCGAGAAAGTCGGCATCCCCACCGAACCGGACGAGGACACGGCGTACCGCCGGATTGGATAGCGGCAGGGACTGTCACCCATTTCGCGATCCTGCGGCTACTCTCGCCGCAGACACGTTGCGAGAAAGGTGATTCGCCCGGACAGCTGGGCGCCCTGTCAACGAAATAGGTGACTGTCCCCTGAAGCGGGGAACCGGACAAGGAGCGAGAACGATGTCCGTCACAACCGACCGCAAACGCGATGCCGCCGAAACCGCGTCCCAGATCATTGACCTGTGCACCGGCAACGAGATGGCGGCGCTTGCGGCCAAGCACATCAACTTCCACGTCATGGGCTATTACCCCATCACGCCCTCGACCGAGGTCGCCGAGTACCTCGATGAGATGTTCGCCAACGGCGAGCACCAGATCAAGATGATCCCGGCCGACGGCGAGCACGGCGCTGCCGGCATATGCTACGGCGCGGCGGTCGGCGGTGGTCGCGTGCTCAATGTGACATCGTCGCAAGGCCTCATCTACTCCATGGAGCAGTTGCCCGTGCAGTCGGGCACGCGCTACCCCATGGTGCTCAACATCGTCACGCGTGCGGTGAGCGGGCCGCTCGACATCCTGGGCGATCACTCCGATATCATGATGGCCATCAACGCCGGCTGGATCATGCTGCTCGCCCGCGAGCCGCAGGCGGTGTATGACATGAACATCATCGCCGCCAAGCTCGGCGAACTGCCCGACGTGCGCTTGCCGGTAATGGTCGCCTACGACGGCTTCTTCACCAGCCACCAGAAGCGCCGCGTCCGGCACTTCGAGAATCCGCAGGTCGTGCGCGACTGGCTTGGCGAGCCGCAGACTCCGATCACCGCCCTTGACCCCGAGCGCCCGGTGACCATCGGGCCGTACATGAACGATCCCGACCTGATCAACAACAAGTATCAGCTCCACCTGGCGATGGAAGCGGCGCGGGCGGCGCTGCCAGGTGTGTTCGCGGAATACGGTGACCTGAGCGGCAGGCATTACCCCGTCGTTGATGTGTACCGCGCCGACGACGCCGAAGCAGTGCTCGTCATCCTCAACTCCGCCGCGGAGACCGCAAAGGACGCGGCGGACAGACTCCGCGAGGCGGGCACGAAGGTCGGCGTGGTCAGCCTGAACGTGTTCCGCCCGTTCCCGGGGCAGGAGATCCGCGACGCTCTGCGCGGCGTGAAGTCGGTGCTCATTGCGGACCGCGCGGACTCGTTCGGCGCCGGCGGCGGCAACCTGGCGCTTGAGGTGAAGGCGGCGCTGAAGGACGATCCCGGCAACCGGGCCACGTGTCTCGCGCGCGTGTACGGCATGGGCGGCAAGGACTTCTACATGGACGACGCCGAGCACATGCTGCGCGAGGCGCTGGAGGCCGCGCAATCCGGGGGTCTCGGAAGGGCCTTCGACTACCACGGCGCGACGCCCGGCAAAGCCGGCTACGAGATGCGCCAGCGCGGGCCGATTGACATCGAGGGCACGAAGCTGCCCAACATCAAGGTGCGCCGCGATGAGGAGAGCGGAGAGGTTAAGTCCTCCGTCGGCACCTGGCGCCAGCTCACCGAAATGCCCAAGCGCATCGCCCCCGGCCACGGCGCCTGCCCCGGCTGCGGCATCTTCCCCAGCCTCAACCAGTTCTTCAAGGGCATCACCGGTCATATCGTCGTGCTCTTCCAGACCGGCTGCGCGATGGTCGTCACCACCGGCTACCCGTTCAGCGCCCACCGCGTGACCTACATCCACAACCTGTTCCAGAACGGCGCCGCGACGCTGTCCGGCGTCGTCGAGATGTTCCGCGAACGCAAGCGCCGAGGCGAACTGCCGGAAGACCTCGATATCACATTTGTCATGGTCAGCGGCGACGGCGGCATGGACATCGGCATGGGGCCGACCATCGGCACTGCCCTGCGCGGCCACCCGCTCATCATCTTGGAGTACGACAACGAGGGATATATGAACACCGGCAACCAGTTGAGCTACGCGACGCCCCTCGGCCATGCCACATCCACCAGCCGCGTCGGCCCATACGAGGTCGGCAAGGGGTTCCAGCACAAGGACACCGCGCAGATCATGGCGGGCTGCCACGTGCCGTATGTCTTTACCAGCGTCGAAGGCCTCGGCCGCGATCTGACCGAGAAGGGCGCAAAGGCGCAATGGTACGCGAGGAACGAGGGCTTCGTGTACGGCAAGTTCCTCAGCGCGTGCCCGTTGAGTTGGCGCTACCCGGAGCGGTTGGGCACTAAGGTCATTCACGCGGCGGTGGACTGCTGCTTCTTCCCGGTCTATGAGATCGAGCGAGGCAGTACGAAGATCAACTATGATCCCGAAGCGGACGACAAGCGCATCCCGGCTTCCGAATGGCTCGGCATGATGGGCAAGACCCGCCACCTCGTGCAGCCCGAGCACAAGGAGACGCTGGAGAGGTTCGAGGCCGAGGTCGAACGCCGCTGGCGCCGCCTGCGGGCGATGCACGAGCACCCGTTGCTGTGAGCACCGTTCGGAGAGACGCCGTCAGGCCGCGTGGCGCGACGCCGATCCGCCGGTACTGCCGGGCATCAGCGGCGTGAGTCACCCCCGCAGGGCGCGAATCCGGTGCCGCGCGTGGTCCGCCCACACGCTGTGCGGATACCGTCTGGTCAGTTCCTGAAAGTACTCGAGCGCCGCATCTGGCTCGCCGATGCGCTCGGCCAATTCCCCCGCGCGCAGGAACGCGACCTCCGCCTCCTGGCTCGACGGGTAGGCTTGCAGCAGCTTGTCGAGCGCCGTGAGTGCGTCCCTGTAATCCCCGCTGCGCGCGAACCCGAGGGCGATATCGAACTGCGCCGGGGCGGACAACACGAACGTTGGATCGTAGGCAAGCACGGCTTTGTAAGCGCGGGCTGCCCGCTCCGGCTCGCGGTGTTCCAGGAACAGCGTGGCCGCCCGCGCATAGGCCTCGGCGGCTTCCGTGGTCGCGCCGTACGATTCCTTGCTGTGGGCGAGGGCGAGCCACGCCTCGGCATCCTCGGGCGCGCGGCGAACCAGATCGTGCAGGTCGGCGTAGCGCCGCGAGCCGCCGTCTTCACCGACCGGCGTGCGCTGCAGCAGGTCGTGCCTGCGGATCTTGCCGGGCAGTGCGAGCAAGACGGCGCCGACCATGCCCGCCGCGACCCCGCCGATGTGCGCCCAGTACGCGACCCCCCCGACCGCCTGGCCGGTGGCCGCGCTCAACGACGTCGAGAAGAACCCGCCCACGAACTGCACCGCAATCCACAGCCCCAGGAAGAACCATGCCGGAATACGCCACACGCCGACGCGCCACAGAAAAATGATGCCGAAGAAGTACGCGACCTTGATGCGTACGCCGGAGAAACACACCGCCGAGAGACCGAGGATGCCGGCGATTGCCCCCGACGCCCCCACGCGCGGGACGATAAGCGAAGCCGGGGCGAACGCCTTGGCGATGCTCACGTCCAGCAGCGTCGCGCCCATCTGCCCGCCCAAGTAGAAGCCGAGGAACATCACCGGCCCCAACACGTCCTCGACGATCGAGCCGAACAGCCACAGGAACAACATGTTCCAGAACAGGTGCCCCAGCCCGCCGTGCGAGAACATCGAGACCACCAACGCCCGCGTCTCCGGGGCGGAAGGCACGAACCCGAACGGCCCCGCCCCGTGGTGCCCGTCCGCCCAGTACGGCAACTGGTAGAACAGGAACACGACGCAGTTGGCGACGAGCAGCCCGTACGTCGCGAACGGCGTACGCCGCCGGGGCCTCTCCGTCGCATATGGCAGGAGGAAGAACATGCTCGATTTGCCACAGGAAGTGGTCGCGCATCCGGCGCGGCACAGCTTCCGAGACGGCGCCGCGCAGCGCATCCACCCCTCAAGTTATTCCCCGCCGGTTCCGAAGACCCTAGTATAGAGTCTCGGGTATTCCCGTAGCACCGGTACTGCCTGCGGACTCTCCCGGACGAGGCCTGTTCGGAGAGGAATCATGGCTATCGAGGATGAGCGCGAGGTCAGCCCGACCCTTGACGGGATCCGGCGCGACCACCGCGAGCGCTACCGGCTTGCGGCAAGCTTCATATCCGAGGGTGCGTGGGTGCTCGACGCCGCCTGCGGGATAGGCTACGGCTCGTGGATGATGGCGGAGATGGCGCAACCGACCCACGTCGTCGGGGTGGACATCTCGCTCGATGCCGTAGCGTACGGGCTGCGGCATTACCCTCATCCCGGGGTCACTCTGATGTGCGCGGATCTGCTGAAGCTCGACCTCGGCGGACAGCGCTTCGACGTTATCGTCAGTTTCGAGGCACTCGAACACGTCGCGGAGGACCGCGCCTTTCTGGCGAAACTCGGGCAGTTGCTCGTCCCGGGCGGCACGCTCATGGTTTCGACTCCGAATGAAGACGTACTGCCTTTCGACCCGAGCAACCACGCGCACCACGTCCGGCATTACAAAAGCGCGGAGTTCACGGGTCTGCTGGCCGAGAGCGGATTTGGCCTCATTGCCGCGTACGCGCAGGATGATCGCGAGGCAGGCGACATCCGGCTCGGCCTGGGCGGCGCGTTCGACATTGCAGTGTGCGCCAACATCGGCCTCGCCGATGCTGCCGAAATCGCCCGGCTGTGCCCCGTGGCGTTGGGGCAAGGGTAACGACGCAAGAACCTGCGGCACTGAGCCGGGGCTCGCCAGGCACCGCGGCGAGGCAGTCTGCACCGGCAGCCCCCGCGGCCTGGCCTACGAGCAGATGCCCTGGTAGAGACAGCCGACGGGCAGGTGGAAGACGGGCACCGGCTTGACGAGGCCGCCCAGGTACCCCGCCAGAGTCCGCATTCCAGGTTCCTCCGCCGTGGCGTGATTCACCACAAGCACGCTCACACCGGCGTCCTCCGCCCACTGCGCCGATTCCCAGAGACGAGTCCCGTCGTCGGTCAGCAGCAGCACATCGGCGCCCATCCCGGCCATCACGGTGTAGTTGGTGATTGCGCCCGTGCCCAGCGCCACGCGGTGCGTCGCGCGGTCAGGGTCGCCGATCATCCCCAGCGTGGTCTGTCCCAACTCTTTGGTCTTCTCCAGGACGCGCGAGGCCAGCGCCTTCAACTTGAGGCCACCCGTCTCGTGCACCTCGTAGAAGCGCTGGGCCGCGACCGGCGTGCCTTCGAAGCCGAGCCACTTGGCCCATGCCCCATGAATGCCGATCTCGGGATAGTCGTCCCAGAAGTCGTGGCAGCGGTACACGACCATGCCCGTCTCCGCCAGCCACCGGTGCTTGGCAACCCAGGGATGGTCTTCGTTCAAGCCCTTTGAGGGATCAGCCGCGGAGGCATAGAGGGGCTCGTGCGTCACGAGCATGTTGGCCCCGCGCGCGGCGGCTTGCCTGAGGACATCCGACGTGCTGTGCCAGGCGACGCCGACGCCTTTGACCTCGGCCTCCGGGTCACCCGCGAGGAACTGGTCGCACGTCTTCTCCCAGTCCATCTCCCATGCCAGCTTGCGCGCCGCCTCTTTCTTCAGGAGCGCTCTCAGGTCTCTTCCCGTCATGGTTTGCCCTCCGATCGGATCCGGTCCTGCGTCGGCCGAAGTCGGCATGTGTGCTGCGAGTGCAGCCGCGGATACCCCGCAGTACCTCAGGAAGTCTCGGCGCGATATACTCACATCTCTGCCTCGTGCTGCTCAGCGACGGTTGTCATCGTAGTCCCGGCACGGGTTGTCAGGAGGCTGTCACGGCGATGCAGCCTGCGCGGGATCGCCGGTGCCTTGCGCCATTTGCGTGAGCATTGTCGCCGCGGCGCGGAACGCCCGCCCGCGGTGGCTGAGCCGGTTCTTCTCCTCCGCGCTCATCTCCGCAAACGTGCGGTTGTGGCCGAGCGGTACGAACACGGGATCGTAGCCGAAGCCGCTATCGCCTCGCGGCGAATCACTAATCGCGCCCTCGCACACACCCTCGACCACCGTCACCTCTCCCCCCGGGGTCGCAACGGCTGCCGCGCACCGGAATCGCGCCGCCCGTTGCGCGTCAGGCACGTCCTGCATCAGCCCCAGCAGTTTCGCGATTCGCGCGGCGTCATCCGCGTCCGGCCCGGCAAAACGATTGGATTCAATCCCCGGTCGCCCGCCCAGCGCATCTACCTCCAGGCCGGAGTCATCGGCCAACGCGATCAACCCGGTCGCGAACGCTGCCGCTTGGGCCTTCGCAACAGCGTTCTCGGCGAACGTGGTGCCGGTCTCGGGGGTGTCGGGTGCGTCGGGAAATTCATCGAGCCCGCGTAGATCAACACTCCACCCGCCCGCTGCAAGGATCTGTCGCACCTCCCGCAGCTTGTGCGCGTTGCGCGTTGCCAGGACTATCGGGCCGATCTGAGGCATGGCCGGAAAGCAACCGTAGGGACGGCCCCCTGAACACTGCTGCGTAATTCACTGCCTCGCGTTGCGCCAACCCGCAGAACGTCATTCAGAGCACAGCGCCGAGCGTACGCGAGGCGCGAAGCGAAGAATCTCGGTCCCGTCGAAGCAATCATGCAATGGCCTGCAAGAGACCGCCCCGACACGCCCGAGCCGTGCGTTACGAGCGATGGCGCACCGTCGCTTCTACCCCAACACCGCCTTCTGCGCGTCGAGAAGTTGCTTGATCCCCGCTTGCGCGAGGTCGAGCAGCTGATCCATCTGCTCACGCGTGAACGGCGTGCCCTCGGCTGTTCCCTGCACTTCAACCAGCCGCAGCGCCCCGGTCGCGACGACGTTCATGTCCACCGAGGCCCTCGAGTCCTCATCGTAATTCAGGTCGAGGAGCATCTCGCCCTGGACGATGCCGACGCTCACCGCCGCTACCGCGTCAATCAGCGGCAGGTTGCGCACGACCTTGCGCTGCTGAAGACTGCGCAGGGCGTCCACGAGCGCGACGTACGCGCCGGTGATCGACGCCGTCCGCGTGCCGCCGTCGGCCTGAATGACGTCGCAGTCCACGATGATCGTGCGCTCGCCGAGCGACCGCAACTCGGTCACGGCCCGCAGCGAACGGCCGATCAGCCGCTGTATCTCATACGTCCGCCCAACCTGGCGGCCCCGGGCCGCCTCCCGCGGCGAACGCTCGCTGCCCGCGCGCGGCAGCATGCCGTACTCGCCCGTCACCCAGCCCGAACTCGAGCCCTTGAGAAACGGCGGCACCCCTTCGTCCACGCTCGCTGCGCACACGACCTTCGTGTCGCCCATCTCGATGAGACACGAGCCCTCAGCGTACTTCAGATACTCGCGCGTTATACTTACCGGGCGCAGCGCATTGGCCGCGCGCCCGTCAACTCGTGGCATCAGCGACTCCTTCTTCCCATTGGGGCAAACGTCGTCAGCGCGCTGCACTCATCGCATACGGCTCGCACGCCGACCCGCGGTGACAACACGCCGTCTCACGGCCGCCAGGGCAGGAGGCGAGTCTCCGGAGGCGACTGAAGCTCCTGCCCTAGAAGCGCGCCGAGCGGGGATGAGCCCCGCCCTCGCTCTGCGGCGTCCGCTCTGTTCTCTCCGCGGTTGCAGGGTCGTCGCTACGGCAGCTCGATCTTGCGGATATGCCCTTCGATGCTGCGCCCGAGGAACCTCTCACTGACCGCCGCGAAGTGGGGGGTGATGTCGGAGACGAGAAACAGGTGATCCTGCGAGCGCTCGAGCAACTCGCGCAGCGCCTCGTCGCGGGCGATCAACGCCGCGGTCTCCGCCGCCGTCTCCTGGGCGGGATCAACCAGCGTCACGCCATCACCGACCAGGCGCGCGATCATGTCGCGCAAGATGGGGTAGTGAGTGCAGGCGAGGATGATCGTGTCCACCCGCCGCTCGAGCAGTGGGGTGAGGTATGTGCGAAGGATGGACGGCGTCTCGAGCTGATCAAGCCAGTCTTCCTCCACCAGCGGCACGAGCAGAGGCGCCGGCTCGGCGATGACGACGGCGTCCGAACGCATTTCCGTGACCATGCGCTCGTAGATGCCGCTGGCGATGGTGGCTCGCGTACCGATGACGCCGATGCGTCCGCTCTCGCTCGCCGCGACCGCCGCGCGCACCGCCGGCTCGATGACACCGACGACCGGGGCCTCGAACCGCTCCCGCAGGGCATCGAGCGCGACCGCCGACGCCGTGTTGCACGCGACCACGATCAGCTTCGCGCCCTGCCCGAGCAGGAGATCGGCGTCCTCGAGAGCGTAGCGAGTGACGGTCTCCGCCGACTTGCCGCCGTATGGCACCCGCGCCGTGTCACCGAAATACGTGACGCGGTAATCGGGCAGGACCTCGAAGATGCGCCGCACGACGGTGAGTCCGCCGAGGCCGGAATCGAAAACTCCGATCATCGCGGTGCTTTCTGCAGCGGCAAGCCCGCAGGGCCCGCGGGCGTCACGGCGTCATCGCCCTCGGGCTGGAGATCGTTCGCCGCCCCGCCGACGCCGGGCTTGTCCTCACTGATCTCGCTTGCCACTTCTCCCGGCTCTGACCGGTCTCGCTCGACGAAGGCCTGCGCCCATTTGGCCGACTCCAGCTCGGCGTAGTATTCGAGCAGTCCGCCCTCATCGGCAAAGCGCCGCAGGCCGCTGGCAACGGCTCTTGCCGCACGCTCGCGGAACGCCGGGCTGCCCAGCAGGGCCTCCTCGTGGCGGTCATTGAGGTACGCCATCTCCAGCAGCACCGCGGGCATCTTGGCCTCCCGAATGACCACGAAGTTCGCCGAGCGCGTGCCGCCGTCGTTGAGCTTGAGTTCCCGCACCAGTTCCTGCTGCATCACCTTCGCCAACCCGAGACTGCGCGCCGTGCAATAATACGTCTCCGTGCCGACGCGCCGGACGCCCTTGGGACATGCGTTGCAGTGAAGCGAGACGAAGACATCAGCCCGGCGGGTATTGGCGACCTCGGCGCGCATCGCGAGTTCCCGACGCAGGTCTTCGCGGGATGCCACCGGCACCAGGCTGGAATCATCCCTGCGCGTCAGAATGACCTGCGCGCCGAGTTCCTTGAGAGCTTTCTCCGCCGCCAGCGCGACGGCCAGATTGACCGCCTTCTCCTCCAGTCCGCTGGGACCGATCGCACCGGGTTGGCGCCCGCCGTGCCCGGCGTCCAGAACCACCGTCACGTCAGTCAGCGGCACCTTGCCCGTCAGCACGCACACGCCCGTCGGCCGTCGCACCAGCGCCGCCGGTAGCGGCTCCTTGAGATTGAGCACTACCCGCGCCTCGCTCTCGCCGGTCTGCTCCGCCGTCGCGGATTCGACCGCGGAGTGCGTGCCCTCGACTTCCTCGGCGGAGAGGCGCACGTTTGACAGCTCGACGATTACCTGCGGCGGATTGCGCCGCGTGCTCAGGCTCGCCACCGGGGCTCCGTCCGCCTCGACCACCAGCGCGCACACCGAATCGTAGCGGCGCTCCAGCCGCACCGAGCGCACCAGGATCACGCCCCCCGCCCCGCTCGGCGGGATCAGCGGCGCCGGAAGGTCCAAGATGATCGAGCGCCCTCCGTCGGCCGCGCTGTCAATGTACTGCACATCCTCGCGCTTGACATCCAGCACCACGCGCACCAGGTCCGGGTTGAGCGAGTGCTGGCTCGCGCGCACGCCAATCAGATCGCCTTCGCTGACCGCAATCTGCTGCTCGGCGGCGAACAGGTCGGCGTTGGAGATGTCCACGTACAGGCGCGCCGGCTGGCGGAGCATGCCGACCGAATATGATAACTGGCCGGTACCGCTGATCCTGACCCGCACTTTGTCGGGCAGGCGGGCGAAAGTGATATCGGTGACGCGCGGGTGCAGGAAGATGGTGCGCGACGCTTCATCCCACCGATACGCGATGCCGAGATGCCACGCGACAGCGCGCACCGGCAGAAAGGCGTTGTCCCCGCGGAGGGATGGCGCGACCGGCAAAACGCGCTCCACCTGGCCCACCATCGCACGGTCGCTGCCGAAGGTGGCGAGCACTGACGAGCCGTTGGGCGCGCGCAACTCGATGCGCTTGTCACTGCTGGATACTTGCACCCCCAGCCGCCGCAGGGCGCTGGCTGCGGGCGCGCAGATCTCGTCTTTGTCCGTTATGACTTGAAACGGAGCGGGGCTGGGAAAGGAGTACCCGCCGGCGACGAACGTGTCCGCGCGGGCGATAGGCGCACCAACCACTGCGACGACGAGTGCTGCAAAGATGACTGCGACGGTTACTCTCATTATTGACGCCGGGCCGCCTGGCGCCAGGTCGGCCGTTCAACAACGCCAGCTATTGTAGCAGAGTTGACCTTCCCGCACAACGCCAAACAGCCGTTGCCGCCGTGCGCACGACTTGCACGTCGCAGCAGCAGAGAGCCGTCGGGAGGGCCGAAGTCAGGTCGGACAGCGTTCGCGTGCCAGCCGGCGCAGTTCCTCGCCCGCGTGGGCGAAGAACCGCCGGTATCCCTCGCACAGGTACGTTCTATGCTCCACTCCGCCGGCCAACAGCCGATCCTTGTTGCAGCCGCCCCGGCACAGGTCGAGCCACTCGCATCCAACGCATGCCCCGGCGTTCGCCTCCCGCTGCGCGCCGAAATCCCGCCACTGCGCGCTCGCGAACAGCGCGTCGAAGTCATCGCGCATCAGGTTACCCATGCGCCACTCCGGCCGGACGAAGAAGTCGCAGGGATAGACGTCGCCATTGTGCTCGACGACGACGTATCCGCTGCACGGGCCGTCCAACTCGCACAGGCTGCTGCGGCCCCGCACCTCGCGCTCCATCATGGCGTCGAACAACCGCACCGATACTTCATCGCTGCCGTCCGTGCGCCACGCATCGAATACCGCTGACATGAAGTCGCCGAACGCTAGGGGTGACACCGTGTACGCCGCCGGCTCGCCGGTGCGCGGATCCGCTTCCACACATGGGATAAACTGCAGATGCCTGAACCCCTCGCCGCGCAGGAAGCGGTAGATCTCCGCGCCGCGCGGCGCACTGTGCGGTGTGATCATGGTGAGTATGTTGAATTCCGCCCGCGCCTCTCGCAGATGGCGTATCCCCACCATGACCGCGTCGAAGGTGCCACCGCCCGGGCCCGTCCGATAGTGGTCGTGGATCTCGCGCGGCCCATCGAGGCTGACCCCGACGAGCACGCTGTACGCGGCGAACAACCGCGCCCATTCCCGGTCAATCAACACGCCGTTGGTCTGTACCGCATTCGAGACATCCTGGCCGCCGCGCCCATGGCGCGTCATGAGGCCGAATGCGTCAACGTAGAAGTCCAGCCCCGCGAGCAGCGGCTCTCCGCCCTGCCACGCGAACACCGCCGGCGAATAGCGCGTGGCCCCGAGGTAGTGGCCGATCATGCGTTCCAACACTTCGGCAGGCATGCGATGCGCGCCGCTGTCCGGGTACATGCCGGCGACGCGCCGGTAGAAACAGTACCGGCACCCTAGGTTGCAGTCCGCGGACACGGGCTTTATCAAGAGCTGGAAGTTTCGCGGGCGGCTCATCACACGCGGGCTTTCGAACCACGATTGCTCGCCATCACTTTTCGGCGCAGCTCCGGCCCAACCTCCATTGCAGGAACAGGAAGCGTCCCCCGTCGAAGGCAGGAAGTCGTGTCCCGCATCCATCCATAACGCCTTACCGGCGATACGGGAGGTACACATTGGCCGCCGATTCGACCGCTCGCCAACCGAAGCTGCCCAACATCATCCTGCTCATGAGCGACCAGCACCGGGGCGACGCGCTGAGCTGCGAGGGGCATCCGGTGGTGCGGACGCCCGCGCTCGACGCCGTCGCCGCCCAGGGCTGCCGCTTCACTCGGGCCTACACGACCTCGCCGCTGTGCATGCCGGCGCGCGCGTCACTCGCCACCGGGCGATACAACCACAACCACGGCATGATCGGCAACCTCGCCTGCGTCATAAACCCCGAGGAGCGCCGTCGGTCGGTAGGCCTGGCGCTGCAACATGCCGGTTATACGTCCGCATTCGTCGGCAAGCACCACCTGCTGCCGCAGCCCGCCGGTTACGACATGCGAAAGGCCGCCGGTTTCCTCAAGCGCGAGTTCGGGTTCGACCACCTGGTCCAGGTCATGGGCAAGTTCGGTTCCATGCGCGCGGATTGCGATTGGACGGCACAGCTCAAGGAACTCGGCCTGCTTGACGTGCACCGCGATGACTACCGGGAGCGAAAGCGGCAGCCCGTGTATTTCGCGAAGCCGTCTCCCCTGCCGCGCGACGAGCAGTGCGATAGCTTCACCGGGCGCAAAGCCATCGAGTGGCTCGCGTCCGCCCCGCCGCAGCCGTTCTTCCTCTGGGTCTCCTTCCCCGGACCACATGACCCCTGGGATGCGCCGGGCGAGTACGGCGAGATGTACGACCCCGCCGACATGCCCCTGCCGATTGCGTGGAGCGACACGCTGCAGGGCAAGCCCGCCAGGCAGCGGGAGCGCTCGGAGCGCGGCGGCATGCCCGCGCTCGAGGAGTCCGACGTCAAACCGATGGCCGCTCAGTACTACGGGCTGGTCAGCAACATTGACGACTGGTGCGGCCGCATCCTTGCCGCGCTCAGGGAATCCGGCGTGCTCGACAACACCGTCGTCATCTATACCAGCGACCACGGCGAAATGCTCGGCGACCACCGGCTCGTCAACAAGAGTGTGTTCTACGAGGGGTCGGCGCGCATACCGCTGCTGGCAGCCGACTATCGCGGCCCCGCTCTGGGCGCGGTATGCTCGACGCCCGCCGAGATCATTGACCCCTATCGCACAATCCTCGCACTAGCGGGCGTTGAGCCACCCGACGGAACCTTCGGGAAAGACCTCATGCCTCTCGCTCGCGGAGATGCAACGTGCGGTGACGGCGCCGCCTTCAGCGAGCTGGGGTCGGCGTGCATGGTGCGCGCGGGGCGGTGGAAGTATGTCCACGACCCGAGGGCGGGCGGCGCGCAGGAGTTGTACGACCTCGAGGATGACCCCGAGGAATTGCGTAACCTCGTCGGCGACGTGGAGTATCGTGCGGTGGCCGATGAAATGCGCTCGCGGCTGCTCGACTGGCTGGTTGCGACCGACGCGCGCGACCTGGAGCCGTGGGAGGACGTGGCCGCTCGACTCTGACAGGCGCGGGCTGCGCAAGGGGGCAGAAGGCGGTCTCGGGCCCGGCGTGCGCCTCCGAGCGCCTGGCCTACGGCGGGCTTACCGCGAGCCATTCATCCCACGCGGTATTGAGGGACAGCTCGAGCGTCTGATACGAGGTCTTGTAGATTCCGTTATAGTCGAAGCGGTTCGGCACGAAGATCGCGAGGCCGTGGGAGTTGGGGCGCGCGTCGCCGTGCGCCTCCGAGCGCACCGCGTCGTCGAGCGCGATCATCAGCGCCTGCGCCGCCAGCCTGACGTCGTCCTTGGGCACGAGCTCGTTGACGAGCCGCGCGAAATCGTAGAGGTCCTTGTGGTCGCGGTTGCCGGAGTAGCTCTGCGCCTGCGTGCGGGCCGACGTGATCTCCACGGTGTAGGCCGGCATCGCCGCGGACAGCGCGCGCGCAAAGCCATCGAGCGCCACCGCGACGCCGTCCATTTGCGCCAGCGCCACGGCTGACTGCGTCAGCCATCGGTAGTTGTAAGAATCCGGCTGCGAGTTGTAGAAGTCCAGGGTCTGCGTGACCATCTCCTCGGCCAGTTGCTCCGGCATCATGGTCGGCGAGGCGACCAGGGCGCTCAGGTACGTCTGGTACGGATAGCCTTGGTCGGGGACGATTTCCTCCGAGCCGACGACGAGACCGCCGTAGTGGCGCAGCTCATACGCGACCTCGGCCATCTGCATCAGACACGCGTCGAAGCTGACGATGTCAACTCGCGGGTGCACGTCGAAGGCGCGGGGGAGGTCGGTGATCTTGATCTGCGTGTTGCTCGTCCAGTCCGAGGAAATGCTCCGCGTCGCGGGGCTGACCTGCTTGAGTGCCGCCGCCTGGGTGGTCCGCCACCCGTCCCCGTGATTCCATACCATCACCAGGTAGTGCTCCGCGGGGTAGTTGGTCGTCCCCCAGACGACGAAGTCCCGCAGCACCCGCCAATCCCCCATGTCCACCTCGCCGAGGTCCTGCAGCACCGGCGAAGTGATCGTCGCCGGATTGTTGTCGCGCATGATGCGCATGCGCCGGCATCCGGTCCAGTCCGGACTCGTGCTGTACCGGTCCATCTGTACCAGAATGTCCACCTCCGGCGACGAACCCACCGTCTCCATCTCGTTGACGTCGAGCACGCCGTACGGGTCGAGATCGTTGTCGGCGTTGAGAAAGACAAGGATCGTCCACTTGCGCTCCGACGGGTTGAGCAGCGTGTCCCCGACCGTCACCAGTTGCCCTCGCAGGACCGTCACCTGCGCAATCCCGGTGAGGTAGCCCGACTTGGTCACGCTGACCGTCTGCACGCCGGACAGGACGTCGTCAATCCGGAAGTAGCCCTGGGCGTCGGTGGTGGCGATGGTGGAACTGCCGGTCACCATGACTACGGCCCCCTGAACCGGCTCGTATCCGGCAGGAGGCGTCGCGGCGCGCCCGATGGCGATCGCGGGCGCGGAGCCGCCTGTGTCAGCCACGACCTGGCCGAAGACGTAGCCCTGTATGGAGCCGATGCCGGGGCCTGAACTGCCGCCGCAGCCGACGACGAGCAACGCGGCAATCGAGCATATCGCCAGCGTCGGTAGAACGCGCTTGATCACTCAACGACTCCTCTAATGAGCTTCGGCGCGCGCAGGATGCATCCGGCGCTCTTCCGGAATGGGGTACGTGGGCACGGTTCCTGTCTGCCTGCCTTGCGGCAACACGCGAACCCCATCTCATACGCGCGATCGGCGCTGAGCAGGGCGCAGGCCCCGCCGCGCCGACCATAGATAGGTTCGGGATGCAGGAGATCAATCCTCTCCGTCCCTGGTTGGGCGGAGGAATGGGACGTACGCTCGTCGAACATCCCCGATACGCGAAAGGGATGCCGTCGTGGCGCTTGTGCCCGCTGTGAAGAACTCCTGGAACGCCTGGATTGAGGTTGACGCCTCGGCCATAAGGCGCAACACGAGCGCCGTGTGCGATTTCGTCGGCGCCAACGTGCGGGTCATGGCGATACTCAAAGCCGACGGCTACGGCCACGGCGCTGTCGCAGCGGCGCGCGCGGCCATCGCCGGCGGGGCGTCCTGGCTCGGCGTGGCCAACGTGCAGGAGGGAGCTGAACTGCGCGCCGCCGGCCTGACCGCCCCGATCCTCATCCTCAGCTGTGGTTTGCCGCACCAGGCGGCGGAGGTCGTCGAGCAGGACCTGGCGCAGACCCTGACCAGCGAGGAAATGGCCACGGCGCTGTCGCAGGCAGCCGTGGCAGCCGGCCGCGAAATCAGCGCGCACATCAAGGTTGACACGGGGATGGGCCGCCTTGGGGTGTGGCCGCACGAGGTGCTCTCATTCGCCCAATTGGTGTCGGCGTTGCCGGGCCTGCGCATCGAAGGCGTCTATTCGCATCTCGCGACCGCCGACCACGACGACACGGCTTACGCCCTCGGTCAAGCGCAGCGGTTCCAGGAGGTGGTGGCCGAACTCGACGCGCACGGGATACGTCCGCCGCTTCGCCACCTCGCCAACAGCGCCGCGACCGTCTGCTTCCCGGAGATGCGTCTTGACATGGTGCGGGCGGGGCTCCTGATCTACGGGCTCAACCCCCTTTGCCGCGAGCTGACGGAGATGCGGCTCGCGGCGGCGCTCACCTGGAAAAGCAGGATCGTCTGCGTCAAGCGTGTGCCCACCGGACACCCTCTGAGCTACAACGGGCTCTACGTCACGGAGCGGCCGACGCGTGTCGCCACCGTCCCGGTCGGCTATGCCGACGGGTTCCCGCGCGCGCTGTCGAACGTCGGACGCGTGCTCATCGGCGGGCGCCGCTGTCCCGTTGTGGGCGCGGTCTGCATGGATCAGATGCTTGTAGATCTGGGAGACATGGAAGCGAAAGCCGGCGACGAAGTCGTGTTGATCGGAGAGCAAATGGGCGAGCAGATCACGGCGAACGACCTGGCCGACGCACAACGCACCGTCGTGCACGAGATCGTGGCAAGGTTGGGCAAGCGGCTGCCGCGAATTGAACGCATGGAAGATCCCGCCGCAGGTGAGCAGTCATGAGAGTCCGCGACCCGTTGAAGCTGGTAACCCGCCCCCGCGTGCCTGCCGTGACAGTCCTCGTCCTCGCGCTGAGCGTCCTGACGGCATACCGCATAGCCGCGCAGGCCCCACGCAGCACGCAGCCTGCCGTGCCAATGGATGTCGAGCCATTCCAGACCGTCGTCATTGAGGCAAATGAAGTCCTGCGCGTCGCCGACGTCGTCGCACGCGGCCTGGCGAGAGACGGGCGCATCCCGACCGGCGCAGCCGTGACGCTGAGCGACGGCAGGCGCGAACCACTCTCGGCCGCCCGTGTCTTTGTCCTCCTTGCGCGATTCCTGGGCAACGGCTATGAAGACGGGATGACCCCGGAATCCGCGCCGCTGCCGCCGCAGACGATCGGGCCGCTGGAGCGCACCGACCAGACCAGCGACGTCCGGCAAGAACAAGTGATTTCGGCGGCCGATCTACTCGCCCAGGCGCGCCCCACGGCTGACATCGCCGAGGGCACCGGCCATCTGCCCTCCGGCGTGTGGATCGAGGGCGTGCGCCTGACCCCCGCGCAGTTCATGGGGGCGTTGGCGACCTTGCTTCAGCATGCCGCCTACACGGGAGAGGTGCCGGAGCAGGTGGCCGTCGCGTGGTGCCTGCCCCCGCTCGGATGGGAGACCGCGCCGGCGGCCCCGGCGGATCGCGCGCCTGCGCCTGGGACGGGCAGCTCAAGCGCTGCGTCCGAAGGCGGGGACGGCGCGGCGCCGGCGCAGGGGGTCATGCCCCCGGAAACCGACACCTCGAGCACGGCGCAAGACTCTGAGTTCGAGTCCCCCGTACCGCAACTCTTCCTCTACCTGTCCGCTGAGGAGAAATTGTCAGGCGAGCAAGTCCTGACCGTCGAGTACCAGGGGCCGGCACTCTTCATCCGTTTGACCATTGACGGCGTGCGCAAAGCCGTGTCCAACATGAGCCACTTCACGTATCTCTGGGACACGCGGCTGGAACGTGACGGCAAGCATACCATCGAAGTTACGGCGGTTGACCAGCACGGCGAGGAGCTGGACCGCGTGGAGGCGACAGTCGAGACCGCCAATGGCAACTTCCCTCTCCGCTAGCCTGATGGGGTCATTGCGTTACCGCAGGGCTCTCAAACCCGGGCATGCTGCTCAACAGCCCCTTTCGGCAGGACTCTCGACGGCGCGGCGCACGGCGCCACCGGGTCATACCCAAGACTCCACAGGGGCGGCTCATTGAACGCCCCGGAGAGCATACTTCTCAACTGGTTGCTCTTGTTCCCGTTCATTGCGGCCGCCGTGATTGCGGCCTTCCCGCGCGTCCTGCGATTCATACCCGCCCATGAACGGCAGTCCGCCGTCGCCGCTCCGGCCGTGACTGCGATCAGCGCGATCGGGCTGTCCCTCGCCGTGAGCGCCGCGATGGGCGGAATCATCGCGCGCGGGGGCGACGCCTTCGCCGACTACCTCTGGACACCGGACTTCTTCCAGTTTCGGCTGCGGCTTGATGCTCTCGGTCTCTACGCCTTGCTGGCGACGCTGGCGGGGCTCCTGATCTGTGCGCTGTGGGCAGCCGCCGGGGGACAGCAAAATCACGTCCGCTGGGCCGCGTTTGCCGCGACGGCCGGCGCCTTCACCGGCGTCGTGCTTGCCGCCGACCTCGTCCTGCTCTACATGTTCTGGGAGCTTTCCGTAGTGGCGCTGTGGGCTGCGCTCGCTCCCCCGAATCCCGTCGGTCGGCGCTTCCTGACCTGGAACTGCGCGGGGGGTGTGTGCCTGCTCGTTGCGATCGTGTGGGTCGCCAACCTGACCCGCGACACGCACATCTACACGGTGGGGTCGGGCCTACTGGTGCATCGCCTGTCCTCGGTCAAGTGGGTCGGTGTCATGCTCGCCCTCGGCCTCGGCGTCCGGCTGTCGCTCGTGCCGGTGCATTTCTGGGCGCTCGACCTGTGCCGGGGCGCCTATGGCCGGTGGAATCTCGCGCTGCTGGGCTCGGCCATCGTGATCGCGGCGTACGCCTCGGTGCGCCTGGTATTCTACATCCTTCCGACTTATGCCGCCGCCGCCGTCGCGTGGGTGCCAATAGCGCTGGGGCTCCTCACCGTCGCGTACGCGGGCGCACGGGCGGTGCTCGCGGATGACATCTGCACTGCCGCGAGCCATGTCTTCATCGCCGCCGCGGGCCAGGTCGCGTTCGGCCTTGGGCTCGCGATGCAAGGACGCCCGGGCGCGCTCGCCGGGAGTCTGGCGCTCGTGGCGCCACTTGCTCTTGCTGCGCCGCTGCTCGCCGCCGGGGCCATGGGCGGGAACTCCGCGCGTACCTGGAGCGAGCTGCGCCGCACCTCCGGGACAGCCCCGGTCCGTTTGGCCGCGACCATCGCCGGAGCATGGACACTGTCGGGCTTGCCGCCGCTCGCCGGCTTCTCGGGACTGCGCGCCGTTGCCACCGCCGCGTGGCAAGCTGGATCCGTCGCCCCGCTCCTGGCAGCGCTCATCGCCCCGACACTGATCGCAGTCTATGCGGTCAGAGCGGCGTTGAGCGGCTGGCGGCGAGGGGCGCCGACCTCGCGCCCGGACGGAAGCGCCTGGCACTGGTGGTGGCTGGGCGCGGTCGTCGTTGTGTCTCTGACGCTCGGCCTCGCGCCGGGTCTGTGGTGGCCTTATCTACTTGATATCGCGCGGGCGCTGACGGGAGGGTAGCTGGTGCCGATGCTGGCGACACAGATACTCGGGTACTTCGTTCTGGCGGGCGCCGTGGCGGCGATGGCGACGGGTGCGGCCGGGCTGTTCGCCGCGCGGCTGCGAGCAGTCGTAATCTACTCCGCGATTCTTCAGGGCGGCTACGTCTTGCTTGGGTTCGCCGCGAGCCTTATCAGCGGACAGGGCGACGGCCATACCGCCGCGGTATTCCAGGCCATCGCCGCCGGGGCCGGCGTTGGGTTGATGTGGATCGCCGCACGCGCGCTGAGTGCCGAGGCAGGCGATTCGCTTCCGCTGCCGGATGACGCCGCCCCATCGGCCTGGGCTGTGTTCTGCTTTGCGCTCGCGTGCATGTCGCTGGTGGGGCTGCCGCCGCTGGCTGGGCTGCCGGCGAAGATCGCCGTGATACATGCGGGACTGCGGGCTCCCGGAGTTCTCTTCCTCGCCACCGTCGGCGCCGCGGCTCTCGGCGCCGTGAGCCTGTGGGCGTATGCCGGCATCGTCCTGCCCCTGATTACAGGCCCGGTCACGAAAGCTCCCGTCGCCGTGAGCTTGCGGCTGCGAACCCTCGTGGATGTCCTGATCGCCGCGTTGTTGTGCCTCGGGCTCGCGCCGTATATCGGCTATGCCATCGCTGCGGCGTTCACCGGCGGCCGCTAGTTGCCGGCGGCGAGAGGCCTGCGGCTGGCCGTCCGCAGCGCCCTGGGACCCGCTCCGCTCTCGCCTGCGAGCGCGAGGCGAGCGCACTATATGTAGAGGTTCAGCCCGCCGCCAGGGGCTATATCTTGTGAAAAAACCTGTCTCAGGGGTTTACAGCGCCGCGGATTCATGCTAACATACCGCATCCCGCTGGGGGGAGGCGGACCGGCTCATTCAACTAGCGTCAGTGCCGTGCGCCGCGTGGAGGACTACCCGGTGAGGTGCGATTCTGTTGCTGCCGCATTGCAGGTTTCCATTCCTGACCGCGTCATGTGCGTTTTTCCTGATGCTGGCGTGCATTCCGCCGCCAGCAGCAACCCAGCCCCCCGACCCCCCCGCCCAGATTGACGCAGGTCAGGCTGTTCTCAACAGCATGCAGTTCCTCGCTCGCGTAACGCCGCTGCCGCAAGCCGCTCCCGTCACCGCGAGCGTCCTCGATAGTTGCATCAAGGCGTTTGACGTCTCCATAGAACTCACCAGCGACTCGCCCGCTGTGGAGAGCAGTGAGGAACCGTCCCCAGCATCCGGCAGCCGGCTCGTGGGTACGGCGCAGCGATACAGCGGGGTGCGCTATCGCTGGGCCGGTATGAGCAGCCGTGGCATGGACTGCTCGGGGCTCATCGCGCGCGTGCTCCGGGCGCATGGCATCCGCGCCCCCCACAGCGCCGCGCAACTCTTTGGGCTCGGCCGCGCGGTGCGCTTCGCGGAACTCGAACCAGGCGACCTGCTCTTCTTCAAGACGAGCCGCAGGGGTATCTCGCACGTCGGGATGTACATCGGCAACGGCGAGTTCATCCACGCCTCGAGCGGTGCCGGAAGGGTCGTCACGACGAGCGTCTACGACCCGTATTACGTGAAGCGCCTCAAAGGCGCGCGGCGGCTGGGCGATGCGCCGGAGTCGGGGGATGCTGAGTTCTCGTTAGCCGGGGAGTAGCAACAGCAACAGCTCGCAGTCGGGCGTCGGGACGCCGCTCATCCTTCCCACCTACTCTGTTCTTGTCCTCGCCAACTCTTCCACTATCGCCGCCACGCGGTCCGCGGCATCGGGACGGCCGAGGGCTTTGCTGCGGCGCGCCATTGCC
The DNA here is from genome assembly GCA_020354555.1 of Armatimonadota bacterium. Lineage (NCBI taxonomy): Bacteria > Bacillati > Armatimonadota > Armatimonadota bacterium. The sequence continues at coordinate 4,736,578 of CP070648.1, read as the reverse complement.
TCTCGCCGCTCGTCGTCCTCAATCACCTCACGCAGCATCTTGGCGAGTATGCCGGACGTGAGGTCGGCGTCGTGGATCATGATCGCCGCGCCCGCCTCCGCCAGCGGCCGCGCGTTCTGCTCCTGCTCGTTGCCGGCGGCCCCCGACCACGGGATGACGATTGCGGGAATGCCGCGCGCGGCAATCTCCGCCAGCGCCATGCCCCCGCCTCGGGTGACGATGATATCGGCCGCCGCAAGGGCAAGGTGCATCTCGTCGAGATACTCGCGCGCCTGATAGGGGAGGCCCGCCGCCGCGAGCACCTCCCGGTCGGGGTCGATAGGGTCTCTGCTGCCGGTGAGGTGCAGCACCTGAATGCGGCGCGCGATTGATTCATCCCGCGCCAGGTGCTGCACCGCGTCGGAGAACGCGGCGTTGATCGCGGGCGAGCCGATGCTGCCGCCCGTGACGAGTATGGTCAGACGATCCGGCGACAACCCAAGGGCGGATAGGGCATCATCGCGCGCAGTGTCGACGATCTCGCGTCGGATCGGGCTGCCGGTGACTTCGATGCGGAGGCGCTCTCCGAATAGCTCCCGACAGTACCCGGCCGATTGCTGCGACACGACGCACAGCGCCTGCGACATGCGGGCGGTGACCCGGCTCGTGAAACCGGGCTGCTGGTTCTGCTCGACGGTGATCCGCGGAATGCGCAGTTGGCGCGCGGCGAGGAGCACCGGCCCGCTGACGTAACCGCCCATGCCCACCACCACGTGCGGCCGCTGCAGGCGCAGAATGCGCCGGCTGTGGCGCAGGCTGCGTCCGCTCAGCAAGCCCCACAGGCTGCGCGCGCGGCGCAGCAGCGGCTGCTTGCCGCGCAACCCGCGCACCGCGATGGTCGCGAAGTCATATCCGGCGGCGGGCACGATCCGCGATTCCATACGCTCGCGGGTGCCGATGAAGAGGATGCGCGCGCCGGGGTTGCGAGCCGTCAGGCTCTGAGCGATCGCGATCGCGGGATAGATGTGCCCGCCCGTGCCACCCGCGGCGATCACGACCCGCAGCTCGTCGGCGTCAGGCGTCGGAGAGCCCAATTACTTCCCCACCGGAGCGAGTCGTGGCTCGCCCCACGTCACGAAGTCCGCAGAGCGCGATGCCCAGCGCTGCTCGCCCTCATCTGTCGCTGTGCTCCAGTACAAGTTGTAGCCTCCGCCGGCTTCCTCGATCGTCAGGAAACCCTTGTCGCCAGGACCGCCGCTGACGCGCACGGGCCGCGACCACGTGCGCCCGTCAGCGGACACCGCGCTGTAGACCTGCGGCTGCCCGCTGAGTTCGGAGACCCATGCGAGGGTCAGCCGGCCGCGGGTGTCGATGACGAACTTGGGCCCGACGTGAACCAACTCGTACTGACTGTCACGGGCAGGATCTGTGGTGATCTGCACGGCCTCCCCCCACGTGCCGGCGTCGTCGGCGAAGGCCAGAGACAAGTCGGCGTTCCCGTCCCGCGCAGAGATCCAAATGACGCCAACGCGTCCGTCGGGCATCTCGATGATCCCCGGGTTGCGGTCCGGAGTCGGGGCGATGGCCACGGGCTCGGGGATGCTCCAGGCACGCCCATCCGGTGACTGCGACACCCAGATGTCGGGGCTCGTGATGGCGTACGTCAACTCGGAATCGGAGTTGCCGTGGGCGCCGCCGACTTGCGCTCGCCACCCCGTGTCCGCGCTCCACACCAGCCAGTACGCGCCGTTGGACGCCCGGACGAGCGAGAACTCCCCCGCGCCGCCGTCGGAGGCCACCCAGTCCGGATAGCCGCCGCTGACTTGCACGGGCTCGCTCCAGGCGCCCTCGTCCGTTGACCCTGCCGCGAAGACCTGGCCGCCTTGCAGCGGCTCGGCGGAGAGCCAGGCCATGACTGACTGGTCGTCCGCGACGACCGCCCTGACGTGGGTGAACCGCTCGACGCCTGTGACGGCGCCGGGATCCAGGACGACCTCCGCATTCGCCGCACCAAGGCCGAGCATCAGCGCAGCCAACACCGCGACCGTCATCACTCTGCGCATTACCGCACGCTCCTATCCATAGCAGTGTGTTGTGGCGCGGATTCCGCCGTGTCGCGCACCATCTCGCGCATCGGTCCACCGTGGCGGTGGCCGACGGTACGCTTCTACGGCATGCCGCGCATTCCTCCCGGCGCGGCCGACATGGCGGAAGCAGGATCGGCAACTACCGCGCTGCCTGCCAATGCGGCAGCGCGCATGCAGGACGAGACGCGAGAGTCGCCGAAAGCTGCGCATGAAACGAACCACTGTTCACGGGAGGCTATGGTGAGGATCGGGGCACTACTGATCGCCATTATGCTCTGCGCAATGCCAGCGACGGCGGCGGAGTGGCAACCTCTGTTCAACGGCAAGGACCTGTCCGGCTGGCACGAAGTCCTGGGTGGCAAGTGGAGTGTCCAGAACGGCGAGATCGTCGGCGAAACCGGCGACGGCCGCTATGGGTGGTTGGTCACGGACAAGGAATACCGCGATTTCATCCTTGAGCTGAAGTTCAGGACTGAGGCGCCCGGCAATTCGGGCGTTCAGTTCCGCTCGCACGTGGTGATGGAGGGCGAAGATCGCGACACCCCGCGCATGAAAGGCTACCAGGCGGAGGTGAGCCCGAAGCGGGGCGACGACACCGGCGGCGTGTGGGGCGAGGCGATGGGACGCGGCTGGCTGGCACAGCCGCCGCCGGAACTGGCCGACGTGCTGAGGGAAGGCGAGTGGAACAACTACCGCATCACCGCCGTCGACGACCACATCACGACCGAACTCAACGGGGTCAAGATGGTCGAGTTCGACGACGGCCAGAACGTGCTCGGCATCATCGCGCTTCAGGTGCACAGCGGCATCATACCGGTGCGCGTGCGGTGGAAGGACATCCGCATCCAGGATCTTGGCTACGGCCCCGGCTGGAAGGCGCTGTTCAACCGCGAGGATTTCACGGGCTGGAAGATCCACGGCGACGAAAAGTGGAGTGTCGAGGACGGCATGATCGTCGGCGAAAGCGGCGCAGGGGGATACGGATACCTGGCGACGGAGAAGACCTATCGCGATTTTCAGGTCCGCGTCAAGTTCAAGTGCGACGCCGAGGGCAACAGCGGGCTGTTCTTCCACTCGACTCTGAACGGCACGGACATCCGCGGGATTCAAGCCGAGATTGACCCCACGCCGCGCAACCTGAACGCGGGCCTGTACGAGAGCGGCGGACGCCAGTGGCTGGCGCAGCCCAACGAGGATGCGCGCACGCTCATGCGCTTCGGCGATTGGAACGAGTTGTGGGTGACCTGCAAGGGGAACCGCATCGTCACCCATCTCAACGGCTTCCAGGCCGTGGACTACACCGACCCTGACCCTCAGTTCACCGACGGCGTCATCGCGCTTCAACTGCACAGCGGCGGCGGCGCCAAGGTGCGCTGGAAAGACCTCTTCATCCGGGAGGTGACGGAATAGAGGCGGCGGCCGGATCGCGGTCACCGTTCATCCGGGCAACCACGAGCCGATGTCGGCGCGTCCCCGCGGAGAACGGCGAGCACCATCGCACCGGCCATGGAGCGCAGTGGAGCCGCCCACGGTGTCAGTGTATCATCTCGCTCGTCGGCGCCTGGGCGAGGTCGGCCAGGCCGTCGCCAACCTGTGGGATGGTGACCACCAGATGCTGATCGGAAAGGTTGGCGACGACGAACAGAACCCCGCGCGGCACGCCGAAGATCGGGGTCACGATGTCGGAATCCGCCCGGAGCTTGAGGAACAGCGGCAGCTGGTTTTCCCGGTGATAGCCGACGGTCAGCGGCCCGACGTCGGCTTCACCATGATGGGCGCAATGGTAGATGTAGGTGCCGTCGCGCCGGAAGATGCCCTGCCTCTCGTACACGACGAGCATGCTGAACTCGCGCGTGTTCTCTTCCGTACACGCCCGGGTCAGATCGTGGACTTGGTGCGCCAACGCCACCGCGTCGGCGGTGCCCACGAATTCATGCGTAAAACCGCTGCCCAGCGCCCCGGAGAACTCCTCGGGGAGATCCACAAATTCGTAGTAGCATCCGCGCTCAGAGAGCACGACCCGCACTAGTTCGTTCGCGTACTCGAATCCTGGTTCGACTTGTTCCTTGATGAAGTTGATCAGTACCTGATATCGTCGGCGAGCCTCAGCGCGGAGCAGAGCGAGCTGAACCTGCTCATTCCACTCATCCATTGCGCGCACATATCCTTTCGCTGATGGGGTCTTGCGGCATTGCGGGGCGGGAGGCCGCGCACGTCGCGGCAAAACCCCACTCCGGAGGAGTTTCGGTGCGGCGGCTTCGCCCGCGTCGCCGCCATGCTGCCCGAAACTCCACGGCTCCGCCAGCCTTCGGCGTGGGTACGGCCGCTGGTCTGCCGATCTATGATTGCGATAGCCATGTGAGTGTGCTGCTGCATCGTCCCATGCCTCTGTTTAGGTTCCATACTTTGTGGTATACTCTAATCGGGTTTTGTCGCGTCGGCGACCATCAAACCGGTCACACGGTGATCGGCAATTCTGTTCGGGACGAGGTCCCGGTGCCGCGCGGGACGTGCCCGGGTCCTCGATAAGTGGAAGTGAGCCGCAGCGTGAGGAAATCTCGACCAATCCAGTACGGCGCGGCGGCCATGCTCCTCGTAGCCCTCGCCGCGTTCTCCATTCTCGCCGTCGCTGACAGCGAGACACCTGCCCCCGCGCCAGCGCAGCAACCCGCGGCGGAGACGGCAGTCGCGACCCCGGACGCTCCGCCGCCCGCCGCGGACGGCGGCAAGGCCACTCCGGCCGAACTCGAGGTCGGCGCGCGCGCTGCGGAGGAGATCGAGAAGGAATTCAAGGTGCTCGATGATCCGGCGGCGCTCGAGCGCGTCGTCAAGATCATCCAGCGCCTCGCGGTGCACACCGAACGACCCGCGATGGAGTACCAGCCGAAGATCCTCGAGAAGGGCGGCATCAACGCCTTCGCCCTGCCCGGCGGGTTCATGTACATCACCAAGCCGCTGCTCGAGGCCGTCGAGTCTGAGGACGAACTGGCGGCGGTCATCGCCCACGAGATGGCTCACGTCTGCCTCAAGCACGGACTGGATCTCGCCCGCCGCGAGGCGAAGATGAATAGCAAGCTGGCCTTGGCGGTCATTGCCGCGGTCCTGGCCGGCGATAATGTGGACCCCGGCGACGTCGTGCTCGTCGGCAGCCTGCTCAAGACCGGAATCCTCAGCGGCTACAGCCGGGAGGCGGAAACCCAAGCCGACACCAATGCCGTCGTCTATCTCCACGAGGCCGGCTATTACCCCATTGCGATGCTCACCGTGATCCAAGGGCTGGCGCACATGGAGCTCACGCGCCCGTACGTGGAGCTGGGCATCTTCCAAACTCACCCCGACCCTCAGCGGCGCGCGCGCGCGGTGCTTCACCAGCTCACGGACATGGACGTTGACCTCAACCCGCGGCTTGTGCTGAGCACCCTGCAGACCAAGGCGGAGTCGCTGGAGGAGAACGGCCGGACCATCGGGCGCGTCAAGCTCGACGACCGCGTCATCTTCGAGCCGGCCGTCGAGGCCGACGGGCGCTCGCCTCAGCAGCGTGCCGAGAAGGCGGCAACCGACCTGCGCCGACTGATCCTCGCCAATCTCCAGATGTACGAGGTGCGCGTCGTCAACGGAGGTGCGCGAGCGGCCGTCCTCGCGCGCGGGGAACCTGTCGTCACCGTGCTCCCCGGCGACTCGGAGTTCCACAATGCGAGCCTCGATGAACTCGCCGCGGAAGCGGCAAAGCAAATCAAGCTCGCGTTGTGGGAAGAGGCGATACGGCGGGCGTACTGAGGGCCCGCCGGCGCCGCACGTCAGTCAGCCGTACCCCCCAACAGATTGCATGCGCAAGTCAGTCCCGCTTCGGCTTGCGACCCGTCACGTGGATGCTCGTCGCCACGCCGGTGAAGTCGCTCGCCGCGGTGCCGCACTCACAGCAGTCATCCGCCAGCAATGCGGCCGCATCGGCCTCGGAGACCACCCGAACCTCCACCAACCCCGCCGCCTCCAGCCCCTCGAGATACTCGGCGCGCGGGATGGCACCGCCGACGCACGAGCAGTACAATTCGGGATCGTCCTGCAGCGCCTCCGGTAGCGGCTTGTCGAGCACGATGTCCGCGATCGCCGCGCGCCCGCCCGGCTTGAGCACGCGCGCGATCTCGCGGAAGGCTTGTGCCTTGTTCGGCACCAGGTTCAGGACGCAGTTGCTGATAACGAGGTCAATCGAGTCGTCCTCGACCGGCAACGCCTCGATGTCGCCGAGGCGGAACTCGACGTTGTCGCAGCCGGCTCGCTCGGCGTTGGCGCGCGCCTTCTCGATCATCTCGGGAGTCATGTCCACCCCGATCACGCGGCCGGTCGGGCCCACGCGCGCAGCGGCGAGGAACGCGTCGAATCCCGCGCCGGAACCGAGGTCGAGAACGATCTCGCCCGGCGCGACGGTGTCCAGCGCCAGCGGGTTGCCGCTGCCGAGGCCGAGGTTCGCCCCTTGCGGGGCCTCGGCCAGTTCGTTCACGCCGTAACCGAGCTTGGCCGCCGTGGCCGCTGCCGCGTCACAGCACGATGATGCGCTACAACAACTCTTCCCCGCCGCGATGGCGCCGTAACGCTCTCGCACCCATTCCTTCTTCCGGCTGTCGCGCTTGCTCACGCATCACTCCTTCCGCGAGCGCCGCCTATCGCCCAAAGGGCGGCCTGCGGTATGCCCTCAGACGTTGCTCAATCCTTATCCGGTCGTCTTCGCCTCGGGCAGTCACACCCCCTGGCATCTCGGGAGCGTCGCGCTGTGCATCCACTACCTCAACTCGCCGCGCCCTTCAGATCCGTCGCGCCGCCGCGGCGAAATACCGCCGTCGAAAAGCCAGCGACACATTGACCAGGCTGACCAGCACCGGCACCTCGACCAGCGGGCCGATGACGGTGGCGAACGCCTGCCCGGACTCAATGCCGAAGACGGCCACCGCGACCGCGATGGCAAGCTCGAAATCATTGCTCGCGGCGGTGAACGCCAGCGTCGCGGTCTTGGGATAGTCCGCCCCCATGCGCATGGCCAGGAAGAACGTCGCCAGCCACATCACCACGAAGTATATTAACAGCGGTATCGCCACCCGAATGACGTCCAGCGGCAGGCGCACGATATACTCGCCCTTAAGCGAGAACATGACGAGAATCGTGAATAGGAGCGCGATGAGGGTGATGGGGCTGATGCGCGGGATGAAACGCTCGTGATACCACTGCTTGTCCTTCAGGCGAATCAGGCTGAACCGCGTGATCACGCCGCCGAGGAAGGGAATGCCGAGGTAGATGAAGACGCTGCGTGCGATCTCCCCCATCGAGACCCGCACCACCGCGCCGCTCAGCCCGAGCAACGGCGGCAGCACGGTGATGAAGATGTATGCGTACACCGAGTACGTGAGTACCTGGAACAGCGCGTTGAATGCCACTAGCCCGGCGACGTACTCCGTGTCGCCCTTCGCCAGGTCGTTCCACACCAGCACCATCGCAATGCACCGCGCCAGGCCGACCAGGATCACCCCAACCATGTACTCAGGCATGCCGCGCAGCAGCAAGATCGCCAGCACGAACATCACGATGGGCCCGACGATCCAGTTCATGATGAGCGCGAGCACCAGCACTCGCCGGTTGCGGAACACGGCCCCCAGCTCCTCGTAGCGCACCTTCGCCAGCGGCGGGTACATCATCAGGATCAGCCCCACGGCGATGGGGATTGAGGTCGTACCGACCTGGAAGCGCGTGATCAGGCCCACAACGCCCGGCGCTACGTATCCCAGGCCCACGCCGACCGCCATCCCGAGGAATATCCAGAGGGTCAGATAACGATCTAGGAAGCCGAGCTTGGGCGGCCCCGTCTGTTCAGCCACGATGGGATGTCTCCTTCGGCTCGCGTTCGCTGACGATGCGGCAGGTGCGCCCGCGGCGCGGGCGCAAGCACTTGGTCAGCCGGCGCACATCTGCACGCACCGCGGACTCCGCCTGCGCGCGCGCGCACACCGCCGCCGCAAGCGCGCGGTCGGCGGCGCGCATGTCGCGGTGCAGGCGATAGTGCATCCAGCGCCCCTGCCGCCGCGCGGACACCAGGCCCACCGCGCGGAGCGCGCGCAGGTGGCGCGAGACCGCGTACTGCGGCAGCCGCAGCGCGTCCACGATCTCGCACACGCACAGCTCGTCGCGCCCGTCCAGCAGCGCCAGTATGCGCACCCGCGTCGGATCCGCCAGCGCGCGCAATATGCGATTCAGGCTCCGCATGATATATGCGCCAATCCGCATATATCATAGCGGGCAAGTCCTCGAGTTGTCAAGGCAGCGCGGGGCCCGGCGGTGCGATGAAACGCGCCGTGAGTCCTCGGGCGCCGCCGCGCTGCGGGCCGCGAGGCTTTGCGGCGCCGCCGCGGCAGGAGCGCGGTGTCCGCTCACGAAGCACACACCATGACCGCAGCCTGGGTCGGAATCAGCGGGTTCTCCTACAGCCACTGGCAGGGGGTGTTCTATCCCACGGAACTGCCCAAAGCGCGCTGGCGCGACTTCGCCATCAGCCAGTACAACGCCGTCGAGTTGAACGCCAGCTTCTACGGGACGGTGGCGGCGGAAACTTGGGCGCGCTATCGCGAGACGCGGGGCGCCCGGGCGTTTCGCTGGGCCGTCAAAGGCAACCGCTTCATCACGCACATCACCCGGCTGCAGGATCGCGTGCCGCTCGCCAACTTCTTCGCCAGCGGCGTCCTCGAGTTACGCGACACCCTCGGGCCCATTCTGTGGCAACTGCCGCCGGGCATGGAATGGCAGCCCGATGTGTTTCAGCGGTTCCTCGATTGGCTGCCCCGGGACAGCGATGCCGCCCAGCGCCTTGCGCGCCACCACGACGACAAAGTCAAGGCGCCGTGTGTGGAAAGCGCCCACGAAGGGCCGCTCGCCCACGCCATGGAAGTGCGCAGCCGCAAGATGATTCGGCGCGAGATGTTCGACATGCTGGCCGAGCGCGGCGTGGGCTTCGTCCTCACCGACTCCGCCGGCAACTGGCCGTATGCCGAGGAGATCACGTCCGACATCGTCTACTGCCGCCTGCACGGCCACGACAAGACATACATCAGCCGCTACACCGACGCGCAGCTCGACTGGTGGGCGGAGCGGGCGCGGGCGTGGATGGCGGGCAAGGCGTGGGACGACCCGGTGCGGGCTACCGACCGCGCCACCGCCCGTCGCCGCCGCGAGGTCTACTTCTTCTTCGACAACGACGGCGAGGGGCACGCGCCGTTCGACGCGCGACGGCTCGCGGAACGCCTGGATGCCGTCCCGCCGACCGCCGAAGGCCGCGACTCCTTCTGCTCCCGCGCGCCGCATCCCGGGCGCGGCGCATCCTGAGGCCGCGATTTGCCCCCCGCCCGGAGACTCCACCCTGGTCACCCCTGCAACTTGCGCAGCAGCTCCAACCCCTTCGTGACGAGGAAATCGTCAATCCTGTGGTCGAGCACGTACGCGCCGTATATCGTGTCGGCGACCATCACCTCGAATCCGCCGCGGGCACGCGCCTCGCGGGTCACCAGGTAGCCGAGCGACCCGTTCGTCGTGCTCGCCACGACGGTATGCGGGAACGGCGAGTACTGCTTCAGCCGCAGCCCGATCTCGGCGAAGAGTTCCCCGGGAAACGGTATGATCGCCGCGTCGCCGATGCGCAGCAGCGTCCACAGGAAGGGCCGGTGCGTCTTCACCTCGCCCCGCTCCCACTCATCCACAACCGCCCGGTAGTGCTGTCGCGATGCCACCACGAACCAGTCCTGTGACTCCTCAGGCAGTGACTTCAGCCGCTCCTCGGCCAGCTCGCGCGACTCCAGCGGCGCGAGGGGCAACGCCACTTCCTCCGCCAGCACGTGCAACTCCGCGTTGTCGCGACATTCGATCGCTGCGAACGCCCGCGCCGCCTCGCGCCCAAGCACCTGGCCGACCTCGACCGACCCCGGCGGACCGGGCAGCGTGTTCCGCGGCGCGACATCGCCGACGACGCCGTTGAGGAACATGACGCTGCCGCCGGTGCGCGCCGCGACGAAGTCAATCGCCACCCCGGGCCAGTCGCGCGATACCGCGCGATGCTGCCCCCCGCGCGTCGTCGGGTGCGCGCCGTAGTTCACCACCGTCGCGAGGTGACCGTCCGCGGTATCGAATCTCAGCAGCGTTACCTCGGGATCGTACGCGCCGAACGGGTTGACGCCCAGAACGACCTCCCCGTTCTCCAGTATCTGGCGCCGGTTGACGCCGGCGTCGCACCGGCCGACTCCGACGCCGCACCGCGCCGGCGTGCGCTGCGACCACGCCTCGCAGACGCAGTCCACGATCCGCGGCAGGACCGAATCGGTGTACGCCGTGTCCTGCTCGCGGAATCCCCAGACGGACTGCGTTTGTGGCGCCGAGTGCGTCTGGATCGCGTGAATGACGAGGTGAGCGGCAGGTATGCCCGCCCGCTTCTCGACCGCCGACGCGATGGCGAAACGCTCTTTTTCCTCGACGATGACCCAATCCAGCACCACCAACGCGGCCCGTTGATCGCCCTGCTCCAGAGCGAGCGCGGTGGCATGGAGCGGATCATCAACCGCATCAGCGAAACGGTCCGGCGCGGCATACCCCGCCAGCCACGTCCCCAGCGGCGGGGTGACATCCACCCGCGCCGCGCCGGCGAGCAAACGATTACTTGATTGTGCGGTGTTGGTCATGAAAGCCTCCCGTGGCGACGACGCAGCTCTCCCGTGTCCCGGCTACCCCACTCCCCCAGCCGGGTGCTCTTTCGACTCGATTGCACTGGTTTTCCTGCGACGCCGCGGGCCTCGCGCAGACCGGAATCCGCACGCGCAGCCCGACGGAGCAGGGGCGCCCCGCTCGTCCGCCGAACTCTTCCCCCATGCAGTCAGAGAACGCAGAGGAGCCGGGCCAAAAGGCGGATCCCGTCGAGGCCGCGGCGCCCGGCATGACGATTGCGCAGGTCGCCGCTGCGGCCACGCGCATCGTTGACAACGTCTCCCGCGTCATCTTCGGCAAGCGCGAGGTCATCGAGGATGCGCTCGTCGCGCTGTTGTGCGCGGGCCACGTGCTGTTCGAGGACGTGCCCGGCGTGGGCAAGACAATGCTCGCGCGGGCGTTCGCGGCGTCGCTGGGATGCACGTACAAGCGCATCCAGTTCACTCCCGACCTGCTACCCTCCGACGTCACCGGCGTTTCCATCTACGACCAGGGGCGCCAGGAGTTCCGCTTCGTCGCCGGGCCGGTGTTCGCCAACGTCGTGCTCGCCGACGAGATCAACCGCGCCAGCCCGAAAACGCAGTCAGCGCTCCTGGAATGCATGGAGGAGGGGCAGGTCACCGTGGACGGCGTGCCCCACAGGCTGCCGCAGCCGTTTGTCGTGATGGCGACGGAGAACCCCATCGAATACGAGGGCACGTACCCGCTCCCCGAATTGCAGCTCGACCGCTTCATGATGCGGCTGCGCATCGGCTATCCCGAACGCGAGGTAGAGCGCTCGGTCGTGCTCGAGCAGCAGCGGGAACACCCGATCCGGCGCATCGAGGCGGTAACCGATGCCGCCACCGTCGTCGCCATGCAGCACGCCGTGCGCGAGGTGCGCGTCGAAGAGCGCGCGCAGGAGTATATCCTCGACCTCGTGGCCGGGACGCGCAATCACCCCCAGGTTTACCTCGGCGCCAGCCCGCGCGGGTCGCTCTACCTCTTCCGCACGGCGCAGGCCCTCGCCGCCGTCTTGGGCCTGGACTACGTGCTGCCCGACCACCTGAAACGACTCGCACCGGCGGTCCTCGGCCACCGCATCATCGTCCGCCCCGAAGCGCGCATCGCCGGCACAACTGCCGCCGACGTCATCGCCGAGATACTCTCGTCAGTTCCGGTGGACTGAGCGGGCGGCTTGTACCGGCCCGCCCGAACGCCGCCAAGAACAGGAACCGCTGTGCTTCGCATCACGCCAAAAGGCGAACTGGCCGCTCGCATGGCCATGTGCCGGGACCGATTGCTCTGGGATGAACCGTATTCCGTCCCCTGGGTCACCAGCGATGTGACGCAAGTCCCCGGCGAGCGTGTTCCCGGAGAGCCGCGCTGGACGATGGATTGGTGGGGCGATGTCTCCGGCCGCTGGCTGGGCGCGCTGAGCGCGCTGGCCCCGACCTTCGGGCCGCACCCGAAACTGGACGAGGTCGCTGAGATCATCGTTCGCCACCAGAAACCCGACGGCCACTTCGGTGGCGACCAGGCGATATCCACGCTGAACTGGTGGCAGATGTCCGGTACCGCGTTCCTCCTGCGCGGCCTGTTGGAGCATCACGCCGTATTCGGCGACGACCGCACACTCGACGCGGCGGTTCGCCTCGGCGAGTATTACCTCATGACCGCGCCCCACTGGCTCTCTCCTGCGGGTGCGGTGGACCGCGCGCCATCGCCGGCCATTTCCGTCTTCTCCAACTACTCGCACTGCCTCGACGGTCTCGTCCTACTGTCGCGCGCCGCAAACGATGACCGGTTTCTCGCGCTCGCGCAGGAAATCGCCCAGCACGTCAAACCCTACGAGCGCGCGATCCACAGCCACCACTTCCTCTCGACCCTGCGCGGGCTGATGGACCTCCACGCCGCC
>CP070648.1:4712789-4723788 GCA_020354555.1 Armatimonadota bacterium | reverse complement strand
TGGGATGGCCGTTGCCCATTGCCTTGGCGAACACGGCGAGGTCGGGGGTGACGCCGAACCTGAGATGCGCCCCGCCGAAATGCAGCCGCCAGCCGATGCTGATCTCGTCGAAGATGAGGAGCGCCCCGTTATGGTGCGCGCCGTCGCGGACGAATTCCAAAAAGCCCGGCTCCGGGTCACGGCTGCGGCAGGGCTCCATGATCACCGCGGCCAACCGGTCGCCGTGGCGGTCGAGGATTGCCTGGTACGCCTCGCGATCGTGATACGCGAAGGTCAGGCTGGTGCCGCGCAGCTCCCTCGGCACGCCGAGCGGATCCAGCCCCGGCAGCAAGTGCCCCCGCAGCGCGTCGCTCTCTCCCAGATTGGCCGCCAGGTACCAATCGTGCCAGCCGTGGTAGCCGCAGATAGCGACGACCGACCGGTCAGTGGTGGCGCGGGCGATGCGCACTGCGGCGACGCACGACTCGCCCCCGCTGCGGGTGAAGCGCACCTGCTCCGCCCAGGGATGGATGTCGCACAGTAGATCCGCCAGCTCCACCTCCTCGGGAGGGCTGAGCGTTGACATGCTTCCGAGAGTGACGCGACGCCGCACCGCCCGCGTGACGTCCGGATCGCGGAATCCCAACAGGCATGCACCGATGCCGTTGGTTGACATATCGTAGTAGTGGCGGCCGTCGAGGTCCCACGTCTCGCAGCCGCGGGCTTCGCGGAAGTACGCCGGCCACTGCTCCGGAGCCAGCATCTCCGGCCGCTTGCTCAAGAGCTGCGTCCCGCCCGGGATGCGATCCTTGGCGTGTCGGTACAGATCCTGTGTCACGCTCCCGCACTCACGCCTCAGACCAACCAGGCGCAGCGCATTGTCGGCGAAGATATCCTGGAGATCATCCACACTCAGGCCGAGGTCGTCCGCGGCCTCCGCGAGCGCGCGCAGTGACTCCAGGCCCACGAGCGCCGGGTGACAGGCGGGGCTCAGCTTGTCCCACAGCACCGTGTCCGGCTGCAACCACGCGAAGCCGTCGCCCACGGTGACGCACCTGCCGCGCAGTTCCGAGACCGGGAAGTCGCTGCCCCACATCAGCTTCCGCGGGCCGAACTCACCTAGGATCGCCTTGAGCGCGGTTGGCTCGCAGATGCCTGAGGTGTCGAACCAGACGTTCTCCAGTCCGCGCAGCGTCGCCAAGCCGCGCACCGTGTTCGGGGCATGGAATCCCCGCGCGGCGTGGGCAAGCACGAGCCTGGCGCCCCGATACTTCAGGCAGTGCTCGCGGAGATAATGCTGGTTGTCCGCGTCAGCTAGAGCCGTCGTCTTCACCAGGTGCACGAGAATGAGCAGCCCGCGTTCATCGGCGATTTCCCACACCCATTCCGGGAGATAACTGCCGAGCGTCGCCTCGAAGGTCGGCGTTTCCTCGCTATAGGTGTGATACGGCTTGAAGCCACACAGTCGGCCGTGCGCGAGGTATTCGGCAACGGTGTCACGCGAACAGCCGGGCGTCACCACGATGATCCCTCTGCTCTGCGGGAGCTGTTCGCATTGCTGGAGCACGAAGGCGTTCTCTCCCGCCAACACGGCTCGCTCGGCAACCGGACTGGCAAGGAAGAACGCGCCGGCCAGCCGCTTCGTGCCCACCAGTCTGCCGATGCGCTCACGCCAGACCTCGGCGGTCACGATCTCCGGCCCCTCGGCCCATAGGTCCGGCGCGGGTCGCGAAAGGCCGGCCGTTCGGTAGAGGTGGGCGTGTGCGTCGAACACGCGAGCCGGCAGAAAGACACTCAGTTCCGCGGCGATCTCTGCGTCGAGGTCGTCATAGCTCCAGTTGCCCAGCATTGGGATCTCCTGTGGCCGTGTGCTGCTGCACGCGTGCGCCGTATTGCGAGGGCGTCACGGATCCTCTTGTTCGTCGGCCGCGCAAGTCCTACCGGACAGTTGACGCGACGCGGGTAGGTCATGTCGCGACAGGCAGTTCGACCGGCGAATCACGCACGGGGTCGCGCGATGCGGAAGGCAGCCACCGCGTGCGCCGCGAGGGAGAACTCGAAGTCGCCCGACGCACCGGTCCGCAGGCGTCGGCGGGTGAGAATGTCGGTGAGGTGGGACGTTCGTCCCCAGCGTCGAGCATCCAGCGCCAGCTTGACCCGGGCCGCGCGCCGCCCGAAGTTCTCGAATACCAATGGGCCGCCGTCAAACGGATAGAAGCCGATGAGCGATGGCATCTCGAGTCTGATCCCGAGCGGTGCCAGCAGGCGCGCGCGTAGCGCCTGGACGACTTCATCAGGCAGATGAATCAGCGGCACCGGCTCACCGACCGTGACGCGCGTGCTGTCGGGCGCGTAGCGCATAGTGTGCGCATTGAGGGCGAGCAGCGAGGAGCCCGAAGCGGATCGCCTTTCGGTGAGGACGGCGAGATCACCGCGCGATGCGGTCGCGGCCGCGAGCACCTCTGCCTCTGTCGGATTCAGCCTCCTGGTGAAATGCACGAAGCCTGGCCCCAGCGCCTCGCGCGGCCCGACGTGGAAACGAAACGCCCAGTCATCGCATTGCCGCGTCGGGGGATCGGCGCATCCGAACTCCGCGATGAGTTCGCGGTCATTCAAGCGCTCCAGCAGCCCGCCGGTCACGAGCACCGCGTGACGAGACTTGAGAAGCCTGCTTGAGTGCTGAGCCAGATGAGGGTCGCTGGCGGCGTGCTGCGGAAGGAACACCGCGCGCGCGCCGCGCGGGAACTCGCTGCACGGCACGAGGGGGATGCCGAACATGCCGAGGTAATCGAAGACATAGGCCTCGTCTCCGCCGTCGCTGTCCGGCGGCTTGTAGGCGTGGACGCCCACAGGCTTCCGGCCGGCTACGGCGCGCGCGAGGTCGCACAGTCGCTCGAAGTGATCGTACAACGCTGTCATGTGCGGCGCGCCGGGCGCGAAGAATTCGTGCCGATAATCGAAGAGCACTAGCTCCTTCGCGCCCGCCAGCACACTCTGGTACGCCTGCTGCACGAAGACTTCGGGTGACGTATTGATGCGGTCGAACCACGCCCCGCCCATGCGCTTCCCGGCGAGCGTCCGCAGCCAGCGGTGGTTGAAATAGGCCTGGTAGGGCTGGACGTACTCGACTTCGGGATCGCGCGTCTCGGTCCCCGCCCAGGTGAGGTCGAACTGCCTGGGCTGCTCGCGCACGTCGTATCCGAAGCGATGGAAGCGGTCGTACCACTGTGGGTACTTGATGATGACAACCGCGTTGGGGTTCGCCCTCTTGGCCGGCCCGATGATGAGGCGCCGCGCGAGATCGACCATCTGCTCCCGGTAGAACTGCGGCCAGTCGCGGCCACGGCGCTCGGCGTCGCATTCCGCGCACCGGCACATGGTGCACAGGAAATCATCCACGATGATCTCGTCGAACAGCCGCGCGGCGACGTCGCTCGCGCGGGCGATGACCTCCTGCGACGCCCGCGCCGACCAGCAGAGCCAATACAGCCCGTGGGATGACGGCTTGCCGCAGCCCTTGCCTGCGACGGTCGTGATGCCGCCACTGACCGCGAATCCCTGTCCCCGAAGGGAGTCGCGCGCTGCGCGCAACACGGCTTCCGGTGGAAAGTAGCCGCGGAAGACGTCGAGGTACACCTTCGTCACCCCGGCGGTTCTCAGCAGCCCTGCCGCTTTGCGCAGGCCCGCGCTGTCGCCAAGGAGCCGCGTGACAGCCCGCGCCGGCACGAAGGCGCTGAATTCGAGGTCCGAGCGACGGGATCCGGCTGGTTCTCTCAGATCGGCCATGACAGAGCACGCTACGGCAGGCAGGCTTCCACCCGAGCCGCCCCAAATCCTCTCCTCGGCTTCCTGGGGACGGGGCGGCGTGGCAGGGAAGAGGCCCAAACCGGCTGCACGGCCTCTTGACAAACCTGAGCCTCGCGCTATAATAGCTCCCAGTGGTTAGCACTCTCGATCCGAGAGTGCTAACCGCGTCGAAAGGGAGGTGACTGCTGTGCTACAACCGTTAGGCGACAAGGTCGTCGTCAAGCCCGGTCCCGAGGAGGAGACTACCCCCACGGGCATCGTGCTTCCCGACACCGCCAAGAAGAAGCCGCAGGAGGGCGAGGTCGTGGCCGTGGGCAGCGGCAAGCTGCTCGACAACGGCCAGCGCGCGCCGATGCAGGTGAAAGTCGGAGACACCATCATCTACTCCAAGTACGGGGGCACTGAGGTGGATGTGGACGGAACCGAGTACGTGATTCTGGACGAGGAGTCGATCCTCGCCATCAAGTAGGTTGGGGGTAACCAAAGGAGGTACATATGCCAGCTAAGATTCTCGCATACGACGAAGATGCTCGCCGCGCTCTCGAGCGCGGGGTCAACTCGGTGGCGCGCGCGGTCCGCGCAACACTCGGCCCCAAAGGGCGCAACGTCGTGCTCGACAAGAAGTGGGGCTCGCCCACGATCACCAAGGACGGTGTGACCGTCGCCAAGGAGATCGAACTCGAGGAACCCTACGAGAACATGGGCGCGCAGCTCGTCAAGGAAGTGGCGTCGAAGACCAACGACGTCGCGGGCGACGGCACGACGACCGCGACCGTGCTCGCGCAGGCGATCGTGAGCGAAGGCATGAAGCTCGTCGCCGCGGGCGCCAACCCGATGATGCTCAAGCGCGGTATCGAGCGGGCGGTGGAGAAGGTAGTCGAGGAAATCAAGAAGCGCTCGATACCTGTCGCCGGGAAGGCTGAGGTGACCAACGTCGCCGCCATCGCCGGCAACGATCGCGAGATCGGCGAATACGTCGCCGACGCGATGGACAAGGTGGGCAAGGACGGCGTCATCACCGTCGAGGAATCGAAAGGCACCACGACATCCGTCGAGGTCGTCGAGGGCATGCAGTTCGATAAGGGCTACATCTCCCCGTATTTCGTGACCGACCCCGAGCGGATGGAGACCGTGCTCGAGGAGCCGTACATCCTGATTCACGAGAAGAAGGTCAGCGCCGTGCCCGACTTGGTGCCGGTGTTGGAGAAAGTCGCGTCGGCGCGCAAGCCGCTGCTCATCATCGCCGAGGACGTCGAAGGCGAGGCGTTGGCAACGCTGGTGGTCAACAAGATTCGCGGCATCCTGAACTGCTGCGCGGTCAAGGCGCCCGGCTTCGGCGATCGCCGCAAGGCAATGCTCGAAGATATCGCGACCCTCACCAACGGCCAGTTCATTTCCGAAGACCTCGGCATCAAGCTGGAAAACGTTGACACCACGATGATGGGCCAGGCCAAGAAGGTCGTCGTGAGCAAGGAAGAGACGACGATCGTCGAGGGCGCGGGAAGCAAGGACGCGGTCCAGGGCCGCATCGCGCAGATCCGCAGGGCCATCGAGGAGACGGATTCCTCCTACGACAAGGAGAAGCTCCAGGAGCGCCTCGCCAAGCTGGCCGGGGGCGTGGCCATCATCAAGGTCGGCGCGGCCACCGAGACCGAGCTCAAGGAGAAGAAGCATCGCTTCGAGGACGCGCTCAGCGCGACCCGTGCGGCGGTTGAGGAAGGCCTGGTGCCCGGCGGCGGCACGACCTACGTCAACGTCGCCCCGGTGCTCGACAAGCTCAAGGCCAAGGATGCGGACGAGAAGGCCGGCATCAGGATCATACGCCGCGCGCTCGAAGAGCCGCTCCGCGCCATCGCCTCCAACGCCGGTATGGAGGGCTCAGTCGTGGTGCAGAAGGTCAAGGGCCTTAAGGACGGCATCGGCTTCGACGCCATCAGCGAGGACTATGTTGACCTCGTCGAGGCCGGCATCGTTGACCCGGTCAAGGTCACCCGCACCGCGCTGGAGAACGCCGCCAGTATCGGCAGCATGCTCCTCACCACCGAGGCGCTGGTGGCAGAGAAGCCGGAGAAGGAAAAGGCCCCCGCCGGTCCGCCGGGCGGCGGCGGCGCCCCTGACTACGACTTCTAAGCGACGCAGCGACTGAACGATCCAGAACCAAAGCAACAGAGCCTCCGGGAAGTCCCGGAGGCTCTGTGCACAATGGTGGGCGGCAACTCCAGTCGCCTGTGGCGAATTGCCTCCACTCTCGATCCGTACGACGCCGCGACGCAGTCCCGTTTGCCCGGCGTATGCCGGGCCGGAGCATCATCTTGCCCGGCACTGCCCGCCGCCCTAGCGGCCCTCCTCCGGCACGTCAATCCAGAAATGCGGGTCCACCGGCTCGCCCGCGACGTACACCGCCCAGTGCAAGTGCGGGCCGGTGGCGACGCCGGTGGCGCCGACCTTGCCGAGGCGCTGGCCGCTCGAGATCTCTTGCCCCTCCCTAACGAGTATCTCCGATAAGTGGAGATAGAGCGAGGCGAGGCCCTGCCCGTGATCAACGACTACGGTCTTGCCGTGCAACTTGTAGTCCTGGCGCACAAGCCTGACCACGCCGTCGCTCGGCGCGAGGACCGGCGTTCCCGTCGCCGCGGCGATGTCGAGCCCCTTGTGGCGATACTGGATCTCGCCGTTGATCGAACGGGCCAGGCCGAAGCCCGTGCTGACGCGGCCTTTGACCGGCCACGCAAACGGCCCGTGCCAGAGCTGCTCGGCGCTCAGTTGTGACAGCGCGGCGCGGATCGTCTTGCCTTCCTGGGCGGTCGCAGGGTCGGTGTAGAGTTGGCTCGTCTGTCTCTTCATCGTCAGCTTCTGCACACCGAAGCTGCGCTTCACAATGGTCACCGGCAAGCCGGTTTCGCGCGCCTCGCCGCCGGGGGCCTGCAAGACGACCGTTATCATCTGCTGTCCCGTCGGCGCATCGGGCGAAACGGGCAGGATCGCACGGTAGCCATTCTCGGTGGGGAACAGCGAGTGCGTCTTGCCCAGCCACCGGCACTCGCCTGCGGCAGGCGCGACCGCCCCGGGACGAACGAACACGAAGGTCCAATCCCCCTGCCGCACCGACTTGGGCGCCACATCCAGCAGCGGCAGATCGCCGGAAACACGCCCGGCGCCGGCCAACGCCAACGCCAGGAGCCAGGACGCGACTACTGCCAGGCTGCGTCTCGCGCGCAACCCCGGCGCGCGGTGAAATCCCTGTTGAGATCCGGCTAACATCGGCGATGCTCCATGAAATGATGCACGGTACGCTGATGCTGTTGTGTTCGCCGCAGGACTCGCCGCGGCCTTCCCGCTGGCGCGAAACGCATGCCGCCGGCACGGCGACGCAGGAGACAGGAGTTTGCGCGCGGAAATCATCGCATCGTGGCGCGGCGGCGACGGGCCCGGGGCAAGATGCGCCCGCTGCACGCGGCGTGGCGGTACGGGCGAATGGCCCCCGTCGCTCGTAGGGTGAGCTAGGGCATGCGATACGCCATCATCTCCGATATTCATGCGAATCTCGAAGCGCTCCAGGCGGTGCTCAAGCGCATCGGCGAAGTGGACGCCTACATCTGTCTCGGGGATATCGTCGGCTATGGGCCGGACCCCGAGGAATGCGTGGCCATCGTGCGAGAGCTGCCGGGCCTGAAGTGCGTCGTCGGCAACCACGATCTCGCTTGCGTCGGCAACTATGACATCAACTGGTTCAACTGGTACGCGCGCGAGGCCATCGTCTGGACGCAGGAGCGGCTGAGCCCGGCCAGCCGCGGTTACTTGCTGTCGCTGCCGCTGATGGAAATGGAGAACTCCATAACGCTGGTGCACGGCTCGCTGCCTCAGCCCATGGATTACGTGACATCGGAAACCGAGGCGCGCCAGGTCTTCGCGGAGATGATCACTCCCGTGTGTCTCATCGGGCACACGCACATCGCAGAGCGCTATGCGCACGCGCACGGAGCCGCCTACCTTGAACACGGGTCGCTGGCGCAGGGCGGGAGCCTGCGCTTCAGCCGGGGCACCAGCTACATCGTCAACTGCGGCAGCGTCGGCCAGCCGCGCGACGGCAACCCCATGGCCAGCTTCGGACTCTACGACACGACCAAACGTCAGCTTACCGTCAAGCGCATCCCGTATTCAGTGGCACCCGTCCGGGAGAAACTGGAGAAGGCCGGGCTGCCCGCTCTGCTGGGTGATCGTCTCGCCCTCGGCCGGTGAAGCCGATCGCCCCCGCCGACCCATATGCGGCCGTGTCCGGCACAAGTCCGCTGATGATTCGAGCACGCGGGGAGAAGCGGGCAAGCGCGGCGGGGACGGAAGGCCCGCCGTGTCGAACGCAGAGGCTCCTAGCGCTCGCGGCGCTGGGGGATGATGACTTCCCCCAGGTCCTCCAGCGCGTAGTGGAAGTCTATCTTTTCCGCGGGGGTGATGGGGCCCAGGCCCTCGAACTTGTCCCGCTCTTCCGTGGACAGTGACGGGCCGTCGGGGCGCAGCATGCCCTGGTTCCATTTCTCCTCGCGCACGAGTTGCTCGCCGACTCGCTTGCATCGGCCGCAGCGGAAGCGAACGTACACGAAGCTAGGCCCGAGAAGACTGAGATAAAGGCTGGTTTGCAGTATCTCCTTGGTGCCGATATGGTGACCGCAGTTACAGGTGACTACATCGTTGGGTACTGCCATCATCGCCTCAGACCATATGAGTGGAAGGTCAAATGAATTATAGCATCTTTCCCAGGGATTGCAAAGCGGGGCGCTGGCAGGGCTGGATTCCGTCCGCTTTCGCCATTTCGCGGCCTGTCACGGGGAGGGGTACGCTGCCTCGACTGCGCCGCAGAGGCCCGTCCGAGACCCAGTGCGCACGCGCACGCTGGCGACGTATGCTCCCGGCGGCAGCGATCGGGCTCGCTCTGGCTGTCGTGATGTTCGCGCGGCCGTCGGCTCACGCCGTTGTCAGCGGGGAGCGCGGGCCGTCGCCCGAGGTCGCCGCCGAGAACGTCGCCGAACTGCGGGACATCGGGCAAATCCGCATCGAAAACGCCCCCGGCGGCACCATCACTGTGGCCGAGAACGGCGCCTGGCGCCAGGCCGGGACCGTCCTGCGCAATGCCGAGAAGGTCAACCCCCGCGGATTCACCGCCAGCAAGTGGGCGCCCCCCGGAACGGTAGCTGCCACCGCCGTCAACGCCCTGCACATCACGGTCGCGCTCAACACCGTCGACGACCGCGGCGTCATCTTCTCTCTCGTCCCGCGCGAGTTCGCCCCTGGCTTGGATCAGCCGTTCACTGAAGCCGACCTGCCGGGTGCGACGATCTATACTGACATACCGGCCGGCGTCGGCATCTTCGGCGGCGACTGCACTCCTTTCATAGGCAATCCCGTCCTTGTCGAGCGAGGTACGGAACTCGTGCCGCTGCCCGCTGACTATGCCCCGGCTCGCGGCGACGTGCTCGTCATTTCGATCCGGCGCCCGGCGCACTATCCCTCACAGATCGTCTTCGACAATCGCTTCGGCGGGCTGATCTATCTCGAATACCCGAACGGCTTCCGCAAGCCCGTCGGGCAGGTTCTGCGTCCGGTCATCGGCGTCGGCAGATTTCCCGGCGGGCTGTACGCTGGCATCGGCCGCATTCGCGCGAATCACCCCGGGGTCATAGATGTCTCGACGTCGCTCGTCGGCGAGGTCGGCGGCTTCCAGATCATCCCGGCGGAGCACGCTATGAGCCCGGAGACGAAGTACGTGCGCCGCCTGACGCAGTGGATGGTCGTCGGCCCGCTGTGCGCGCTCGATGCCTCGTGGGAGGGTGTCGCACCGCTCTTCCTGCGCTACCTGCGGCCGAAGTACGATGCGGCGGATCTCTACGCCGAGGACTGGCAGGAGCGCCTGCTCGGACGGTTCCTCGTCGAGGTTCAGGTGGACGGGGAATGGCGCGCAATGCCCTACCTGAGCCTCGGCGACAATCCCAACGTGCCGCTGCCCGACTGGGCGATGACGGCGCTGGAGAACGTCGAGGCGTTCCGCATTCTCTTTCCCCTGAACTGAAAGGCACGCCGGTCGTCGCATGGCAGCACGGGCGCCAGAGCCGATGTGGGTCAGGATCACCGTCACGGTCTCCGCGGACGCGGCGCCGGGAATCGCGGACCTGCTCCTGTCCCTCGCACATGGCGTCGAGGAGCAGCCGAGCGCAGCAGGTGTGCGGCTGGTGGCGTATCTGCCGGCGGATAGCGATGTCGAAGGCGCGGTCAAGCACCTACGGGAGCGCCTCGAAGCGCTGCGCTCGGCTGACGTGGCGATGGGGCAGGGGAGGGTAGCCAGGCGGCGCGTTCGCTCGCAAGTGTGGCAGGAAGCGTGGAAAGCCGGGTTCGACGTGGTGCGGGTCGGGCAGCAGCTCGCCATCAAGCCGACCTGGAAGGAGTACGCCGCCGCGCCCGGCGAAGTCGTCGTCGAACTCGATCCCGGCATGGCCTTTGGCACCGGGCAGCACGCGACGACCAGAGGCTGCCTGGTCGCCCTGGCCAACTTGGTTCGCCCGGGGATGACCGTCTTCGACATCGGTTCCGGCAGCGGGATTCTGGCGATTGCGGCCGCGAAGCTGGGCGCGCGGCGCGTCATCGCCGTAGAGATCAACGAGTCGGTGGCGCGGATCGCCCGCAGCAACGTCGCGCTCAATAGCGTCGCCGACGGTGTGCTGGTTATGTGCGGGGATCGGTTGCGGTGTATCTGCGGACGCGCGGACATCATCATTGCCAACCTCACCTCCGACCAGATCGCGAGGATGGCTCCAGACGTAATCTTATACCTGCGCCCGAAGGGCGTCTTCGTCGCGTCTGGCATCGCCCTGGAGCAGGAGGCGGACGTGCGCAAAGCCTTGTCACGGGCCGGCCTCGTCTTGCGCGAGCCACAGCGCGAAGAGGAATGGGTCACCATGACCTGGGAGTTGAGCCGCGATGCGTCGGTTGCTGGTTGAGAACATCGAGGGCGAAACCGTCATCCTCACGGGCGAGCAGCATCACCGTGTGACGCGCGTGCTGCGGCTCGGAGGTGGCGACGCGATCCGCATCTTCGACGGCCGCGGCAGCGAATGCGAAGCGGCCATCGAGTCCGCCGACCGCACTCAAACGACACTGCGGGTCACCCAATCGGTGGAACCCGTTCCGGAACCGGCGGTCAAAGTCACACTGTTTCAGTCCATCC
>CP070648.1:4705746-4712689 GCA_020354555.1 Armatimonadota bacterium | reverse complement strand
AGCCCGCGGGCGACGAGGTGCGGGAGCGTGACCTCGACGCGTGTCTGCGCCGAGCGGTGGAGCGGGCGCAGTTGCCCGCCGGGCGGGAGGTGCTGCACGTGCTGCCGGGCGACTTCGCGTTGGATGGGCAGCGCGGCATCGCGAGCCCTCTCGGAATGGCCGCCCGGCGCGTGCAGGTTGATGCCTATGTCGTAACCGCCACCAGCACCGCGCTCGACAACCTCGAACGATGCGTCGAGGCGGCGAGCCTGACCATGGAGCAGGAAGTGCTCGCCGGCCTCGCCGCGGCCTGGGCGACGACCGACGAGGCGGAGCGATCGGCCGGAGCGCTGGTGATTGATATCGGCGGCGGAACGACTGACTTCATGGCGTTTCGCGGAACCGGGGCGGTGCTGGCGGGCTGCCTGGGACTCGCCGGCACCCACGTCACGCGCGACGTCGCGGTCGGCCTGCGTGTGACCGTGGGCGAGGCGGAGCGCCTGAAGCGCGAGCACGCGGCGGCACTGGCGCGGTTGGTGCCGGCATCGGAAATCGCTCTCGCATCGGGCGGGCGCGTCGGCAGGTGGTTCCTGGCGGAGATCGTCGAAGCGCGGATGCGGGAGATACTGGAACTCGTGAGCGAGCGGGTTCGAGACGCGGATTTCAGCCCGACGCTGGCGGTGCTGACGGGTGGGGAAGCGCGTCTTCCGGGAACCGCCGCCCTGGCGGAGCAAGTCTTCGACTGCCCGGCGCGCGTGGGGCTCGCGCCAGGGCCGCAGGCGGCGAGCGTGGCGCGAGACCCGGCGTGGGCGGTCGTGCTCGGCATCGCTCGGTATGCGGCGGAGCAGCGTCCTCTCGCCTCTGGTGCGGCCGGCCCGATCGAGCGGGCGACGGGCTGGGTCCGCGATTGGTTCAGCTAGCAAACGGCCCGGGTGGACGTATGCGCTCGCAGTTCGTTGATGAGCCGATCGAGGTCGAGCTGGCCGAGGACAAGCCCGGCAGGCCGCCGGTGGCGGTCACGTGGCGCGATGACGAATACGGCGTCGAGCACATCGAGGCGGTGTGGCACGACGCAAGCTGGGGCCCGCTGCAGGCGCGGCCCAAGCGCTGGTGGCAGCGGCGGCACCGCACGTATTACCAGGTCAAAGTGTCGGGCGGGCGCATTTTCGAGCTGTACCACGACCGCGGCGTGCGGCAATGGATCCTCTACCGCATCCTGTATCTGGAGCCGGAAGCATAGAGTCACGCGGAGACGGTTGCTCGGACCCGACACCTCTTACCCTCTCCCGCCCCGACTCGTGGACGGGGCCTCCCCCTGAGAGGGGGAGGCGTTCTCGGAGAGATGCGTCTGCGGCCTCGCCATGCTCAGCCGCGCGGCATCGCCCGTGTGATTGACATTCGTCTCCCCCGTGACTATGATATGCCCGGTTCGGCCGCGATCCCGTGTTCTTCCGAGGGGAAGATGCCCGACCTGGCCCGATGCCGCCGAGAGGCTGCACTTATTCCGCCGCAGGATGATCCTGCGGGCGAGTACATCCTCGCCTGCCCCCCGGCCCGGGCGCTCTTCGCGCCCGCGGGCCGTTTTGACTTCTCCGCGCTCCGCGCCCATCGACATTCGCAATTGCGCGGCGTATATCACACAGCGCGAAATAGGTGGCTGTCCCCATTTGCTGACGTAATCCTTGCGATGGCGCAGGTGCTCAAGGCCGGCGGCGTGGGCCTGGCAATATGGTACGGTGCCGTCGTGTTCACGGGCTTCTATATCGTCATGCCTGTGAGTCAGTTGGTATCGGAGCGTGCCGCCGGCATCATCGGTGTATCACTCTGCTTTGGGTCGAGCGGTTTCTTGACATGCCTCATATGGCGAGCCTGGCTCGGCTCGCCGAGCGGCCGCGCCATGGCGAGGGCCGGCTTGATCTGCGGGGCCACACACGGTTTTCGCCTGCTTCTCTTTGAAGGCAGTCATTGGTTCTTCTACGGAAGTATAGGGCGCACTGCCGCCCAAATGGCGATCGAGGAACCGATCTACCTGGCGCTCTGGATGAGCGGCGCAGGTGTCGCTGTGTGGGTGGGGCGGATTCGCACAGCCGAAGCCGAAGGCGACGGCTCCAGGGACATCTAGGAGAAAGCTGGCCGTGTCAAGTGGTCATTGCGATAATCCTTCGTTTGTCGGCTCGGCGTGGCGGGACTACTCGGCGCGGCACGCCGCGCTCTGGAGCGGCTCGAATGAGCCGCGCGTGTACGACGGCCTGGGCTCCACCCGGCAACTCATCAACCACACCGATCAGAGCGTGACAGAGTCCTACGAGTACGAAGCCTTCGGCAACCTGATGTCGAGCAGCGGGAGCACCCCGAACCCCTATCGGTACGTCGGCTCTCTCGGTTATTACCAGACGGGCACCTCCCTCATGCACCTCGGCGCGCGATACTACATGCCGGAAGTGGGGAGGTTTCTTTCCCAAGACGAGATTGGGCCTCCGGCTTCATACGTTTATGCAGAGAACAGTCCGTGTGCTGCTGTAGATCCTTCTGGCTACAAGTCAATTAGCAGGGTGGTCGACTGCAACGAATCCCCGCGGTGTGACCCTGGAAAGGAGGCCGGTGTGATCCGTGACCACATCCGCTTTGTGGAGCGCGTCCTACGCGGCGGGGCAGCTTTTCTTGAAGAGAAAGACGAGAAGGGAGAGGCGCTACGGGTGGCTATCGCCGTTACAGAGTGTGTGTGCCGCGACGGAACAACCTACGCAATCACGCGATGCGGCGCGGGCTACTGGCGTTATCGCAGTGGGTGCGTGCAGAAGTGCTTGAACGAGCACGAGCAGACCCACAGGTATCAGTGTGTCAAGCGCGGACCCGAGCGGTTGGGGAAGCTCATCAATAGCGGCAACTGGTTCGGTAACACGGAGAAGGCCGCCTATCAGAGGGAGCTGAAATGCCTGCGGCGGCTTCGTGGCGGCTAGGTGACACCCGTGAGACAAACCCGGACGCAACACTCGGTTGAGGTGGTCTGTCTAGTGGCGCTGCTGATCTGGGCGGCGAGTATCCCTTCGCACGGGGCGGCAGCAAGCATGGGACCAGTCGAGCTATTGATTCCCCGGCTGCTGGCACCGGCTGTCACCAACGGGATCGTGGTCGTCGCGTACGGCGAGACCAGAGCGACGACAATCGGCTTCTACGATGCCGAGAGCGGATGTCTTCTGTGGGGAAGAAGCTACCCGGGCACGTCCTTCGTGAGTGAGCTGCGGACTTGCGCCAACCTCTTATACGCGCCGACCTTTCGCTCGGGTGTCTGCGTGTTCGACATCCGAGACGGTACGCTGCGCAGACGCTTGCCGGACGTCGGTGGCGCTCTCCCCCAGGTCTGTTGTGTTCGAGATTACGCTTTTGTTGCCGGTAACGAACGTGGAGCAGTTATCGTCACCGCGCTTGAGACAACGCGGTTTCGCACAGTCTGGCGCCGGCGCTTTACCGGGCGGCACTTGCGTGAGTTCCGCGCCGCGCGAGAGGAAGTCGAGGTGCTCCTTGCCCAGGGCACTGCGGAGCTCCACAGCGGTGCAGAATGGGTCATCCTTCGTGCTCGAGATGGCGTCACTCTGCGTCGCGCGCCAGCCGCGGGAGGCACGAGAGCGGCAGCGCCCAGGGAGCTTTCCCCCGCGGCACATAGACGGCTGTCCCTGCTTCTCGAGAGAAGAAAAGGAACTACCATACACACGCTTCCACATACCCGCATCCTGCTCTTCAATGAACTAGCCGTCGTCGGGATCCCCCACATGCCCGAGTCGCGCGCTAGGCTCATCGCTCTGCGCGCGGATAGCGGCACGGTCGCATGGGAGCGCCACCTGCCGGGGCTCGCGGGCATGGCTCTTTCGGGATCGAAGCTTGTCCTTTCATACGAGGCGCAGGGGGCGGAGATGAGCGGCGCCCAATTCTTGGAGGCGCTAGATGTCAGAACGGGCGAGCGACTGTGGGTCATGCCCCTGGGTGCCAGTGCGGGTCCTCAAAGCTAGCTCGCGACGGATGGGTATGTTCCAGGGACGCGTGACGCGATTTCCGTAGGCAATCATAAGAACTAAGGACATCTATGAGGAGGGAGGCCGTGTCAAGTGGTCATAATGACAGTCTTTCGTTCTGCGGCGCGCCCGGGCGCCCGCCGTGGGATCCGCGGCCGGTGCTCGTTGGGCATTATGTCCCGGACATCTATCCGTCCCTGCTCGCAGGACAATAAGTCGTGAGAAATGGGTGACTGTCCCCATCTTTGAGATGTTCTTGCAGGGAACTGCTGGTGAAACGGCGTAGCCAGATCACGGAAGCACCCGGGCAACTGACCTTCACGTCAGGGAATGACCCTGGCTTGATGTCTTGCGTTCGCGGGTGGAACTCAGGCGCGTTCTTCCTCGGCGTCCCCTGGGCGTTCGCGCATCGATTATGGGGCCTCGGGGCCGTGCTAATCCTAAGCTTGTGCATTCCAATGGTGAGTGTCGGCGTGCTCGTCTATATGGGCTGCAAGGGCAATGAGCTCGCGTGGCGCAATAGACCATTCCGCAGCCTTGAGGCGTTTAGAGCCACCCAAGATGCGTGGGCGCGTTGGGGACTAATTGTCTGGGGGACGTTTCTCGCTGTGACGGCCGGCTCGTGGATAACGCAGGTCATCTACTACGGAAGACTGCCATGATCCCTCCTTCGTGCATAGTCGGCGAGATTGTTGCTGCCTGCAGATTCCGGGGACACACGACTGAATTCCCAGAGACGATGCCGGATCACCGTTACCGAGAGGGAACATGAACACTAGTCAACTGGGCAAGCCACCGTGGCTGATTTTCTGCCTCGAGGATGGTCAACCGCCAACGCCCGCGCCATTCACTGAGGGCGCTGAGCGCACCACGCGGCGCGTTGCTCGTCGTGGAAGTACCTGGGGCTGGCTCTTGAGCCAGTTGATCGGCGCGGCGAGGCGACTGCTTCGCGCGCGTCGCCTCAGCACCGCGCCACCCCGTTGTATCGTTGACTTGTTCTCTGATGTCCCGGAAGTCTACTGGGTAATCCAGCCCGTGCTGCTTGTCAGGGAGACACCCAAGGCAAGCCAGTCGATTCGGGCGATAGCTGCCCGCGCCCGGACGTGTGGACTTACCGGGGGCATTGGTCGGGTTGAGCACCTGGGGATGCTTGAAGATGTACAGTGCGAGGAGTGAGTGGCCGGTTGACCTGCCGGATAAGGGAATCCAGGAAACAGACGGCCTTATTCCCTTGAGGGAGTAGAGGTGGGTGCGGGCCTTCGTGGCCGCCCGTTTGAGCGAGCCCGCTCGCCGTGGTATTCCAGTCGCACAGAATGCATTTGACACGACGCCGTATAACGGATATGCTGTTGAGAGCAGCAAGTCCGCGAAAGGAAGTGACATGCGCGATAAGGTGGAGCAGGCGTTGGGAGACATCCGCACGCGGCTGCAGGCCGACGGCGGCGACATAGAGCTGGTTGATGTTGACGAGCAGGAGGGCGTGGTCAAAGTGCGGCTCAAGGGGGCGTGCATTGGCTGCCCGATGGCGCAGATGACGCTCCAGCGGGGCGTCGAGCGCGTGCTCAAGGAGCAGATTCCGGAAGTGCAGCAGGTCGTCGCGGCATAGTGCGGGCGGATGCATAGGCAAAGATCAAGGCCGGCGGCGTCACGCCACCGGCCTTTGCATTGACCCCGGGGGCACAAGAGGAAACCATGATTCTGGCGCTATCTTCGCGCATGTTCGAGCGGCGAACGGGGTACGAGTTCGACCTCGATGGGCTCGCCTCGCTGGTGTCCGAGATCGGCTACGGCGGACTGGAACTGCGCCGCAGGCAGGTCAACGAATCCACGAGCCCAGCCGAAATCGCGCAGGCGCGAGGCATCCTCGGCCGCCACAGCCTACGCTGCGCGTACCTCACGGTCGCCGGATTGGAGAACGCGACGGCGCTCGATGACGCGACACGACTTCTCGCCGTCGGTCTGGCCTTGGACTGTCAACTCGTGCGTGTGCAACTCGTGCGCGAGGAGGAGATAGCACTGGCGCAGGAACTCGCCGACCGCGCGGCCGAGCGCGGCCTGCGCGTCATGAGTCAGATCCATCACGGGACGCTGTTCGCCAACGTGGATATGGCGCTGAAGACATTGGGGAAGATCGCCCGGGACAATTACGGCGTCGCGTTCGAGGCGAGTCAGCTCATGCTCGACGGACAACAGGAGCACGGCGAGGGTGCCGTGCGTGAGCTTGGCGACCGCGTGTTCGCGTGTTTCCTCGAGGCCTTCAAGCCCGCGCCCGAGGGCAGCGAACTGCCGGAGGCGATCTACATCACCGGCAAGGGATGGCTGCCGGCGCTGCCCGGCGAGCAGGGCTCGGCGGACCTGCCCTCGGTATTCCGCGGGTTGCACGGGATCGGGTTCGACGGCTTCGTCGTCGTGACCGCCCAGCGGCACCCGCAAGTTGAAAGCCGCAACCTCGCCCGCGTGTGGCACGACTACGCGCGCAAGGTGATGGAGAAAGCCGGCGAGGCATAGAGCCGACAGGGCGACGGCCTTGCGTGTTATGTGGCGGCCGTGAGCCGCACGCCCAGTCCCCGCAGCGTTCTCTGCGCCTCTGCGGTTCAGTAAGCGGCTGCGAACGGTCAGCGGCCGCTGAGGTGCGCGAGGACGAGGTCGGCCAGGGCGGCGGTGTCGGCGAAGGAAAGGCGGGGAGCGGAGGTCGCCACCGGGCAGTCGGAGACCACCGCGAGAAGCTGCTCCGGGCGAGTCGTCAATTCGCAGCCGGTCTCCGCACGAACGACCTCGATCTTCATCGTCGTCGCCTGCTTGAAGCCCTCGGTGAGGATGACGTCGAGATCCAGTCCCAGCAGCGCGGCGGCCCCATCGAGCGGGAGCTCCCCATCCAGCGTACGCACGACGGCCAACTCCCGAGCCGACATAATGCCGACCGCTTGCGCGCCCGCGCGGCGGTGGCGCCACGT
>CP070648.1:4702762-4705646 GCA_020354555.1 Armatimonadota bacterium | reverse complement strand
GTCGCGGAGGCAAGCCGTGCAAGGACGCAATCCAGCGCGCGGGCCGGCGGGTTGATTTCGCCGCCGCCGACCGCGGCGACCGCAAAGCCCTGCTTGCGTCACTGGCGGCCGCGAGACGAGAACTCGCCCCGCTCGGCGATCTCGCCCACGATCACGCGCTGTACATCGTCGGACAATCCCACATAGACCTCGCTTGGTTGTGGCGCTGGCGGGAGACGGTTCAGGTATGCCGCGACACGTTTCGCAGCGCCCTCGACATCATGCATGACTACCCCGAGTTCATCTTCGCGCAGAGCCAGGCCCAGGCCTACCTCTGGATGGAGCAGCATGAGCCCGAGCTTTTCGAGGAGATCCGCCGCCGCATAGCCGAGGGACGCTGGGAGATCGTCGGCGGGATGTGGGCCGAGCCGGACTGCAATCTGCCGTCCGGCGAGTCGTTCGTGCGGCAGACAGTTCACGGCAAGCGCTACTTCCTGCGCAAGTTCGGAGTGGACGTCAAGCTGGGCTGGAACCCCGATTCCTTCGGGTTCGCCTGGAGCCTGCCGCAGATCTACGAGAAGTGCGGCGTGAAGGCATTCCTGACGACGAAGATCGGCTGGAACGACACGACGAGGTTTCCGTATCATTCCTTCTGGTGGGAGGGGCCGGACGGCAGCCGCATCTTCTGCTACTGGCCGACGTCGGGCCTGGGCGGCGGGCTCAGCGCGCGGGAAATGATTCTCGACGTCGGCGATTTCAAGCGCAACACCGGGTTGCCGTTCACGTTCAGGCTCTACGGCGTGGGCGACCACGGCGGCGGGCCATCGCGCGCCATGCTCGAAGAGGCGAAGGCCGCGCAAGCCCTGCCCGTCTTCCCACGCGTCGAGCACATGCACGTGCAGGACTTCATTGACAAGCTCGTGCCGGCGCGCAAGCATCCGGTGTGGAAGGACGAGCTGTACCTGGAACTGCACCGCGGCACCTACACGAGCCAGGGCCGGACGAAACGCAACAACCGCCTGAGCGAGCGCATGCTGCAGCAGGCGGAACTGTTCTGCTCCTGGGCGAGCCTGCTGGGCAAGCCTTACCCGCGCGCCCGTCTGTGGGACGCATGGCGCCTCACGATGTTCAACCAGTTCCACGACACACTGCCCGGCTCCAGCATCAACGGCGTGTACATAGACTCCGCCGAGGATTACCGCCAGGTCTTCGGCTTGACCGCCCGCGCCATTCATGGGGCGCTGCGCTCCATCGCTGACGCCGCGGACACCCGCGGCCAAGGTGCTCCGCTGGCTGTTTTCAACTCTCTGTCATGGAAGCGCGACGGCCTGGTCGAGTTGAAGTTAACGGCGACGCAGGCCCGGCGCGGCGTGACGGTGCGCGATCCGCGCGGGCGCGAGATCCCCAGCCAGGTTACTGCGGACCGCAAGCTGATCTTCGTCGCCCGCGGTGTCCCCGCGATGGGGTATGCAGTGTATCGTATCGTGGATAGACGACCGTCGCGCAGTTATCGCACCGGCGTTGCGGCGCGGACGAACGTCATTGAGAATCGTCTCCTGCGCGTCGAGATAGACCCGCGGACGGGTTGGCTGAAGTCGGTTTACGACAAGCGCTCTCGCCGCGAGGTGCTCAAGGGCGCCGGCAACGTGCTCCAGGTCTTCGAGGACCCCGAAAACGCGTGGGAGGTGCCGTGGCATTTCTGGAAGCGGCCGGTCGCACTGGATGAGGGCTGCGACATCGAGATCGTCGAGCGCGGGCCGGTGCGCGCCGTAATCCGCGCGACCCGGCGCATGGGCGACTCAACCCTAGTGCAGGACCTCACGCTGTGCGAGCGTCGGGAGCGGCTGGACGTGCGCATGGAGGTCGAGTGGCGCGCCAAGCACAAGTTGCTCAAGGTGGCGTTCCCGGTGTGTGTTGATCCGGGCACGGCCACGTATGAAATACCCTACGCCGCGATCGAGCGGACGACCAAGCCGAAGACGGCCGCCGAAAAAGCCAAGTACGAGGTACCGGCGCAGATGTGGGCAGACCTGTCGCAGCGCGGCTACGGCGTGAGCCTGCTCAACGACTGCAAGTACGGGTACGACATCCGCGACAACCTGATGCGCCTGAGCCTGCTCCGCGCCCCCACGAGCCCGGACCCGAACGCCGATGAGGGGCGCCACGAGTTCACCTACTCGCTCTACCCGCACGCCGGCGATTGGCGCCAGGGCGGGACGGTGCGCGCGGCCTATGAGTTGAACTACCCGCTGGAGGCGCGCTCGGTCCTGAAGCACCGCGGGAACCTGCCGGCGGTCGCCAGCTTCGCGTCGGCGACTCCCGAGAACATCGTGCTCCACGTCGTCAAGCGCGCGGAGGACAACTCGGATTACATCCTGCGATGGTACGAGACGACCGGCAAGCGTACGACGGCCGTCATCACGCTGCCGCGTAAGCCGCGCCGCGTGTGGGAGACGGATCTGATGGAGAACGAGCTGCGCGAGTTGCCCGTGCGCGGCAGGAGGATACGCATACCGACCGGAAAGTTCGAAATCAAGACGGTGAAAGTAGAGTTCTGAGAGTGAGGCAGGAGGCCGAAGATGAAGGTCATCGCGATCCAGACATCACCCAATGAGGACGGCCTGACCGCGACGATGGCGCAGATGGCGCTCGACGGGGCGAAAGCCGCCGGCGCGGAGACGGAGTTGATTCACCTCTGCGGCGCGAGCATCGAGGCGTGCCGGCAGTGCGAGAACGGCTGGGGTCTGTGCCGAAGCGAAGGGCGCTGCGTCATCGAGGACGACTTCGAGGACTTGCGTCGGCGCATCGGGGAAGCGGGCGCGGTCGTCATCAGCACGCCGGTGTACTTCGGCGACCTGAGCGAGGCGGCGAAGTGCTTTTTCGACCGGCTGCGCAGGTGCGAGCG
>CP070648.1:4678125-4702662 GCA_020354555.1 Armatimonadota bacterium | reverse complement strand
TTTATGTCAACAATTCGAACCTTGATTCTCCCCGATGTCGCCTCCTTGATGTTTCCATTGGGATGGCCCACGGTATAAAAGAAGGCGTCGATCCTGCCATCCTGCAAAAGCCCCGGCGCCTCCGCGGCTTTGACGCCTTCGGCATCAAGGTCTTTTGTATAGTCCAAACCCGCTGCATTTAAGGCATCTATGGAGTTCTGGCGCTGGCCTGAACCGGGGTTGCCTGACGCCCGACGCGGCGGCCAAGGGCGACGTCATCCAGATTCTGACCGAGGATCACGTCCAGGCTGCGGTCTATCGCACGCAGATCGCGCCGCACGTCGCGGAGGGCAACGCGCTGGTGTTCTCGCATGGGTTCAACATCCACTATCACCAGATCATCCCACCGAAGACGGTTGACGTGTTTATGGTCGCGCCGAAGGGTCCGGGCAGTCTCGTCCGCGCGCTGTACGAGCAGGGCCGGGGCGTGCCGGGGCTGGTGGCGGTGCATCAGGATCATACCGGCAAGGCGAAGGACATCGCGCTTGCCTACGCCAAAGGCATCGGCTGCACCCGCGCCGGCGTGCTCGAGACGACCTTCAAGGAAGAGACGGAGACCGACCTCTTCGGCGAGCAAACAGTGCTCTGCGGCGGGGTGACGGAACTGATCAAGGCTGGCTTTGACATTCTGGTCGAGGCGGGCTATCAGCCGGAGAGCGCTTACCTCGAGGTGTGCCACGAGCTGAAGCTCATCGTGGATATCATCCACGCGCAGGGCATTCAGGGCATGCGCAAGCGCGTCAGCGATACGGCGGAGTACGGCGACATGACGCGCGGGACGCGCGTGATTGATGAACGCGTGCGCGACAGCATGCGCAAGATCCTGGCCGAGGTGCAGAGCGGCGAGTTCGCGCGGGAGTGGATTCTGGAGAATCAGGCCGGCCGCCCGGTGTTCAAGGCGCTGGAGGCGCAGCAGGAAGAGCATCTGATCGAGAAGGTCGGAGGCGAACTGCGACAGATGATGCCGTGGCTAACCCAGAAGTAGCCGCGAGCACGACGGGCGCGTGACCGCCTGATGGCAACGAGGCGCGCGCCGTTGTTCGGGTGCCGCTGCCTACAGGGCGTGAGCCCGGGCAGATGAGGTAGCAGTCATGCCAAGAGCAAGAGCGAGAAGGATTGCGATATTCGACACGACGCTGCGCGACGGCGAGCAGTCGCCTGGCGCGAGCCTCAACGTCCAGCAGAAGCTCGAAATCGCCAGGCAACTCGAACGTTTGCGCGTGGACGTTATCGAGGCGGGTTTCCCCGCCTCTTCGCCAGGTGACTTCGATGCCGTGAAGACGATCTCGGAGAGTCTGAAGGAAACCGTCGTCTGCGGCCTGACACGCGCCAGGCAGGATGATATTGACGTCGCGCATCGCGCGCTGCGCAAGGCGGCCCACCCGCGCATCCACACCGGCCTCGGCGTCTCGGATATCCATCTCCAGTACAAGCTCAAGCGTACGCGCGAGCAGGCGCTGGAAATGGGCGTCGGGGCGGTGCGCCACGCACGGAAGCGCGTGCCGGAAGTCGAGTATTTCCTCGAGGACGCGGGCAGAGCTGACCCGGAGTATCTGTACCGGGTGGTCGAGCAAGTGATTAAAGCCGGAGCGACGGTGATCAACGTTCCGGACACCACGGGCTACACGTACCCCGAGGAATTCGGCGCGCTGATCGGAGGCATCCGCGACAACGTACCCAACATTGACAAAGCGGTGATCTCGGTGCACTGCCACAACGACCTCGGCATGGCGACCGCCAACGCGCTCGCCGGCGTGCACAACGGGGCGGGACAGGTGGAGTGCACAATCAACGGCATCGGCGAGCGCGCCGGCAACACCGCGCTGGAAGAGGTCGTCATGGCGCTGGCGACTCGTCGCAAGCTGTTCAACGTGACGACCCGCATTCGGACGAAGGAGATCTACAAGGCGAGCCGGCTCGTCTCCGACCTCACGGGTATCCCCGTGCAGCCCAACAAGGCGATCGTCGGGACCAACGCCTTCGCCCACTCCTCGGGTATTCACCAGGACGGCGTGCTCAAAGAGCGCACGACGTACGAGATCATTGACCCGCGTTCGGTGGGCGTGCCGGAATCACGGATCGTCCTCACCGCGCGGTCCGGCCGCCACGGCCTGCGCCACCGCCTGTCTCAGCTCGGCTACGAGGTGAGCGGGGATCAGTTCGACGAGGTCTATCGGCGCTTCCTCGAGGTCGCGGATAAGAAGAAGGAGGTGTACGAGGAGGACTTGGAGTCGCTCGTTGCCGACGAGCTGTACAAGGTGCCCGAGATCTATCACCTCGACTACCTCCACGTCGTCGGCGGCAGCGGCACGGTGCCCTCGGCGACGGTGCGGCTGATACGCGACGACGAGGCGCTGACCGCTGCCGAGCTGGGAGTCGGCCCGGTGGATGCGGTGTACAAGGCGATAGACTCGCTGGTCAAGGAGCAGCATCGGCTGGTGGACTTCTCCGTGAAATCCGTGACCAGCGGTACCGATGCGCTCGGAGAGGTGTACGTGCGTGTGGCCGACAGCAAGGATCGCATGTTCAGCGGGCGCGGATCGAGCACCGATATCATAGATGCGAGCGCGAAAGCCTACGTGCAGGCGCTGAACCGGCTCGCCGGACGTCAGATGGAGTCGGCTGGCGCCAAGGAAATCGAGGAGCGGGTGTAATGCGCCGGGCTGCGACCGCGCCCGGCTCCCGATCGTGATGCAGCAACTGCGTGAGCTATTTGAATACAGCGACGTGCTCGTCAACCTGGTCAAGCGCGAGCTCAAGGTGCGCTACAAGAACTCGATCCTCGGGTTCTTCTGGTCGCTGCTTAACCCGCTGCTCCAGATCCTGGTGCTCGTCACGGTGTTCAAGTACCTCACTGATATGGCCGCAGAATCGCCGAACTACTCGATCATGCTCGTGACGACCGTACTTCCCTGGTATTTCTTCGCACAGGTGCTGCCGGAGGGCGCGGCGTGCGTCGCGGAAGAGATAGCCCTGGTCAAGAAGGCGTATTTCCCGCGGCTCATACTGCCTGCCGCAACGCTCACCGCAGGGGTGATTCATTTCCTACTCAGCCTCATCGTCCTCGTCGGCATGTTTGTCGTCGTTCGCGTGACCGTGGCATGGGATTACGTGCCGCTCTTCTTCCTATGCTTCCTGGTGCAGACCTCTTTCATGCTCGGGCTGATCCTGCTGACGTCGTCGCTCAGCGTGTTCTATAACGACGTGCGGTACATACTGGCGTCCGTGATGATGATGTGGTTCTTCATGAGCCCGGTGCTGTACTTTGCCGGCGACGTCATGACGTCGCAGCGCATCGGGCCCCTCGTCAAAAAGCTGTACATGATGAATCCACTCGCCCCGGTGATGGTGGGCTACCGAAGCATCGTGCCCAGCATCGATCCGGTGACTGTGCCGACGGAGGCGGTGCCGGGCTACTACGCGTTCCTCGCGATTGCAGCGGCGGTCGCAGTAGTGACGCTGGTGATCGGCGCAGTTGTATTCAACCGCTATCAATGGACCTTCGCGGAGCACGGCTAGCGGGACTCGTCGCGCCCGCCGCGCCGATGCAGGACTTGTCGGCGGCGCGTTTCCGCAGAACGTGGACGGAGATCGGACAGCGCGGTGGCTAACGCGATAGAAGTAGCGGGGCTGTGGAAGGCGTTTCAGGTCCCTCACGAGCGCGTCGTCAACATCAAGCAGGCGATGCTGAACTTCATACGCGGCCGCAGCGGCGCTGAGACGTTCTGGGCGCTCCAAGATGTGAACTTTGCCGTGGAGCGCGGCGAGGCGCTCGGCATCATCGGCCGCAACGGGTCCGGCAAGAGCACGCTGCTGTCGTGTCTCACGGGCATTTACCGACCCACGCGAGGAACCGTGGGCACACACGGCCGGGTCGCCGCTCTGCTCGAGCTCGGCACGGGCTTCCACGTCGAGTTGAGCGGACGCGACAACATCTTCCTCAACGCATCCATGTACGGCATGCGCAACCGCGAGATCGCGCGCCGCCTGCCCGATATCATTGACTACGCTGAGCTTGGCGATTTCATTGACGCGCCGATGAAGACCTACTCGACGGGCATGTACTCCCGCCTCGCCTTCGCCGTGGCGGTGCACCTCGACCCCGACATCCTTTTGCTCGACGAAATCCTCTCCGTCGGCGACCAATCGTTCCAGCGCAAATGCGTGCAGAAGATGCAGGAGTTCCTGCACGCGGGGAAGACGATTGTTCTCGTCTCGCATGCGCTGGGCCAGATAGTGTCCATGTGCCGGCGCGCCATCTGGCTCGACGGCGGCAAGGTCGTGCTCGACGGCGGTTCCGTCGAGGTAGTGGCGGCGTACGAGGGCCAGATGGGGGAGATCCCGGAAATCGCGTGGCGCGGGCAGCCTTCATCGTGAGCGATCACCACCACGAGTCGGCACTCCAAGCCCTCCATCGTCGCGAGGCATGACCCAAGTGACGCGCGTGCTCATTTGCGGAGCAGCAGGCTACGGCAACCTCGGCGACGACGCCATTCTCGAAGGGATGCTCGTCCAGCTCCGCCGCGTCATCGAGGCGGAATTCATGGTTGTCGGCGGCGGGGGGCTGTCGCAATCGGCCGCGCGGCTTGGCTTCGAGCCCCTGCGCCACGACGATCAGAGAGCGTGGCTGGCAGCGATCGAGCGTGCCGATCTCGTCCTCATCGGCGGCGGGGGGCTGCTGTACGACTCGACCTTTGTGCCTCGCCTCGAAAACCTCCTCGCACCGCGGAGCGACTGGCTCTACCAGTCGGCGAAGATCGTCGCGGCGGCGCGCACGGCCGGCAGACCCGTCGCGCTGTACGGCATCGGCGTCGGCCCGCTGCTGACCGACGCCGGGAGGCAAGCGGCGCGTTTCACCGCTGACTGTGCGGAATGGACAACCACGCGCGATGAACACTCCACCGAGTTGCTGGGCGACCTCGGTGTCCCGCGCGCCCGGGTTCGCACGGCGTGCGATCCCGCGATGTTTCTCCCTTCTTCTCCGAGCACCGTCGGCGCGGAATGCCTCGACCGCTGCGGCCTCGCCGGAAAGCCGCGCCCGTGGATCGGGTTCAATGCGCGTCCGTGGTACACATTCCCCCGCTCCGAGGCCGCCGAGGACCGACGACGACAATTACTCGACGCCTTGGCTCAGACCGCTAGCGCGATTGCGCGCCGCACCGGGGGCACGCTGATTCTCATTCCGTTGCAGACCATCGGGGAGGATGATCGCGCAGTCCTGCCGGACATCGCACAGGGCCTCGACAACCGGGAGCGCGCGGTGTTGTTCGAGCCCAGTCCCGAGCCTGCCGTCACTCAGGCAGCCATAAGCGAGCTGGACCTCCTCGTCGGCATGCGGCTGCACTCGCTGATCTTCGCGGCGAACGCGGGCACCCCATTCATCGCGCTGTCATACGACCCCAAGGTAGATGCATTCGTCGCGGCGATGAAAGCGGAGCGGCGCTGCTTCGCCATTGACGAGCTGGCGCCCGAGCCAATCGCCGCGGCGGCCGAGGAGGTTCTCGCCGCGCACCCTTCGATTGCGGCGGATCTTGCCGTGGCGGCGGAGACAGTGCGAGCCAGAGGCCACGTGTCCGCCGAGTTGGCCGCGGCGACGCTGTGGCGGCTTTCCACAATCGCCGAGCCGACGGTTCGCGTTGCGTCTCGGCCGGGCGCGGTGCCGTCCGCCGCGGACTCCGGCGTCACGCCGCGTGTGCTAATGCAGATTCGACCGGATTGGGAGAGTAATCCAGGCGGCGACGGAGTGCAATTGCGGGGCACGGGTGTTGCTCTTGAAGACCTGGGGGTCAGCGTGGCTGTGACCACCGAGGCTACCCCGCGGCTGGACGATATTGACATCGTGCATACGTTCAACACGACGCGTCCGCAGGAGGCGATGGAGCACTGCGTGAACGCGCGCCGCCAGGGCAAACCAGTTGTGCTTTCCACCGTCTATTGGGATGTCCGTGAATACGTCACCGAGGCGTTGAAAGGCATCGCGCCCGATGCCCAGTCCGCCGCGGCGGACGTTGCGGCGCTCGCGTCGAGCGAGGCGCAGGCGGGCCTGGTGATGGAGCTGGCGGACGTCCTGATGCCAAACTCGGAAGCGGAGCGCGACCTGCTTCACCGGAATTTCGGCGTGCCTCCAGAGAAATGCGTGGTCGTGCCCAACGCGGTTGATGCGCGCTTCTTGGACGCTTCTCCGGATACATTTGTGCGCGAGCACGGGCTCCAGGATTTCGTTTTGTGCGTCGGGCGCATCGAGCTGCGCAAGAATCAGCACGCGCTACTTGCCGCGCTAAAGGATACGGACCTGCCGGTCGTGCTTATCGGGCCGGCGCTCGACGACGAGTACCTGGCGATCTGCCGCTCCGAGGCGACCGAGCGCGCAACGTTCATCCCACAGGTCGCTCACGATCAACTCCCGGCCGCCTACGCGGCGGCGCGAGTGCACGTTCTGCCGAGCTGGTACGACACGCCAGGGCTGGTCAGCCTGGAGGCGGCGGCGGCCGGGTGCAGTATCGTCTCCACCGACCGCGGGTGCGCGCGCGAGTACTTCGGCGACATGGCATGCTACTGCACCCCCGACGACATTGACTCGATACGTCGAGCGACACTTGAGGCCTGGAACGCACCTAGGACCGACCGGTTGAAGGAGCACGTCCGCCGCAACTTCACCTGGCCAATCGCCGCACAGCGCACACTCAGCGCCTACGAGATGGCACTCGCGACGCGGGCTCAGACGGCCGTCGAGGACGAGGTCCCCCGTCAGGCCGCCCAAATCCAGGCCTATCTTCAGTACGTGCGCGCGCTCCAAGAGGCGATGGCGGTCCAGCGAGTTGAGCTCGAACGACACATTGCAGATACGACGGCGGGTTATCGCTCGCTGGAGCAATATGCGCGGTCA
This sequence comes from Armatimonadota bacterium, assembly GCA_020354555.1. Taxonomy (NCBI): domain Bacteria; kingdom Bacillati; phylum Armatimonadota; species Armatimonadota bacterium. The sequence goes on along the minus strand of CP070648.1, from coordinate 4,695,737 downwards.
CTCGAGGATGTTCGTCGCGCGAACGAAGCGGAGCTTCGCGCTAAGGAAGCGGAGCTTCGCGACCTGGCTGTGATAATCGAGCGGCGCGACCGAGAAATCGAAGCGATTACGTCGCGCCGCTTGTATCGGTGGAGCGAACGACTGGCACTCGCGCTGCGCTGGTTGCTGCGGCGCCGGTAGCACGTCTCGGCTGACGAGCGGCTGCTCGGTCCGAGACGGAGCCGCCAGAGACACCGCCATTCCTCGACGGTCGGGTCGTGGCTGCTGCCCCGACCGATAGTACAGGGCGATCCCGACGACTGGCGCTTGCGCGCCAGCGCAGCCACGCTCGAGCCGGGACCTGGGACCCAGCGGCCGGTCAATCGAGGCTGATGGTCGTCGCGCCGGGCACCAGCCAGTCGGAGGTGCGCGGCTAGGAACGGTGACTCGAGTCAACACACGTACCCTCTGCCCTGCGCGCGTCGCACTCGAGGCTTTTCGGCGCGAGCATGAGCAGGGGCGCGGTCGCCCCGTCCGGTGAAGGCGCTCCGCGGGATGGGCCGCAGCGCGAGGCAGGCCGGCCTCGGAGGAATTCAACGCAGGGCAACTGCGGGCGTCGGGGCACCAACCACGCATGTGGGATAGGGATCACGGACGCCCGCGGGCATCTCGCAGCTTATGAAGCGATGGTACCAGGCATGCCCCATTATCGGCGTCACCACGCTGGCCCTGGCCGGAGTGGTGGCACCGCCGGCTCTCATCGCGCGCGGGCGTGGCGACTGGCCCCCGCCGAGGCCGGTAGTCACTTTCACGGCTGCTGACCTCTCGCGACCCGCACGCGAGGCCAAGGTCAGGACGCGTGACGGCCGCGTGCACCCGCTCTCGGTCATCCTCGCCGTGCGCCGCGAGCAGCTCGACCGTGCGGCCATCGCGGGTGTCCTGGAGAACACGGTATATGCGCCCACCCCGGCAGTGCTCCAGCGCAGGGCCACGCTCCCTGAAGGCGGGACGCTGACGTTTGACTACGGCCTCCTGCACGAAGCGTGGCGCAAGCCCGGAGGCGCCGTCCGATTCGCGGCAACAGTGACGACCCCAGCGGGTCGCCGGCTGGCACGCTGGAGCGACACCGTTGAGGTCGGCAGTGTGCGCGAGCGCCGGTGGCGCACGGCTCGCATTAACCTCTCCGCGCATGCCGGCGAGCGCGTCGTCATGCGGCTCATGACGCGAGTCGCAGGCGGTGGCCTGCGCCGCAGCGCGGGCTCATTTGCGGTGTGGGGCAACCCTGCCCTGGTCGGCGACGACGGAGCCGCCGAAAAACCAAATGTGGTTCTGATTGTCATAGACGCGCTGCGGGCCGACCATTTGGGGTGCTATGGTTACGCACGCCCCACCAGCCCCAACCTGGACGGTCTGGCCTCGCGCGGGCTGCGGTTCGCGGCGGCCTACTCGCAGGCGCCCTGGACTATGCCGTCGGTCGCCTCCATTTTGACCTCACGTTATCCCGGCGAGATCCGCGATCAGCAGCGACTCGGCCTCGATCCGGCAGTGCCCACTTTTGCCGAGGCCCTTGACGAGCACGGGTATACATGCGCCGCAATCACGGCCAATCCCGTTGCCACCTGGAATGTGGGATTCGCCCGCGGGTTTGACTCCTTCGACGTCTACGCGAACCGCTTCTTCGTGTGGCGCTCAGCCGAGATGGTGACGGAGCGCGCTCAGGCATGGCTGCGACGGCCTGCACGGCGGCCGTTTCTGCTCTACCTCCATTACATGGACCCCCACGACCCATACGCCGCCCCGGAAACGTTCCGGCGGAGGTTTGCGCACACCAACTACACGCCGCAGCACCGAGCCATCGCGGCGGGGCACGCAAAGGAAATCGAGGAGGGTGTGCTCGGCGATGCTGGTTGTGAGCTATCGCGAGATGATGTAGAATACTTGCGTGCCCTCTACGACGCGGAGATTGCCTATGTTGACGCATTGGTAGGGCGGCTCCTCGGCGAACTTGAGCAGGCGGAGTTGACGGATAACACGGCGATCATCGTCACCGCCGACCACGGCGAGGAGTTCTGCGACCACGAATGGATCCGGCACGGACGATCCCTCTATCGCGAACTTCTACACGTTCCTCTGATCGTGGTTCCGCCGGGCGCGCTGACCCACACGACGGTGGTCGAGGAGCCGGTCGCCCTGACCGACATCGGTGGGACGGTGCTCGATATCGCCGGTGTCTCGCCTGTCTTCGGGCGTGGTCGGTCGCTGCTCCGCGTCGGCGATCGGGGAGGTCGTACGCAGCCTGTGTTCTCCCAATTGGGATCGTGGATGATTGGGCCGCCCAAGCGCGGCCAGCGCCCCGGACAGAGCCTGATTACTGGCAATTGGCATCTCATTGCGTGGGATGGCGGCGCTGCGGAACTCTACGACATGGCGCGCGACCCGGGGGAGCGGCGGAACCTTGCCGGAGTTGAGCCGGATCGCGCAGCGCAACTGCGGGGGCAACTCGCCGACGTGTCGCAAGAGATGGCTCCCCGTGGGCCGCTGCCCCAGCGCGCCGGCCGCAAAGTTGACGAGGAAACGATGCGCAGATTGAAGGCGCTGGGATATGTGGACTGAGCTTCGCAGCCCAGCCGCGGCCATCGAGCGACCATCCGGGCGCAACGACGGCTGGACGGCCGCACGGCCCCCGCGGGCCCGCGTTTGAAGCTCTCCTGATGGGCATAACGATTACGAGAAGTTGATCGCTATGAAGCCTGGCAAGCTAAAGATGGCAGTGGCGGCGCTGGCGGTCCTGTCGGCCGCAGGTATCGTTCTGTGGACGGCCGCCGCATACAGCAGGACCGCGTATGCCACGGAGCCGCTGTCCCTCTTACCCTACAAAGGCGACGTCGAGGCGGCGTACCACCTTGGCGGGCATCTGGGAAACTTGGCGGACGTCGCCTCCGCCGAGTTCATGGATCCGGACGACCACGGCGACCCGCCAGTGCTGCTGCGAGAAGGAACGCCACTATGGGCTGCTCCCGCCAGTCGGGTGAGCCGCGGCGCCATTCTGGAACTGGTTGTTGCGCTTCGGGACGTCTCGACGGCGGCCGAGGACGCGCTGCTGCGCGTGAGTGCCTGGCGTGTAACGGATAAGCGTCCGCAAGAACTCCTCGTGTCCGATATCAGGCTGCACGACGAGGAACTGCGGCGCAAGCGCCGTCGCGCGCTGAGCCTCCGCATACCGAAGGAAGCCGCGGGCAAGATCCTGCTGCGCTTCGCGCTCATGGACGCTGGCAATGAGCCGGACGCGCAGAGCGGCACGGTGGCCATTGGCGGGCTGAAGATGCTCAACCCGCAGCCTGCAGCACAGAGTGAGACGAAACGCCCTGCCGCCAGGCGACGACGGCCTCCCAATGTTCTGATCTACGTGATTGACGCGCTGCGCCCCGACCATCTCGGGTGTTACGGATACGGCAGGCCGACCTCGCCGTCCATTGACGAGCTCGCGTCGGCCGGCGTGGTTTTCGAGCGCGCCTACAGCACCTCGACCTGGACCCGGCCCGCGGCCGCTTCACTTCTGACCGGCCTGTGGCCGAGCGGCCACCGTACCGTTACGCGGCCCGATGTCTTGTCCGAGACTGCCGTGACGATGGCCGAGTTGCTTCGCGCTCGCGGCTACGCTACGGGGTACGTCACAACAAACGGGAACACCGGCGCCGAATTCGGCTTCGGACAGGGGTGGGATCACTATCTAGTTATGCTCGCCCGGGAACTGCCCGGCGGCGAGGTCGAAGTGGTGCGCAGCGCGGAGGCAACGAGCAGGGCGGTCGAGATCCTGGACGAGATGATCGACACCGGCAAGCCGTGGCTTCTGTTGGCGTGGACCGTTGATCCGCACCTCCCATACACTCCGCTGCCCCGCGACCGTGCTCTATTCGAGGCAGCAAGTCCGCCGGGCGAGCTGAATGGAAACCTGAAATCGGCACGTCTAGCGAATGGAGGCCGGCTGCCGGTAACGCCACAAGACGTGGACTATATGATTCGGCTGTACGACGCTCACGTCAGGGAAAACGACCGCTCCTTCGGCGAATTGCTGGAGCACCTGCGCAAGCGCGAGTTGTTCGACGATACGCTCATCATTGTGCTCTCCGACCACGGCGAGCAATTGTGGGAACACAGGCAGTTCGGCCACGCGCATACGCTATTCGAGGAGGAGCTGCGGATTCCGTTGATCGTCAAGTTCGCGCGGGCTGGAGGGGGAGGCACGACGGTCGCGACGCCGGTGAGCATCGTCGACGTGCTGCCCACTGTTCTGGCTGCAATCGGAGCCCCTGCGCCCCCGATCTGCGCGGGTGAGAATCTGGCAAGTATCATGGCAGGCGACGACGAGAGAGCGAATAGCCGCGAGATCGTCTGCGAACTCATCGTCGAACGAGGAAAGGCACCTGACGCCGCCGCCATAATCGGAGAGGGACGGTGGAAACTGGAAGCGACGTTTCGGCCCCCCGGACAGCCACGCGCGGATCAAGCGGCACAGATTCGCCTGTACGACCTCGCCGAGGGCGAACGCCGAAACGTCGCGCCCATGCGTCCGCTGCTCGCGAACTACTACCAGTTGCGTCTCGCCCAGATTCTCAATCGTCAGTTGGCCATTGCGACTCGGCGCGGCGCAGCGCCGCCCCAGGAGGGGCCGAAGCTCAAACAAGAGACGCGCGACAATCTACGCGCGTTGGGTTACGTTGACTAGCCATTGCCCGGTCGCAGGCGCTGTCGGCAGTGCCGACAGCCGGGCGACGGCGCGCCGGAACGCGCACGCCGCGGAGCGGGGAGCGGCTTCGGGCGCTCGGCTATGTCGAATGAAGCTGTTGGCAGTGTGGAACGCCGTTTGCGCCATAGGGTCGAGGAATTGCCTGGGACGTACGCGCTGGCTCGTCCAGTCGTTCCGCGGCATTGTTCGGAGGTCGGTTCGCGCGCCTCTCGTGGGAGATTCGTGAAGTGGATAGTCCGGGGAACGAACCAGTAGTCAGCGAATCGCGCAGAGAATTCTACGCCTCGCTTCACCGGGTGTTGATGGGGCGGTCGTTCAGGTGGGTGAGTGCTGCGCCGGCTGGATGGCGTAACCAACTCACGTCTGAAGTGCGCGCGCGCAACTGGGAACTCTACCTGGACGACGAGCGGCGAGCCGCCGTGCGTATGCGCGCGATGCCCGTCAGAATACACCTGCAGACGACGCAGAAGTGCAACTTCCGCTGCATCATGTGCACTCGGCAGAAGCCGACGTGGCGGCGGCCACGCGCGCTCCCATGCATGGATGAGGACCTGCTCCGCAAGGTCGCACACGAGGGTTTTCCGTATGCGGATTCCGTGGATCTCACGGTGTCCGGGGAGCCCCTGCTGGCGACCAATCTCGCGGAATCACTGCGTCTCGTGCGACTGCATAACGTGGCGCTGAATATCACCACCAATGGCAGCCTCCTCGGGCGACCCGGCATGCTCGAACAGGTGGCACCCTCGCTCGGCCTGCTCACGGTATCGCTAGACGCCGCGTCTGCGGAGACGCTTGGCGCGATACGACCCGGCGCGCGATTCGACGAGATCACGACTGCGCTGTGCCGGTATGCCGAGATGCGCAGGAAGGGGGAGACAGGGGGGCGATTGGAAATCGCGGCGGTGCTGATGCGGCGCAATGTCACGGAGCTCCCCGACATGGTGCGCCTGGCACGCAGTTTGAGCGCGGACGCGTTTGTCGGAGCGCATATGGTCGTCGTGTCGGACGAAATCAGATCCGAGTCTCTGCTCGGCTACCCCGGGCTGTACAACCGGTATCGCGCGGAGGCACTTCGCGTGGCGGCGTCGTTGGGGCAGATTGCCGTCCTGCCGCCGCCCCTGGATGTTTCACCGTCCCAGCGGAACCTGAACAAAGATGTTGAGAAGGACGTTGAAGCGGGGCCGGTGCCGGGGCCGATCCGGTGTCCGTTCGCTCACCGCAGTCTGTATATCCAGACTGAAGGAAGCGCGATGCCGTGCTGCAACGAGGATCCGGATCTGCCGATCATGGGCAATCTCCGTCGGCAGACCATACGCGAGATTTGGAACAGTCCTCAGTACTTGGAGCTGCGCCGGGGGCTGCGCAGCGGACACTTGACCAGCTACTGCCGGCGGTGTTACATTATTGCTGATCAGATCCGTCTGGCCGGGCTCGGCCTGGTCAAAGCAAGCTGAGCGGGCTGAGTGGACGCCCCGGTGCGGGCACTGATTCTGCCGAAGGCCACCGGTGCTATCCGCCGCGGCACGAGGTCCGCGTCTATTCCAGAACGGCGCGGCGCAGGTCGCGACGCGGCTTCGCGAACCACCGCGGAGAAGCGCGATGCGCCTGCCGCTCACGCGGATCTCGCGAACCGTTGCCGATATGCCTGAAACGCCACATAAGAATGCGGCAATCTGCACCATAGCATCGAAGAACTACCTGGCGCACGTCCGCACGCTGGCGGAATCGTTCCGGCGCTTCCACCCCGAAGTGCAGGTATATCTTCTCCTGGTTGACCGGCTCGACGGGTATTTCGACCCGCAGAACGAGCCGTTCACCACCGTCTTGCTTCAGGATCTCTCGATTCGCAATTCCCCGGGGTTCCGCTTTCAGTACACGATCCTCGAACTCAACACGGCGGCCAAGCCGTTCTTCCTGGAGCACCTGTTCGAGCACTGCGGGCATGATAAGCTGCTCTACTTTGACCCCGACATCAAGTTCTACGCGCCGGTCACGCCTCTCTTCGAGGCGCTGGATTCGTGCTCGGTTACCCTGATACCGCATCTGACGGCGCCGCTGCTCGATCAGGCGAAGCCCAACGAGCGCGATATCCTGCGCGCGGGTGCGTACAACCTCGGCTTCATCGGCCTCGCGCGCGCGCCGGTCACCATTCCTCTCCTGCGCTGGTGGCAGGACAAGCTGTACCGCGAGTGCCTCGTTGACTTCGACGCCGGGCTGTTCACCGACCAGCGCTGGATGGATCTCGTGCCCGGCATGTTTGAGGGGGTGCGGGTGATTCGCGATCCCGGCTACGACGTGGCCTATTGGAACCTCCAACACCAGCGCATTGAGCGCCGCGACGGCGAATACGCCGTCAACGGCGAGCCGCTGCGCTTCTTCCACTTCAGCGGCTTCAACCCGGCCAACCGAGACGCGATATCGAAGCACCAGGACCGCTATCGCCTGCACGACGTGCCGTGCCTCCCCGAGCTGTTCGACGACTACGAGAGCGATCTCAAGCGGCACGGCTACGAGGACGTCAAACAATGGCCTTACGCCTTTGCGACGTTCGATGATGGCTGTACTATCCCGAAGATCGCACGCGACCTCTACCGGGAGATGCGCGACGATGCGGAACGGTTCGGCGACCCGTTCCGCACCGACGCGGACAGCTTCTACGCCTGGCTCAACGAGCCGGCGGAGGGCGCTGGGAGAGGGGAACCGGTCATCACCAATCTGGCGCTCGCGCTGTGGCGCCGCCGGATCGATCTCCAGCAGGCCTATCCGTATCCGCCGGGCAAGGATCGCGAGGGGCTGGCGGTGTGGCTCGCAGCGGCGGGCGCGCAGGAGTATGAACTGGATGCGCGATTCGTGGCCGCGCTGCATCTGCCCGGCGTGCTGAGCGGGGAGGCGGCGGGGCGCCAGGCGGCTGAGTTGGCTCGGCTGTCGGCGGACACCCGGCGCGGCCGCATCACGGCAGCGGTGGCGCACCTCGGCTTCGGGCGCATGGCTCGGCGTCTACTCGGAGCTCGACTGGCGAATACCGTCCGCGACTGGGTGCGCTGGGGCCGCCGCGCGCGCACACCGGACATAGCTCCAGCGGAACTGGGGCTCGCACGGCAGCGAGACCGGCCCATCGAAGGGCCGATGGGCGGCAACGTCGTCGGCTACATTTCGTCCGAGAGCGGGGTCGGCGAATCCGCGCGTTCGGTGATCCGCAGTCTGCGCGCGGCGGAGGTGCCCGTGGCCGGCACCCTGGTGGACATCTACTGCGGGCATCGCAAGCGCGACGAGTCGTGCGCCGACGTTCCGGAGGGCAATCCTTATCCCTTCAACCTGCTGTGCATGAACGCGGACGAAACCCCCCAGATATTCTCCAAGCTCGGGGCGGATTTTTTCCGCGACAAATTTAACATCGGCTATTGGTTTTGGGAACTCGAGCACTTCCCGGAGGAGTGGTACGACCGGTTCGAGTATCTTGACGAGGTGTGGGTAGCTTCGTCCTTCTGCCAGGACGCGGTGTCTCGCGTGTCACCCATTCCCGTCGTCAGAATCCCTCTCGCCATAGAGGGCGTCGGACCGGCCGCGTCGCTGCCCCGGGACGTGCTCGACATCCCGCCGGATCGGTTCCTGTTTTTCTTCATGTTCGATTACTACAGCTACCCCGAGAGGAAGAATCCGCTGGCCGTGCTGCGCGCCTTCCAGCAGGCGTTCTCGGCCGAGGCAGACGTCCATCTCTTGCTCAAGGGGACCGATAGCACGGCCGACCCGGCCTACCATGCACGGCTCGTTGCGGAGGCGCGGCCCGAGCAGGTCACCATCATTGACCGCTATCTCGATCGCGACGTCATCAACGGCCTCATGCAGCGCTGCGACTGCTATGTCTCGCTGCACCGATCAGAAGGCTTCGGCATAACTCCCGCCCAGGCGATGCACCTCGGCAAGCCGGTCGTCGCCACTGCTTACTCCGGGAATGTGGACTTCATGCGCCCGGACAATAGCTATCTCGTGCGTTACCGATTGGCCGAGATTGACAAGGACCACGGCCCCTACAAGAAAGGCTGGCTGTGGGCGGAGCCGGATGTAGACCATGCCGCTCACCTCATGGCACGAGTGTTTGAGGACCGCGAGGAGGCAGCGCAGATCGCGGCCCGAGGCAAGGAAGAGATTCGCAGTCATTACTGCCAGGCGGCCGTCGGCGCGCGCATCAAAGAGCGCCTGGAACGCTTGCTGACGGATCATCGCACATGACCGGCGCGCGCGGCGCACTCGCCATGCCGGACCGAGCTACCACATCGGCCGAGGCACGCGCTGGACATCCACTCTGAGGCCGGTTTCGCATGCGCGACTGGTTGTTTGAGATACTGCGTTCGCCGTGTTGTCGCGAGGCGATGAGGACCGAACGGGCCGGGAACGGCGCGGCACAGTCCCTGGTCTGCGGCCGGTGCGACTTGCAGTACCCGATGACACAGGACGTCCCTGCCCTCATCCACGTTGACCACACCTGGCTCCAGCAGTTGTCCGAACTGGCGGCGCATCACCTGCACGCCGCAGTCTCCACCGGCGTCGAGCAGGACGATCTCAGCTCCGGAGCGCGCCGGGAGGCCGACGAGCAATGGATTGATGGATTGGCGCGCGCGGTGGGCCGGGTGCTCGAGGAACTCGATTTCTCGCATTCGCCCCTGGTGTGTGATGTCGGGGCCGGCGGGTGCCTCACCTCGGCGTTGCTTGCCGAGCGCGGTGCCCGGGTCGTGGCCACGGATATGCAGCGGGGATTCCTGTGCAATCCGCTAGACATAGAGACCGGGCGCCCTCTCGACGCGCTTCCCGATGACAAACGAGAATTGGCCCGGCAACGCCTCAATCGCCCTCCCTACCGGTGCGACAAGGTGCAGGCGGCGGCCGAGCGCCTGCCATTCGCGGACCGATCGTTCGACATCGTGTTCTGCCGGGCGACCCTCCATCACCTGCGCGACCTGCGCCAGGCCGTCAACGAGATGTCGCGCATCCTCCGCGTCGGGGGCATGTTCGTCGCATGCGGCGAGCCGTTCCGCAGCCTGCTTGACTCAGAAGGCGCCTACCAGCAGAAGCAGTTCGATTTCCTGGTTGGCGTCAACGAGCACTTCCCGACACTGCCGACATATCTGACGGCTCTCCGCGGCGCGGGGCTTGGACACATCCGGGTGCAAAGCCTGCACGTGATGCGCAGCGCGCGCCTCGCCGGTTTCGCCGAATGGATGGCGCCTGGTTCGCCGAGCGAGTTCGAGCACACGGAATTCCCACCTTCCCGAACGCTGCCGTTGTGGCTGCGCGCCGGCGGCGTCAACCTGGTCGCAACCAAGCACCGCCACGTCGCCTCGCCGCGCGCGCCCGCGGGCCCGCGACTCCTCGATCCGTGCACTCTCGATGGTGATCGAGAGCACCTTCCGGAGATTCGACGTGCGCTACGCCGACTGAAGCGCGGCCACCGGTTGCCTTCCCTCATCCACACCGGCCCTGCGAGGGTTCCCGCCCTCTCGGGCGGCTGGCACCGACCTGCAGGCATCGCCCCCGGCCCGAAGCGGGCGCGGTTCACTCTTCCCGCTGCCGTCTGCACGCTGCGCGCGCCGCCGGGCGCAGCCCACCTTCTGATTGAGGGCCGCGGGTTCGCGCACCTCACTGGCCAACCGACGCAAGGACAGGTGCTCGTAAACGACGTGCCGGTCGGCGACTTCTCCCTCGAAGACGGGCAGTGGACGTGGCTGCACTTTGCGGTCGCGCCCGCCGAGGTCATCCTCGATGTGGAGATTCGAACCGAGAGGGCATTCGTGCCGGACCGCTACCTCAACAACGGCGACCGGCGGTCGTTGGGTATCGCCGTAAGCTGTATTGCCGTGGAATAGCATCACCGCCTCGCGGCGCTGCATCGCGGGACCCGACTCCGCGGACAACGCGCGCGACGAGCGCAGAACGTCGGACGGTGAGCATCGTCCCGGACATACGGGCGGCACGAGATTGACGGGCAGACAGTGCGCAGACCCAACGCGGTGGGATACGGGAAGTGACGAAGCCTGAGGCAGGCTACGGCGAAACGGCGGGGCTCAGCTCGCAGCATTCGGCCCAAGCGCGCCACTGCTGGGCCGACCTGCGTCGCGGGGCGGCGCAGGGAGCTGCGGCTGGCTCAGCGATGGGCGTCGGCGCGGTGCTCGGGCTCCTGGCCGGAGCGGGCTTGCCGATGCTCGCGGGATGGCGCACCGCAGCCCTGATGGCGGCGGGCACAGGCCTTCTATGGGCTGCGTTCGGGTGGGCGACCGGCCTCGCGCTGGGGGCCCTTCGCCGCGACGCGCGGCTTAGGCGCGATGCCAGACCGCGGGACTACGGGCTCCTGGTGGCGGTGGTGTTGGTCGCGGCCGCAGCCGGCTGGTGGGCTTTCACCTCCGTGCAGTCGAACAGACCATTCAGCCCAGTCACGGCGGGTTGGGTAGTCGCGCCGATTGCCATGATGGGGGCCTTCACTGGGTTAGTGGGGCGACTGCCCGTCTCGGGTGCGGCGCGTCGGGCCGCGGTTTCCGCCGTCGGTTTGGGTGCCGCGCTGGCCCTACTGTGGAGACTTCACCCCGCACCGGCGGGATTTGCGGCGTTGTTCGGAGTGCTCACCGTCGTTCCGCCGCTGAGCATTGCCGGGGGCACCGCAGCTGCGCGTGTGAAGCCCGGTCGCGGGTCCAGCATGACCTCGGCTTTGATTCTCGCCGCCGGCCTCGGGCCGATCGTCGGCGCGACTCTCGCGTGGCATACCGCGGCAGCGTCTCGACCGCCTGTGATTGTCATCTCAATTGATGCATGGCGCGTTGACCATGCGGGGCCGTATTCGGGCACCGATCTCACGCCCAATGCGGACCGGCTGGCGCGCGATGGAGTAGTATTCGAGCATGCCTACGCCCCGGCGCCGTGGACCTTCAGTTCGCTGTCCGCGATGCAGACCTCGCAGTATCCCTCGGCATGCGGAATCGGCCGGCGGCTCGAAGGGCCGGCACCGAATCCCAGACATATGCGCCTCGCGCCCAACGAGACCACGATCGCCGAGACGATGAGAGACGCAGGGTACAGCACGGCGTTTGTCGGAGCGAACCCGTGGCTCGCTCGTGTCTTCGGTGTCACGCAGGGCTTCACGTACAGCTACGAGACGGGGGAAGGGGCGAGGACGGAGCGCCCCTCGGCGCCATGGCGCTTTGACCCGGCAACGGCGCTAGGGAGCAGGCTCTGGCGGGTCTGGCGCGGCCACGGCTACCCGCCCCTTCGGGGCCGCACCAGAGGCGTCGGTGGATGGGCAGCGGCCTCGGCCGTCGTCACCGATGAGGCCATGCGGGTGCTGGATGAGAACACAGGGCCGGCGTTCCTGTGGGTTCATTACCTGGACCCACATGCCCCGTACCTGCCGCACAGGCACTGGCCGTCCGAACCCCCGGATTGGCGCTCGCGGACGGTGGGGATGCCGCCGCAACCGGTCACAAGACCGCGCACCTGGGTCAACATCGGCAGGCATGGACTGCCCGTGACCCCGGCGGACAAGGACCTCATCAAGCGCCTGTACGAGGGCGAGGTGGCTCAAGCGGACGCGTACGTCGGCCGGCTCTTGCAGCGCCTGCGCGATGTCGGGCTTTACGATAGGGCGCTCATAGTCCTAACTGCCGATCACGGCGAAGAGCACTGGGATCACGGCGGCTACCTTCACGGACACGCGCTGCACGAGGAGGTTCTTGGCGTGCCGCTGATCGTGAAGTTGCCGCGCGGGAGCAGAGCCGGCCTGCGCGTGAAGGCGCCGGTCTCTCTGCTCGACGTGGCGCCGACCATCGCCGACGCTATCGGCGTGACATGGAACGGCGGGCCCGCGAGCAGGTCGCTGCTTGACATGCTCGATGCGCGCGGCGCGGAACGCATGGATCGGCCGCTCTACGCCGAGGGGCTGATGACGGGCAAGGAGCAGCGAAGCCTGATCCTCTGGCCCCACAAGGCGATCTGGATACCCGAAGATGACCACTGGGAGTTGTACGACCTAGCGCGCGATCCCACGGAACGTACCGATCTGGCCGCGGTCAAGGACGCGCATTTTCCGCGACTCCGAGAGCGGCTCGTATCGTGGGCGCGCACGGCGGAATCTGCGGCTGCCGTAACGCGGCCCGGAGCGAAACTCGACAGAGCGACGAGGGAGCGACTGCGCGCCTTGGGCTATGTCAAATAACGCGGGATTCGCGGATCGCGGCGCGCATCTCATGGGCGCCGGGCGCGCACGCAATTGAGCCGCTGGATGGGATGGATCCAGCGCCGCCGCGATCTCCTGCGTTTGACATGAGGTGGCCCGTGCGATAATATGACAGCCTAATCGTCTATGCGGGCCCCGCACGGTCAGCGGTCCGAGACGCAGGCGCTCGCGAATCGGGCTGAGTTGCGGTTTCCGGGGCCGGCGTTTTTCGGCGCCTTTCGTCAACTCCCACAGGCGCTCGAGGGACGAGCTGCCGAGCGTCCCTTCCGGCGGCTCAGCGGGGCTCAGGCAGAAGTCCAGTATTCGCCGGAGCGAAGAGGGTAGGAGATGTCTCGGCTGTTTGTGCTCGGACTGTCGCCGCTGCCGTTTGAGAACCAGCCGGTCGTCAGCTCTCTCAACCGCCGTACCTGGCACGCGGTGCGCGCGCTCCAGGAAGACGGCCACGACATCCTGCTCGTCTGCGTCCGCGTCCACGCGTCGTACCGCGACGCTGATTCCCTACCCCGCGTCGTCGAAGCACAGATCCGCGATAATCTCCTGTACCGGCACGTTGACGACCGCGTATTCTACGTAGGCAAAGAACTCGACGCGTGGTGCGACCAGTTCCAGCCCGACGCCGTCGTGGGGGTCAACCATCTTGCCGCCTACCGCGCGAGTCTGCTGCACACCCCGGCGCCGTTCTGGGCCGACCTCAACGGCTACCAGGTCGGAGAGGTGCAAGCGACCAACGACGTATACGGTGAGGACTGGCACGCTACCGCTTGGGAGCGGGAGCGCACCATCCTCGAACGCGCTGATGTACTCTCGACGTCCTCGCGGCGTCAGCGCCACGCCGTCATCGGCGAGTTGGGCGCGGTCGGCAGGCTCAACCGCCTCACGGCCGGGCACGAACTCGTGTGGCCCGTGCCGAATGCGATCGAGCCCGAGCCCTACCAACACACGCGCACCGTTCTGCGCGGCGTCCTCGTTGAGCCCGATGACTTCGTCGTGCTCTTCTCCGGCGGCTACAACACTTGGACCGATGTGGACACGCTGTTCGGGGGTCTCACGCGGGCCATGAGGCGCAACCGCCGCGTCAAGTTCGTGTCCACCGGCGGCGCCATCAAGGGTCACGACGAGCGCACGTTCGCGCACTTCCGCGACTTGATCGAGGCCAGTCCGTTCGCCGACCGTTTCCTGTTCGCGGGCTGGGTCGACACGGCCGAGGTCCCAAATTACTACCTCGAAAGCGACGTCGGACTCAACGTTGACAAGTTCAATTATGAGACTATTCTCGGCGCGCGGTACCGCCTCACCGATATGTGCAAGGCGGGCCTGCCGGTGATCACCAGCTCGGGCACGGAGATCAGCGGCGACGTCAGCCGCGCCGGGCTCGGCTTGACTTTCCGCATCGGTGATGCCGACGGCCTGGCGGAGGCGATTCTTGGTCTGGCGTCGGACCCCCAGCGGCTCGAGCAGATGGGCGCCCGCGCGGCGCGCTACGCGCTCGACACCTGGGTGTACACGAGGGTGCTGCAGCCGCTGCGAACATGGGCGCGCGCGCCGGCTCATGCGCCCGATTTCGCGGGCGCGGTGCCCACGCCGTCACCCGGCGCGGAGGTGATGTTTGCGCCGCGCTCGCGCCTCGCGCGGTTGGCGTGGAGGATCGAGAGCGAGGGCTATGCGCGCGCCGGCAAGCGAGCCGCGCGGGCACTGCTCCGGCGCGCCGCGACGTTGTCCGCAGGCGCGGCGCGCGGCATCGTGGGCGTGTTAGCAAGGGCATTTCTCGAACGTCGCCCGGTGCCGATGGAACAGATGGCTGCAGCAAGGTATAATCGCGTGGTCGTCATCCCGACCGCCGACGTCGGCCAGACGGCGCGCTCGCTGGTGGCTTGCCGCGACGCGCTCCCCGACGCCGATATCGCAATGCTCCGCACGGAGGGGGAGGCCTTGGCGCACGGCGGGACGCTGGGGGCGCGCGTGATCGGCGCACCGAGCGATGCGGCCGGTATCCGCGGATTCCTCGCGCTAGCACGTCGCTTGCGCAGCGAGCACCCCGACGCGGCTGTCGTGGTAGGTCTGGCCGGCCGACGCGCGGAAGTACTCGCATGGTTGACGTGCGCGCACGTGTATCTGCTCGGCGACGACGCAAACCTGTATGTGAGCGCGGTCGCTCCGTGGAAGCCGCTGGAACGAGGCGCGCGGCGTTTATCGCGGCTGCTGGGCCAGTTGACGTACGCGTCGCTGATGGGCCTCGTGATTATCGGTCTGTGGGGCGCCGACGCAGTTGCAGCTATTGTGCGGATCGCGCGCCTCGGGGGCGGGCGCACAACGGAGGTTTGAATGATCGAGGGCGTTCGGGTCAAGAAACTCGCGCCGCATGTGGACGATCGCGGCTACGTCATGGAGATTCTCCGCGACGACGACGAGCTATTCATTAAATTCGGCCAGGTCTATGTTTCCACGTGTCATCCGGGCGTGGTCAAGGCGTGGCACGCCCACGAGCGGCAGACCGACAACTTCTGCGTCGTCAAGGGCCACGCGAAGATCGGTCTCTACGATGGGCGCAAGGATTCGCCCACCTACGGGCAGACGGAGACCTACATCCTCGGGGAGATGAACCCGATTCTGCTTCAGATTCCGCCCCTGGTGTGGCACGGGCAGATGGCGGTAGGCAATGAGACGTCCTATCTGCTCAACATACCGACGGAGCATTACGATCGCGAGCACCCGGACGAGCTGCGCGCCGACTCGTCAGACGAGCGCTTCGGCTACGAGTGGCAGGTTAAGAGCCGCTAGGCGTCGCATCGTGGACACCAATGAGCGCAGCGATACGTGTGGTGAGCCTGAATCCGTAGAGAGGGGGCATGGAATTGGCCCCGGGGGGTGATGCCGCACCGACCGCGGTGACGGTCGTGCTGCCGAACTACAACGGCCGCGCGCTGCTTCGTCGCTTCCTGCCCTCCGTCGTGCGCGCCGCCGGCGCGATCACGCCTCCGGCTCATGTCATCGTGGTGGACGACGCCAGCACCGACGCGAGCGTCGAACTGCTGCGCGACGAATGGCCCCAGATCGAGGTCATCCTCAATGAGCGCAACGTCGGCTTTGCCGCGGCGGCCAATCGCGGGGTGAGCGCAGCCGGATCCCCGCTCGTGCTGCTGCTCAACACCGATACTCGCCCGGCGATGAACGCGCTCGGCCCGCTCGTGCAGTGCATGGAAGAGCACCCCGACGCCGCCGCGGTCGTGCCCAAGATCATCCAGACCCGGACCGGCGGCACCTGCGAGAGCGTCGTCTTCGGCACCTTCCGCCGAGGCCTGTTCCGCCTGCAGCGACACCCCGAACTATGCGAGTCGGACCGCGTGCTGCCGGTACTCTATCCGTGCGGCGCGGCGGTGATGCTGCGGCGGGACGTCTTTCTCCGGCTCGGTGGCTTCGACCGGCTCTTCGCGCCGTTCTACTGGGAAGACACTGACCTCGGATATCGCATGTGGCGATCGGGGTATCAAGTGTTGTATGAGCCGCGCGGTCGCGTGCTTCACTATCACCCCGGCGTCATCAAGACCAGCCACAGCCCCGAGCGCGCCGACTTCATGCAGGATCGAAACCGCTTCCTCTTCACGTGGAAGAACCTGGACCGGCCGTTGTTGATGTGGCACTTCGCCCTGCTGCCGGCGCACGTGGTGGTCAGCTCACTCACGGGGCGCAGGCGGTTCGTCGCGGCGTTATGCTCCGCGCTGCGCGCGCTGCCGGCGTCGCTGCTCAGGCGCCGATCGCGAGGCCCCGGCGCGCTCTCCAGTCGCGGCATCTTCGAACGCGCGCGTGCGACAGGTGTTCTCGACCGTGCCCAGCGGTAGCATTCGAATCGGGATAGACGCACGAACACTCGGCGCCGCCAGGATCACCGGCGTTGAGCGCTACGTGCGCAGCCTGATCACCCATTTGGCCGCCATAGCGGAGTTGCCGGAGTGCCTGCTCTACGTTGATTCCCCTGAGATCGCAACGACGCCCCCGATTGCGCTCGGGACTTCGATGCGCATGCGCCTCGTCTCGCCCGGCCGAGCGTGGCTGCGTCTGCGTTTGCCGCTCGCGCTGCGCGCCGACCGCGTCGCGGTCATGCACTTCCCGGCGACTGTGCTGCCGCGGCTCTTGCCATGCCCGAGCGTCGTGACGGTTCACGACCTCGCGTTCGAGTTCCATCCTGAGTGTTATGACCCCGCCGACCTGCGCATGCAACTCCAGGGCGCACGCCGCTCGATCAAACGCGCCACGAGCGTTCTCGCGGTGTCCCAGTCCACCGCGGACGATGTCATACGACTCTATAGGCGCGACCGGGAGAACATCACGGTCACGCGCGAGGGCGTGGACGAACGTTTTCTTGCCCCGGGCCCCACCGACCCGCCGCCGGGCTGGCCGGACAGCTATGTGCTCTACGTCGGCAGCCTCGCCCCGCGCAAGAACCTCGCCTCGTTGCTTGAAGCCTACGCCGAGGCGCGGGCACAGGGCATCCCGGAGACGCTCGTGCTGGCCGGCGCGGGGCCGCCCGACTACGTGGCTGCGCTGCGCAGCGAGGCTGTGGCGTTGGGCATTATCGAGGATGTGATCTTCTCCGGCTACCTTGCGGACGATCTTCTTCCCGCTGCGTACGCGAACGCGCGCGCTTTCGTTTACCTCTCGCTGTACGAGGGC
>CP070648.1:4663885-4678025 GCA_020354555.1 Armatimonadota bacterium | reverse complement strand
TACGCCTCGGGAGCGAACTGGGCATTCCGCTCGTCGCGACGAATGACGTTCATTACCTGCGCCAGGAGGACGCGGCGGCGCACGATGTCCTGCTGTGCATCCAGACCGGAAACACGGTTGACGACCCCAAGCGGCTGCGATTCCACGGCGATCAGTTCTACCTCAAGTCGCCGGAGGAGATGGCGGCGCTGTTCCCCGAGCACGGGGAGGCGCTCGCGCGCACACGCGAGGTCGCCGACCGCTGCAATGTCAAGCTGGCGTTGGGCGAGGTGCGGCTTCCGCACTTCGAGGTGCCCCCCGGCTACGATCACGACTCCTACCTGCGCGAGTTGTGCCTGGAGCGACTGCCAGCGCGCTACCCCAAGGCGGACGAAGCCATCAAGACGCGGCTCGAAGACGAGTTGGACGTCATTAGGCAGCGCCAGCTTGCGCAATTGATCCTGATTAGCTGGGACGCGGTGCACTTCGCGCGTGAGAACGGCATCCTCGTCGGCCCCGGGCGCGGCTCCGCCGTCGGCAGCGTCGTCCTCTACGTGCTGGGCGTGACGAATGTTGACCCAATCGAGCACGGGCTGCCCTTCGAGCGGTGGATGAACCTCGAGCGCCTGAGTATGCCCGACATTGACTCCGATTTCGAGGACAGCCGGCGCGACGAAGTCATCCGCCACATCAGCGAGCGCTACGGGGCGGAACGGGTGGCGCAGATCATCACCTTTGGCACGATGGGCGCGCGCCTCGCCATCCGCGATGCCGGGCGCGCGATGAGGATGCCTCTCGCCGACGTCGACCGCCTCGCCAAGATGGTGGACCCGACCGCGACGATCTCGCAGAGCCTGGATACGGTGCTCGAGCTGAGCAACGAGTATCAACGCAATCCCGAGGTGCGCAAGCTGCTCGATACCGCGATGGCCGTCGAGGGCCTCGCCCGCCACGCCTCGACCCACGCCGGCGGCCTGGTCATCTCGGAATGTCCGCTCACCGACATCGTCCCGCTCCAGCGCTCGACGGAAGGCGAGGGGGTCACCACCCAGTTCAAATGGGAAGACGTGGTGGACGTCGGCCTGCTCAAGCTCGATATCCTGGGCCTGCGCACGCTGTCGGTGATCAAGCACGCGCTCGCCCTCATTCACGAGAGCCGCAGCGTCGAGCCCGACCTCGACCTCGACCGCATCCCGTTCGACGACCGCGCCACGTACGAACTCCTGGCGCGAGGCGAAACCGCGGGCGTTTTCCAGCTCGAGAGCGCGGGCATGCGCCAAGTGCTGATGGATTTGCGCCCGGACCGGTTCGCGGAGATCATCGCCGTGGTCGCCCTCTACCGGCCCGGGCCGATGGCGCACATCGCCGACTTCATATCCGGCCGTCACGGCCGGCGCGAGATCACTTACGCGCACCCCAAGCTCAAGCCCATCCTCGAGGCGACCTACGGCATCATCGTCTATCAGGAGCAGGTGATGCAGATCGCGCGCGACCTGGCGGGCTTCTCGATGGCCAGCGCCGACGCGCTGCTCAACGCGATGCGCAAGAAGAAGCACGAGGCGATGGGCAAGCTGCGCGAGGAGTTCATCGAGGGCGCCAAAGCCAACCGCGTTTCTCGCGCCGTCGCCGACGACATCTTCGACCGCATGGCGGTCTTCGCGGGGTACGGGTTCAACAAGGCACACGCGGCATGCTATGCGCTCAACGCCTACCAGACGGCGTATCTCAAGGCCAACTACCCCGCTGAGTTCATCGCCGCCCAGCTCACGAGCGTCGGCGACACCAAAGACAAGTTGGCGGCCTACATCGAGGAATGCCGCCGCATGGGCATCCGCGTGCTTCCGCCCGACATCAATCAGAGCGGACAGAGCTTCACTGTATCGGGCAACACGATTCGCTTCGGGCTGGCCGCTATCAAGCACGCCGGCCGGGCGGCCGTCGAAAGCATCATCCGCGCGCGCGAGCAGGGCGGACCGTTCGCCGAACTGTACGACCTCTGCGCGCGGGTCGATACCGCCGCGGTCAACAAGACCGCGATCGACGCGCTGATCAAGGCGGGAGCGCTCGATTGCCTTCCCGGCCATCGCGGCCAACTGCTGGAAGCCGCGGGGGACGCGTTGGATGCGGCTCACCGCGCCCAGCGCGATCGCCAGGCGGGCCAGGCGTACCTATTCGACGGCGAAGCCGGCGCGGAAGCGGTCGCGTTGCCGTCGCTGCCCGACACGCCCGAGCTGAGCCAGGACGAACTGCTCGCGCTGGAGAAGGAATACCTGGGCCTGTTCGTCTCTGATCACCCCCTGTCGTCGATCGCCGACGAGCTTGCGCAGCAGGTCACCGCGCGGGCGTTTGAGTTGCCGGAGATCGAGGAGGGTTCCGACGTCATCTTGGGCGGCGTGGTCAACAGCTGTCGGCGCTATACGGCCCGCAACGGCCGGCCGATGATGTTCCTGGGTCTGGAGGACATGACGGGCAGTGTCGAAGTGACGGTGTTCCCCGACGCCTACGAGCGGTGCGGCGGAGAGATCGCCTCCGGAGTGATCGCGTTGGTTCGAGGCAAGGTCGAGAAGAGCCGCCGCGCGGCGGAGCAGGTGGAAGGGAGATCGGGCGCGTCGCGTATGGTTGCCTTCGAGGTCGCCCGGCTGGACGATGCCGATGCCGTGAAGGCGCTGCGCGCCGCGAGCCGACGCCGCTCTCGCGCCAGCGGCGGCAACTACAACCACCCGAACCACGTCGCGCCT
Source organism: Armatimonadota bacterium (assembly GCA_020354555.1). Classification (NCBI taxonomy): domain Bacteria; kingdom Bacillati; phylum Armatimonadota; species Armatimonadota bacterium. The sequence goes on along the minus strand of CP070648.1, from coordinate 4,675,308 downwards.
GCGCCCCCGCCGCCGACGCCGGAACGGCCGCGATCCGCTCCGCGCGAGCGCGTGCACATTCGCATGCCGGCGGCGCAGGCCGACACGAATGTCCTGCAAGAGCTCAAGCAGCTCTTGCGCCGGCATCGGGGCGACGACCCCGTGCTGCTCCACCTCTGCGAGGAGGCGTCGGAGACGAGTCTCGCCTTGGGCCGCACGTTTTCGGTGGCCGCCAGCGACGCTCTGCGTCAGGAAATCGAAAGCTTCCTTGGCGAAGGTGCGGTGTGGAGGGAGACGCTTTAGCCGGGTTACCCGGATAGCGTACATTACAGCGGTGAAGGCCGCAAGGAGGTATCATCGAATGCCCGAGACGAAAATCCTATTGCCCGAGAAGGAGATACCGCGGCAGTGGTACAACATCGCGGCGGATCTGCCCAAACCACTCGATCCCCCGCTGCATCCGGGCACGCGTCAGCCGATTGGCCCCGACGACCTCGCGCCAATCTTCCCCATGGGGCTCATCATGCAGGAGGTCAGCGCCGACCGCTGGATTGACATTCCCGACGAGGTCGCAGACGCCTACCGCCTCTATCGGCCGACGCCGCTTTACCGCGCGCAGCGGTTGGAGAAAGCCCTCGACACACCAGCGAAGATCTACTACAAGTGGGAAGGCGTCAGTCCGCCGGGGAGCCACAAGCCGAACACCGCCATCCCGCAGGCCTACTATAACAAGCAGGAGGGCGTCAAGCGCATCGCCACGGAAACCGGCGCCGGGCAGTGGGGCAGCGCGCTTGCCTTCGCCTGTGGGTTGTTCGACCTCGAATGCACTGTGTACATGGTGAAGGTCAGCTACAACCAGAAGCCGTACCGGCGAATCATGATGGAAACGTGGGGAGCTACATGTCACCCCAGCCCGACTGACATGACCGAGGCCGGTCGGAAGATCCTGGCCCAGGATCCGGACAGCCCAGGCAGCCTCGGGATTGCCATCAGCGAGGCAGTGGAGGACGCCGTTACTCACGACGATACGCGATACTCGCTGGGCAGTGTGCTCAACCACGTGCTGCTGCACCAGACCGTGGTCGGCCTTGAAGCGAAGCAGCAGATGGAGATAGCTGGTGACTACCCTGACGTCGTGATCGGCTGTGTCGGGGGCGGCAGCAATTTCGCAGGGTGCTGTTTCCCCTTCCTCGCCGACAAGTTTGCTGGCAAACAGGTACGCGCGGTCGCGGTGGAGCCGACCGCTTGCCCGACTCTGACCAAGGGGCAATATCGCTATGACCTCGGCGATACCGTCGGGATGACTCCGTTGGTGAAGATGTACACGCTTGGCCATACGTTCATCCCGGCCCCCATTCACGCCGGCGGCCTGCGCTACCACGGCGATGCGCCACTCCTCAGCTTGCTTGTGAAAGAGGGCCATATGGAGGCTGTGGCCTATCACCAGAACCCTGTCTTCGAGGCCGCCCTCACATTCGCTCGCACTGAGGGACACATCCCGGCCCCCGAAACGGCACACGCAATCAAAGCCGTATTTGACGAGGCGCTGGCGGCGAAGAAGGCGGGACAGGAGCGCGTTATTCTCTTCAACAACAGCGGCCACGGGCACTTCGACCTCGCGGCCTACGCCTCCTATCTGGAGGGTAAGCTCGAGGACTACGAGCTCGCCCAGGAGAAGATTGACGCCGCCTTGGCCGAGCTGCCCACGATATAGAACGCCTGCATCTGCCGCTGGCGGACCGCGCGGAAACGGCCGCGTCTGAGTGACAGACGACTCGCGGTTCGCCAGCGGCGGGCTGTGCGGACGCCACTATGCGAATCTTCAGCACCGAGGATATTCCCCTCGACCAGATTGCCCAGGCCGTCGTGCCTGCTGCGCGCGCAGCCGATTCGGCTGCCGAGCACAGCGTGCGCGAGATCGTCGCCGCCGTGCGCGAGCGCGGCGACGAGGCGGTGGTGGCGTATTCCCGCGAGCGCGATTGGCCCGAGGCCGAAGTCGCGACGCTGCGCGTGCCAGAGGCCGAGATCCGCGCGTCCGCGGACACGATCAGCGCAGACGATCGGGCGGCGCTCGAAACGGCGATCGCGCGCGTTCGCGCGTTTCACGAGAAACAGCTCCCGGAGGGCATGCTCGAGCCGGATGATGAAGGCGCGGTGTTGGGATGGCGGTTTACGCCGCTCGATTCCGTAGCGGTTTACGCGCCCGCCGGGGTGGCGCCGCTGTTGAGTTCGCTCATCATGGCCGTCGTCCCCGGGCAGGTCGCGGGCGTCGGCCGGATAGCCGTCGCCACCCCGCCCGCGCGCGACGGCAGCGTAAACCCAGGCATCCTCGCCGCTGCAGCCATGCTTGGCATCGCGGAGGTGTACCGCGTCGGTGGGCCGTGGGCCATCGCTGCCCTCGCCTATGGCTCAAAGAGTATCCCGGCGGTTGATAAGATCGTCGGCCCAGGCAATATGTTCGTCAACCTCGCCAAGGCGATGGTCGCGGGCGTGGTCGGCATAGACGGGTTCTACGGGCCGAGCGAGGTCGTGGTTCTGGCGGACGAGCATGCGGACGCACGGCAGGTGACCATTGACCTCGCCGCCCAGGCCGAGCACTGGGACGATTCGGTCGCGGTTCTGGTGACGCCGGTCCGCGCGCTGATCGAACGGGTCAACACCGCGCTGGAGGATGCGGTCAGGGACGTCAGCCGGGGCGACATCATCCGCCGCTGCCTCGAACGGCACGGCGGAGCGATCCACGTGCGGGATCTAGATGAAGGCGTCGAGTTGGTCAACCTGTTGGCGCCGGAGCATCTCGAATTGGCGGTCGGCGATCCGCGGAAGGTGCTGGGCAAGATCAAGCACGCCGGCTGCATACTGCTCGGCCCCGACACCCCGACCGCCGTGAGCGACTACCTCGCGGGGCCGAGTCACGTCCTGCCGACCGGGCGCAGCGCCCGATTCTCGTCCGGCCTGGGGGTGATGGATTTCATGAAGCGTTCCAGCCTGGTGTCGGTTACTCCCAAATGGCTGGCGCGCTACGGCCGGGAGGTCGAGCAACTCGCGCGGTTGGAGGGGCTTGATGCCCACGCCCGCTCCGTGCGCATCAGGACAAAGCAGAGATGACCGACCGCGAGCCGGACCCACAGTACGCCTCTTCGGGCGCGGTGCTCGTGCGCCCGCAGGTCCTGCCGCACCTTGCTTCGATTGACACCGTTATCTTCGACATTGACGGCGTCGTGATGGATGTCACGCAGTCCATTCGAACCGTGGGCTGCGACGCCGTGCGCGTGTACCTGACCCAGCTCGCCGGGTGGCCCGACACCGGCGCGTTCGTGGAGCCGGAGGAGATCGAGCTGTACAAGCTCGCAGACGGCTTCAACGACGACTGGGAAATCGCCGGCATCAACGTCCTGACGTACCTCGTCAAGTCGGAGTTGACGGGCAGCACAGACGCCGCGGCGCTGCGGCAAACGACGCCGTCCATCGCCGACCTCGCCGCCAACGCGCGGCGCTCCCGCGGCGGCGTGCCTTTCGTCCGGCAAACGTTGCTCGGCTTGTTGGACGGCGCGGCGCGCGAAAGGGCCCTCGGCCTGTGGGACTGCCGGAAAATCGTTCAGGTGTTTCAGGAGCTGTACGCGGGAGAAGATCACTGCTTCGCGTTCTACGGCTACCACCCGCAGTACGTTCACGTCGCTGGCCGCATCGCTCTCGATCGGCCGCTGATCCGCCGTGAGAGCATTCCGCCTGCCATCGGCAAGTTTGGCGTGTACAGCGGGCGGACGTGGGAGGAGACTCGGGCGGCGCTGGAGATGGCGGGCATCGCCGACCTCTTCACGCGCGAGCGCGTCATCGTCGTTGATGACAAGCTGCTCAAGCCCGATCCCGGCGGCCTCGCCGCGCTCGTGCAGCGCATGGAGTCGGCCGCGGCGATCTACATCGGCGACATGCCGGACGATCGCGAGGCGGCCCGGCGATACCGAGCCGCCAAGTCCGACACCGATGCGGAGGTCTTCGACTGTCTCGTGCTGTCGGGGCCGCTGGGAAGACGTGACGATGACGAGATCCGCGCCGGGTGCGCCGACGTCATCGCGCCGGACGTTAACGCGTTCATGGAGTGGTGGACCGAGATAGCTGCGGAGAGCCGGCGCGCGGCAGTTCACAAGCCCTGACCGCGGCACGGCCTGCGCCGCGCGCGACAGGAAGAGCCGTGGCCGCGGCGTAACTGCAACGGGGGTTGACATGAGAACCGCCAGCATTCAGCGCAAGACCAAGGAAACCGACATCAAAGTCGAAGTCGGCCTCGACGGGCCCGGGCGGGTTGCCGTCAAGACCGGGATTGGCTTCTTCGACCACATGCTCGATCTGGTGGCGAAGCACGGCGCGCTGACGCTCAAGGTCACGGCCAAAGGCGACCTGGGAGTAGATTTCCACCACACCGTTGAGGATGTCGGGATATGCCTGGGCCGGGGGGTGAAGCAGGCGCTTGGCGACAAGGCGGGCATCAGGCGTTACGGCACGGCAATCGTGCCGATGGACGAGGCGCTGGTGATGGCGGCGGTGGATGTCAGCGGCCGCGCGCACCTGAGCTACAAGCTGGATTTGCGCCGCCGGAAGGTACGAGATTTCGAGGCGGAGTTGGTCGAGGAGTTCTTCCGCGCCGTGGTCAACGCCGCGGGCATGAACCTCCATCTTCGCCAACTGGCGGGGCGCAATACGCACCATCTCATCGAGGCTGCGTTCAAGGCATTCGCGCGCGCGCTGCGCGAGGCGGTCGAAAGCGACCCGCGCAGCGGCGGCGTCCCCTCGACGAAGGGAACACTGTAGTCCCGACCGCTGGTTGCCCCATCAGGCCGGAGCATTCTCCCCGTGATGATGTCAGCCGACGACGCGATCCTTCTCGTGGTCAACAAGCACGAGGACACGATGTCCTTCGTGAACCCGGAGACGCTCGAATGCGTCGCGACCGTGGGTACGGGACACGATCCGCACGAGATCATCATCACGCCCGATCAGCGATCAGCTTATCTGTCCAACTACGCGCCGCCGGGCGACACCGTGTCCGTGATAGACCTGGTTGCACGCGAACACGTCCGGCAAATCCCCACCGGAGAGTTCGTCCGCATCCATGGAGCGGCCATCGCCCCCGACGGCAAGCACGGCTATTTCACGGCGGGCCAGACGGGGTATGTCGTCGAGATTGACCTGCGTACGAATGCCGTGACGCGAGGCATCCCGACTCACGGCGAGATCTCGCACATGGTCGTCGTATCCCCGGACGGACGGCGGCTGTATACCGCGAACATCGCGTCCCGCAACGTATCCGTGATAGACGTCGAGTCCGGCAAGCTGACCGCCCAAGTCGAGTGTGACCGGGGATGCGAGGGCCTCGCGTTCACCCCGGACGGCAGGTTCCTGTGGGCGGCGAATCAGGACGCGGGGAGCATCACGATCATTGATGCCGGGTCTCATGCAGTCGCTGAGACGATCATCTGTCGGGGCGTGCCGCTGCGCATCAGATTCACGTCGGACGGGGGCCTCGCGCTGGTCACGAGCTGGGAGCAGGAAGGCGAACTGGCGGTGATTGACGTGCCCGGCCGCCGCGAGGTCAAGCGTTTGCGCCTGGGGAATCAGCCAATCGGCGTCGAGATCTCGCCGGACGGCCGCCGCGCGTTCGTCACCAACATGTCGTCCGACGAGATTCACGTGATTGATATGGCGGGACTTGCCGTAGTCGACGTGTTCCATACCGGTGGCGGGCCGGACGCAATGGCGTGGTGGCGGCCGCCGCGGTAGCCGCGCGGCGATCCGGATGACCGCTTCGGCCGAGCATGTGCAGGGACGACAGGGGGCCACCCGGAACCCCTGCCATGGGAGCGGTCGGATAGGTATCGAGGTCCGCACATTACTGAAAAGCGCAAGGGACGGCGGAACCTCTCTCAAACGGACCTCGTCCGGAAGAGTCTGCGGGCATTACCGGTGCTGCGGTAATACCCGAGACTCCGTAGCTGGCATGGCGCGAGGACAATTGTGACCGCAGTGCGTCCCGCGCGGTGTGCGTTCGCAGTATAATACTGCGAGGAATACGTGACCGCGCGGGCAAGTCGGAAAGGGAAGACGGCATGCTGAACGCCACGACCATCTTGGCGGTAAAGAAGGGAAAGCAGGCGGCACTGGCGGGCGACGGGCAGGTGACGCTCAACAACACGGTCCTGAAGCACACCGCGAAGAAGATACGCACGCTGCGCGATGGCGCGATCCTGGCCGGTTTTGCGGGAGGCGCCGCCGACGCTTTCGCCCTCTTCGAGAGGCTGGAGTCGAAGCTCGAAGCGACGCGGGGGAGCCTGGCGCGTGCGGCCGTCGAACTCGCCAAGGACTGGCGGACGGATAAGCTCCTGCGCCGTCTGGAGGCGATGCTCATCGCAACCGACGGCGAGCGACTCTTCGTCATTTCGGGCAACGGCGACGTGATCGAGCCTGATGACGGCGTCGCGGCCATCGGCAGCGGGGCGCCGTATGCGCTGGCGGCCGCTCGAGCCCTGGCGCGCCACACCGATCTTCCCGCCGAGGCCATAGCGCGCGAGGCGCTGGCCATAACCGCCTCCATCTGCATCTACACCAACGACCAGATAGCGGTCGAGACACTAGGCGGCTAGCCGTCACCCGCACAGGGAACGCCGCCGGCGCGGCCGCTAACGGCAGGAGTAACTGATGGCGACACCGGAAGCCCACGACCTCATGGCCGAACTCACACCTCGGCGTATCGTCGAGGAACTGAACCGTTACATCATCGGCCAGGAGGCGGCGAAGCGCGCGGTCGCGGTGGCGCTGCGCAACCGGCACCGCCGACGGCGACTCGAAGGCCCGATCCGCGAGGAAGTCATCCCCAAGAACATCCTCATGATCGGCCCTACGGGTGTCGGCAAGACGGAGATCGCTCGGCGGCTGTCGCGGCTGGCGGCCGCACCGTTCGTCAAAGTCGAGGCGACCAAGTTTACCGAGGTCGGGTACGTGGGGCGCGACGTCGAGGCGATCATACGCGAACTCGCGGACGTGGCAGTGCGCATGGTGCAGAGCGAGAAGATGCGCGAGGTCGAGGACCGGGCGGGCGCGGAGGCGATAGAGGAGATCGTCGAGGCGCTGCGCCGCCCGCGTCGCCCTCGCGCGCCGAAGATGCAGGCGCCGCTGGATGCGGTCGCCGCGTTCCTCGGGCAGCGTCCGATGGAGCAGGAAACCGAAACGCCTGAAGCGCCAGACGAGGAAGCCGAAACGTCCCGAGCCCACCTGCGCCAGCGCGTCGAGGACGGCGGAGTCGATGACGAGATCATCGAGATCGAGGTCGAGGAGAGCAAATCGCCGTTCGTCCAGATCTTCTCCCCGGCCGGCATGGAAGAGATGGGCATGAATCTGCAGGACATGCTGGGCGGGATGATGCCAAAGGCGAAGAAGCAGCGGCGCGTCACCGTGGCCGAAGCCAAAGAGATCCTGACCTACCAGCGCGCTCAGGCTCTGATCGACATGGATCAGGTCACCGCGGAGGCGATCGAGAAAGCCGAGGAGTCAGGGATCGTCTTCGTCGACGAGTTGGACAAGATCGCGGGCCGCGAGACCGGTCATGGGCCGGAGGTGTCGCGGGAGGGAGTGCAGCGTGACATCCTGCCCATCGTGGAGGGCTCCACGGTGATGACGAAGTACGGCCCGGTGCGCACGGATCACATGCTGTTCATCGCCGCCGGAGCGTTCCACATCTCGAAGCCGTCGGACCTCATCCCCGAGCTTCAGGGGCGCCTGCCGTTGCGCGTGGAGCTGACGTCACTCGGCGCAGACGACTTCGTGCGCATCCTGACCGAGCCCGAGAACTCGCTGATCAAGCAGTACTGCGCCCTGCTAGCCATCGAGGGGGTCGAGTTGGACTTCACCGACGACGGGGTGAGCGAGATCGCGCGCATCGCCGGCGAGGTCAACGAGCGCACGGAGAACATCGGCGCGCGGCGCTTGCACACCGTCATGGAGCGGCTGCTGGAGCAGGTGTCATTCGACGCCCCGGACATTGCGCCCGTGCAGATCGTGATTGATCCCGCGTACGTGCGCCAGCGACTCGCGGACCTCGCCGCGGACGCGGATACGAGCAGGTACATCCTCTAGGCCGCGCCGTACCGGGTATTCCGCAATGAGCGCGATGTGAGGGGCGCCGTCGCGCCTCGCCGGTACGCCGCAGAGATTCCAGGCCGTCCAACGCCCCTGCGCCTACTTCAGCGCCACGACCCAGAGCATCTCCGCCTGCTCGTCGCCCGGGTTGGTCCACGCGCTCGGGACGTCGTTCTCCAAGTAGATGCTGTCGCCCGCGCTGAGCGTGCGTGTCTTCCCGCCCACTTCCACTTCCAGCCGGCCGCTCAGAACGAACCCGAGCTCCGGCCCCTTGCGCAGCGAGAAATGCTTGTTCAGCGTGACCCCGGGCGGCAGGATCAGAACCACCGGCTCCATGTCGCCGGCCATATCTGCGTCGCGCAGGCTTTCCACGTAGACCGGCTTGCGCTTGCTGCCGCCGATCTGCGTTCGCGAACGATCCTTCTCCCGCATAATGCCGACGGTATCTTTGGGCAGCTCTTGCCCGTTCAAGACGGGGCCCAGGTTCAACTCCAGCTCGCGCGCGAGGCCGAACAGATTGGTGAGCGACAGCGCGATGAGGCCGTTCTCCGCCTGAGACACGGTGCTGGCGGTCACCCCGAGCAGGTCACCCAGCTCGGCCTGCGACAAGCCCTTCTTCAATCGCGCCGAGCGAATCAGCTTGCCGAGTCGCACCAGCTCGCGCTTGCTGTCCGCAACCAGGCGGAGCCTGTTGCCGGCGGTTTCGTAGCGCTGCGGCGCCTCCGCCTCGGCGTTCAGCGCGCGCCCCTCGGCCTTGACCACCTGTAGGGTGTAGCTCCCCTCGGAGCGCGATAAGTCAACGGCGACCTGTGTCACGTGCTTCAAGTTGGCGCGGAATGAAGACGAGTGCGCCTCCTTCTCCAGAATCCAGTAGGCGATGGTCTTCAGGTCGTACAGCCGCGGGCAGGCATAGGTGAAGAAGCGATACGCACGCGACGTGTCGGCCCACAGGTCCTGCATCCCGGTGAGGCTGTCGAAGACGTACTTGGCACCGACGCCGGCTTTGCCTTCGATATCGTTGAGCGCGGCGGTGAAGGTTTCGACGTTCGCCGGCTCCGTGACGCGCACGACATGGGCGAGGTCCTGCGCTGTGGCGCTATCGTAGAACCGCGCGAAAACAGGGTCGCCGTGGCCCTTCCCGTCTGTGAAACAGTCCACGAGGATGAACTTGGGCTCGTCGAACAGGTCGCCCAACTTCTCTTTCATCGTGACCGGGGAGTGGTTGAAGGACAGGTAAACGGCCTTGGTGCCGTCCCGGATGTTCGCTTCGAGGAAGGCGCGCATGAAAGCCTCGATGTGGCTGCCGGCTTCGACCTCCCAGACAACGTTCTCCCCGATGCGCAACTGACCGAGCAGTTGGTCCAACCACGCGACTCCGGTGCTGACCAGGGTCGGACTTCGCATAGACGACACCTCTCACGGACCGTAACGAAGGTAACCGGGGTACGCTGCGGCGCGGCTGCCCGCCGCAGCCAAATGTCCCGATTCCACAGACATCATAGCGCGACCGCAGGGGAATTTCAAGGCTCCGGCGCCGTGACGCCCGGTCGCACGCATCCCGGGAGCCCTGGTGCGGCGTCGCGCTGCCAGGCGAGGCGGGACATCCGGCCGGACGACGGCCTGACGGCGGGTCGCTTGACAAACATAAGCCTGACCTATAAAATTGGTTTGTTTAGTCCTGCTAATAATAGCTACGATGCAGCGAGGCTAATGAGGCGAGCTTTCGCCTAGTCTGGCGGCGTGGAGCGCGAACAATGGCAACGGATGCAGTCGGGGTCGGCGAGCGTAGTTGCTTTGAGATTGCTTTGTCCCAGTTGGATAGGGCTGCCACGGAGTTGGCGCTCGATCCCGCAGTACACGCGATCCTACGCGAACCGATGCGGGAGTTGCACGTGGCCTTGCCGGTCATGATGGATGACGGCAAGGTCGAGGTGTTCAAGGGCTTTCGGGTACAGCACAACGATGCCCGCGGTCCGGCCAAGGGCGGCATACGTTTCCACCCCGACGAAACGATAGACACGATTCGCGCCTTGGCTTCGTGGATGACCTGGAAGTGCGCGCTGTCCGACATCCCCTTGGGCGGCGGCAAGGGCGGCGTCGTGTGCAAACCCAAGGCGATGTCCCGGGGGGAGCTGGAACGACTGTCTCGCGCCTACATCGGCGCCGTGCACCGCATCCTCGGGCCGGACATGGACATCCCCGCGCCGGACGTGTATACCGACCCCCAGATCATGGCGTGGATGATGGACGAGTACTGCAAGTTGACCGGCCATTACTGCCCCGGCGTCATCACCGGCAAGCCGCTCGCCCTCGGCGGGTCCATGGGCAGAGGAGACGCGACCGCTCGCGGCGCGATCTTCACCATCCGCGAGGCGTGCAAGCATCTCGGGATGGATGCCACGGGCGCCACCGTGGCGATCCAGGGCTTCGGCAACGCGGGCTCCTTCGCCGCGCTGCTCGCCGAGCAGCTGCTGGGCTGCCGGGTCGTCGCCGTGAGCGACTCAAGCGGCGGCGCGCTGAATGCGCGCGGCATTTCCGCCGCCGCCGCCGTCGCGCATAAAATGGACACCGGCTCGGTCGTCGGCCTGCCTGATACGGAGCAGATCGGCGGGGCGGATCTGCTGACCGTCGAGGCCGACATTCTGATCCCCGCGGCGCTGGAGAACGTCATCACCGAGGCCAACGCCGACCGCATCCGGGCCAAGATTGTCGCCGAAGCGGCGAACGGGCCGACGACGCCGGAGGCCGACGTCATCCTGCACGACAAGGGCGTGTTCATGATCCCGGACTTCTTGTGCAACGCGGGCGGCGTCATCGTGTCCTACTTCGAGACGGTGCAGAACCGTCAGTCGTTCTACTGGGAGGAGGGCGAGGTTCACGAACGGCTCGACCGCAAGTTGACCAAGGCGTTCTTCGACGTATTGAGCGTCGCGGAGCAGCGCAAGATCGACATGCGGACCGCGGCCTACTGCGTCGCGGTGCAGCGCGTTGCCGAGGCGATGAGGCTCCGCGGCTGGATCAGGTAGCACAGCGCAGCCCATAGGGCAGGGCGACAGGAGAAAGGCAGAGACGAATGCATCAGGCACTGGCCGCTACCGCGGCAACCGAAAGCGCCGCGGCGTCACTCTCACCGAAGGATGAACTGCGGGCGTTCCGCAGCGTCGTGCGCAGCTTGACGGCTGACGCGGCGAACGCGCTGTGTGAGCTTGAGGCGTGGTGTACCGATGCGGACCAACTGGAGCGGTGCTACCTGGTTCGGCACTATCTGGACTATATGAAACGGTTGTGCGAGGGCCGAGTATAGGGCATAGTCG
>CP070648.1:4659836-4663785 GCA_020354555.1 Armatimonadota bacterium | reverse complement strand
GTCCCCTGGCCAGCCCCGGGGGACGATCTCTGGTGGGATGACGAACCGAAAGACCCCGATGGCGAGGGAGCCTGTCCGTCGCACGCGAAAGCAGGTGATCGTCGGACGACCTGGGAGGAGTACCGAGGATATCCGATCGGAGGAGCTGGTGCTGGCAGTATTGTGCGGCTTTCGCCGCAGGACAAAGAGATTCTGATCGAAGTCGACGTCATGGCGTCTGCCACCGACCCGGATACGCCTATCCTTTCACTTGGCGACATCACGGCTAAGCTGCAGCGAGCGCGTGACGTCCATTGGACGGGACTCGCGCGAGTCTACTGGAAGTTCGACGAAACAAGAGCTGAGTACAAGGCGCCGGAGTCTTTCGAATGGGTCGAGGACGTCACGGCTTACATGCGGCAGCACAGGAACGCTGCCCTGCCAAGGTACGGATATATCCTGTACAACGCTGGCTACAAAGTACAAGACGTGAGCGATGATCAGGTCTCCATGGAAGACAGAGGGTTCGCCCGCGCCAACGGCGTGTCGCTTCCCCACTTCTCGTCGGGTGCGACCGCTCACGAAGTAGGTCATCTTCTCAACATGCGCGACGCCTACAAGGTGTTCCGGCCGCCGGGCTGGCGGGAAATGCTGATGGGCGACAACTCGTTTGGAGCCACAACCCTGGTCGAATGGGAGATTACGCAGATAGCGATCACTGGAAAGTGCTTCAAGTAGTGTCCACGAGCGAGTCTGGGAGGAGAACGCCAATGAATAGAGCCGTCATCGCAGGGCTGCTTGCTGCGATCGGGGTGGTGTGCCCCACTAACACCGCGTTATCGGACACGGGCAGTCTGGCCGGCAGGCTGCAGCTAATGGTGGATCTCGACACCTGCGTATGGGCACCAGGCAACTATATGCCAAGGGCGCTAATCGTCTTGACGAATGTGTCGGTGGAAACGGTTGTCTTCGGCAGACCGACGGCAGGTCCGCGGGCTGCGAACACTTACGACGCGAATCAATGGTTGATCATGACTGACCCTCAAGCTGAACTGGTGCCCTCAGACGAGGTCGGCATCATAGCGGATTCGCCGGCCGGTGTGGAGTGGGTGCCCACGGTCACTCTCACGCCAGGCGAGAGCCACTCGTATTTCCTGAGTCTGATATGGTGGGGCTATGACTTTGCCGAGCTGAACCCGATGCCCGGTACGTACGCCGTGCAGGCGGTCTACGAGTACTTCGACGTGTCGGTACCTGTGTTCTACGATGAGGACGAACGCCGACCGTGGATGGATGAGAACCATCAGTTGCTGTTCTCCAACGTGGTGGAGCTGGCGGTCCTGGAGCAAGGTGCGAAGGCGCCGGGGCGTGTCCAGCTCGCGCGGGACGGGACGACGCTCGGTGAAGCCGTTCCCAGAATCCTCGTGCGGGGCAGTCTGATGGCGGATGCTCGCGTGTTCACGGAAACGGGGGCCAACCTGACACAGGAATCGGGGACAGCGACGATCGCGAGGGGAGACAGGCGCGTGACCCTCCCCATCGGCCAATGGCCAAAGGAGATGCAAAGCAAGCACCTGCCGGCGATCCCATCCATGGGCGGCGGGCTGCTGGTTCCCGTGCGCCATGTCGCGGAATCCCTGGGCATGCGGGTGCACTGGGATCCGAGGACCAAAACCGCCAACATCCTCACGGGGTGACGCGTGCGCCGGGCATTACTGACGCGCAACGTATATCGTGTCCGACAGCTCCCAGGCATGCTTGCCCTGTTCATGCTGCTTGGCGTAACGGCCAGTGCGATCTGTGACTACGCACAAGAGGGCACGGAACCAGTGGAATGGCTGGCATTCGAGATTCTCCTTGACTCGCCGGTCTACGCGGAGGGGGAACTGATATGTGTGACCACGATCTACACAAACACGGGTCCGGAGCCTATAAGGTATCAGCCTACAGACTACAACACCAAATCCAAGTGTGTGGTCACGCGTGCCGACGGTGAGAGCTTCACACTCGCGTATCCCCCGATTACACCCGCTCTCGGCCCCTCCACTTCTCGCCTGGAGCCAGGTGACTCTGCATTGTACGCGTACACCTTTAATTGCTGGAGTCCTCTCACGCCAGGAGACTACAGCGCGCAAGCGTTCGCGTGGCAGCCGACTTCCTGGCCTGCAGACGAATTCCAGCCTGATGAGCGTGTGGTGCTCGATGGTGATTACGTCAGCAATGAGGTGCCCTTTACGGTTCTTCCGGCAGGGGCGCAGGCGCCAGCGAGCACGCGGTTGGCGCTGAATGGCAATCCGTTGGATGCCGCGCCGCAGCCGCAGCGAGTGCGCAACTCCCTCGTGGCAAGCACACAAGCGCTCGAGCAGGCCGGCGTGAAGGCGACGCAGGACAAGGCGAAACAGGAAGTCAACCTTAGCCGCGGCGAGGCATCCGTGACCCTTCCCGTGGGTCGCTGGCCGAAGGAGATGCAGGACGAGCACCTGCCGGCGATCCCATCCATGGGAGGCGGGCTGCTGGTTCCCGTGCGCTATGTCGCGGAATCCCTCGGCATGCGCGTGCACTGGGACGCCAAGACCAAGACCGCCAACATCCTCACGGGGTGACGGTCACGGAGCCATGAATCTGGCGGAATTCGAGACTGCGCAGATCGCGATTAACGGAAAGCGCTTCACCTACGGCACCAGAACGAGCACCGAGCGGGGAAGAGGATGAACGGGGTCGTCATCGCAGGGCTGCTGACTGCGATCGGGGTGGTGTGCCCCGCTAACACCGCATTGTCGGACACGGGCAGTCTGGCCGGCAGGCTGCAGCTAACGGTGGATCTCGACACCTGCGTATGGGCACCCGGCAGCGAACCGCCGCGTGCGCTCGTAACCTACACGAACCTGTCAAGCGAAGAACTCACGTTCGATCGTCCAACCACGGGCCCGCGCGCGCACATGCAGTACGACTATTCCCAATGGCTCGTCGTCTCCGATTCGCAGGGCGTGCCTGTCGCGCCAGCGGTTGGCGTATACGTGGAGCTGCCCGCCGGCGTCGAATGGGTTCCCGACGTCACGGTTGGCCCCGGAGAGACGTATTGGTACTACATGGAGCTCTCGTGGTGGGGCTACGATGTGGAGACATGGAATCCGGGCAGTTATGAGGTGCGCGCTGTCTATGAGTACTTCGACGTGCCGTTCCTTTCGTTCGACGACCCTGACGAGGAGGAGCAGTGGATGGACCAGAACCATCAGTTGCTGCTGTCGAACGTCGTGCAGTTGGAGATCTTGGAGCAAGGCGCGAAGGCGCCCGAGGCGATCAAGCTGGCGCGCGACGGCGCGGCGCTCGACAGGTCGCTTCCGCGCATGCTCGTCAAGGGGAACCTGATGGCCGACGCTCGCGCCTTCACCGAAGCCGGGGCCTCGGTCACGCAGGAATCGGGGAGGGCCACCATCGCGCGCGGAGACAATACGGTTACGCTCCCCGTCGGGCGTTGGCCGAGGGAGATGCAGGATAAGCACGTGCCGGCGATCCCATCCATGGGAGGCGGGTTGCTGGTTCCCGTGCGCTATGTCGCGGAATCCCTCGGCATGCGCGTCCACTGGGACGCCAAGACCAAGACCGCCAACATCCTCACGGGGTGACGCCGCCAGCCGCGGCGGGATGCCTCAAACAGCGTTCGCAACCGAGGACCCTTCGGCGGCGCTCAGGACGGGCGGTTGCGCTACTCTTCGCAACCGGGGACGGTTGCGCTACTCTTCGCAACCGGGGACGGTTGCGCTACTCTTCGCAACCGAGGACGGTTGCGCTACTCTCCGCAACCGAGGACGGTTGCGCTACTCTCCGCAACCGAGGACGGTTGCGCTGCTGTTCGCAACCGGGGACGGTTGCGCTACTGTTCGCAACTGCAAACGGTCGCCCTACTGATTCCAGCCGGCGATGCCGAGCGGCACCTTGTACAGCGACGTGCGCGCGGTCACGAAGAGCG
>CP070648.1:4644809-4659736 GCA_020354555.1 Armatimonadota bacterium | reverse complement strand
TCGTTCATGTCACCTCCACGCGGGATGGGCAGAAGCCGGCCCACGGAAGAGGCCGGTCTTCCCTCTCCCCGTCGCCTGCTCGGCGATCTCCTCCAAGTGTCCAGACTGCCGCCGCGGCGACCACTGCCCGCGCCGTCGCCGCGATGACGATCACGACGCGGTGCCCCCGCCGACGGCCGCCAGCGTCTTCTCCAGCGCCGCGATGAAGCGCGCGTTCTGCTCGGGCAGGCCGATGGTCACCCGGATGTGCGTCGGCATCCCGAAGATGTCACCGGTGCGCACGATCACGCCCTGCCGCAGCAGCCCCTCGAAGACCGTGCGGCAGTCCACGGCCACATTTAGGAGTATGAAGTTCGCGTGGGTCGGCACGTAGGCCAGCCCCAGGCGCTCGAACTCGCCGTAGAGGTATTCCTTGCCCTCGCGGTTGACTTTGACGCTGCGCTCGATCTGCGCGTGATCGCGCAGGCTGGCGCGCGCCGCTTCCATCGCGACATTGCTCACGTTGAACGGCGCGCGCACCCGCATCAGGTGCTCGATCAACGGCAGCGGCCCGAACCCGTACCCGATGCGCAGCCCCGCCAGCGAGTAGATCTTCGAGAACGTGCGCAGAATGAGGATGTTCTCGAAGCCCTCCTTGAGCATGGTCAGGGTGTCCGGGTAATGCCCGTCCTCGACGTACTCGAAGTACGCCTCGTCGAACACGACCACGCAGTCCTCGGGCGCCGCATCCATGAACTCCGTGACCTCTTCAATCGTGACGATCGTGCCGGTCGGGTTGTTCGGGTTGCCGATCCATACGATCTTCGTGCGCTCGTCAAAGCGCCGCGCCATTCCGCGCAGGTCGTACCGGTACTCGCGCATCGGCACCATCACGCACTCGCCGCCCATCAGCCGCGTCGTGAACTCGTACTGGCTGAACGGCCCCTCGGGCATGAACGCGCGATCGCCGGGGCGCAGAAACGCGAGCCCGATCTGGAGGATGATCTCGTCGCTGCCGCGGCCGATCGCGACCTGCTCCGACGGCAGGCCGAGGTGCTCCGCCACCTCGCGTCGCAGGTGATACCAGTCATTGTCCGGGTACAGCCGCGTCTCCTCGATCGCCTTCTTCATCGCCTCCAGCGCGAGCGGGGACGGCCCCAGCGGGTTCTCGTTCGACGCGAGCTTGACGATGTCGGTCAGCCCGTACTCCCGCTGCACCTCCTCGATCGGCTTGCCCGGGCTGTAGGGCCGTAAGCTCGCTATCTCCGGTCGGATTAGGTCGGACATGATGTGGTCTCCTCGTGTCAACGCGGCGGCATCCGGCGCCGTGGGTACGGCGCGCGACGCCGGCCCCTGCCGAGTGACTCCGCGTCCGGCGTCAGTCCTCGGTGGCGGGGCGTTCGCCGTCGGCGTCTGCCTCGCCAACGAACAGCCGGCGCTTGAGCAGGCGGTCGTACTCGGTCCAGTTCCTGCCGCGACCGGTCTCCCGCGCCATGATGCTGAGAAAACGATTGACCTGCGCGTCGAGGTTCTCGGCGTAATGCAGCGCGCACGCCTCCTTGGTCATCGGCGCCTTGGGTGCGCCCATCTCCGGCTCCCCATGGTGCGTCACTACCAGATGCGCGACCTGCAGCCGCACCCCCGGCGACAGCTCCGGAATCTTCGCCATCGCCTCTTGCACCATCTGGTGCCCGTTCGCAATGTGGCCGATCAGGTTGCCTTCGTCCGTCGTCTCGATGCTCGTGTCGTAGGAGTACTCGCGAACCTTCCCGATATCGTGCAGCAGCGCGCCCGCGATCAGGAGGTCGCGGTCCAACTGCGGGTAGATCCCACACACATTATCGCATATCTTCACGACGTTGAGCGTGTGCTCGATCAGGCCGCCGATATAGGCGTGATGGATCATCTTCGCCCCGGGACAGGTCTTGAACTTGTCCGCGAACTCGGCATCAGCGAAAAACGACGCCAGCAGCTTGCGCAGCCCCGAATCGCGGACCGCTTTGCAGACCTTGACCAGCTCCTGCAGCATCTCGTCCGGGCTGCGCTCCGCCTGCGGCAGGAAATCCTCCGGCCGCACCTGATCGGACGGGCATTTCACGAGGTCCGCGATGATCAACTGCGCCTGATCCTGATACGTCTCCACCCGCCCCGTGACCGCGACCAGATCCCCCTCCTCGAACCGCTCCGCCAGCGCCTCCGCGTTGTCCCACACCCGCCCCGCGATGTCCCCGGTGCGGTCGCCCAGCACCAGCGACAGATACTGTCCCGGCTTGTTGCGGAACTCCACCAGCCGCTTCGACCGCACCGCGTACTGCGCCCCGGCCACGCTCTCGCCCGGGGACAAATCCTTGACACAGCGTCGCCCGCCCGCGCCCCCCAGATTCAGCCTCGGCTGACCGCTCCCGCTTGCGCCCATAGTCCCCTCCTCGCCCTCGGCTAATAGCGCCGCTCGACCTCAGTCCCAGGATAATACTTCGCCAGTATCTCCCGATATCCCCGTCCCGATCCCGCCATGCCCGCCGCTCCCGTCTGGCACATCCCGACCCCGTGGCCCCAGCCCGCGCCCCACAGCACGAACACCACCGGCCGACCCGCGTCATCGCAGTACCGGTCAACGACGAACGCCGAACTCGGCAGCCCGCCCAGCGCCCGCCGGATGACCAACTCCGGGCTCAGTGTGCTCGTCCCGCGTGTCCCCCGTATCTCCAGCCGCGTGATCCGCCCGGATACTCCTCGCCGCAGCGGCCGCAGATCCATCACCTCCCCGACGTTCACCATGTCGGCGAGCGACGCCTCGACTGCATCCCGGGTCAGCACCCGCACCCAGCGGAACCGCGTCGGATTGAGGTAATCGGGCTGCCGGCAGTTCACGCGCGGCGCCCCGGTCAGGTACGCGCGCAGCCGCTCGTCCTCCGCCCCGTACCCGGCCGCGCCCGGGTTGCTTTGTCCCTCCCCGTCCGCGACCCCGCGCAGGTACGGCACGTCCGCCCCGCCCCACACCTCGCTCGCGCTCTCGGTATGTCCTCCGCAGGCGCCGTGGTACACCGCGTTGGCCACCCGTCCGCCGTAGATCAGGACCTCGCCGCGCGTTGCTTCCACCGCCGCGTTGCCGGCGGGCATCTGATCCGTGATCCCGCGGTATGCCTGGCAGTGCGCCTCGGCGCAGAGATCGAAGCCATCGGCCCGGTGCCGGCCCGGGTTCGCCAGCGCCATGCTCCGCGTCGCCACCGCCTGCGCCTTGAACGCCTCCGGCGGGCAGTTCGCCTCCATCTCCGCGCACACGACCCCCCTCGCGTACGCCTCGAGGTCAACCACGTTCACCACCGCGAGCATCCGCGCCGCGTCGCGGATAACCTCGAGCTCGCCCTCGTACGCCCGCAGTCGCTCGCGCTTCTCGCCTGCCCACAGACCGCCATCGGAGCCACCATTCGCCCGCACCCGCAGCGGCAGCGAGCACCACCTCCCCGAGCCGTCCCCGGCCATCACGTAGACCTCCGCCTGGGGCGGCTGCGGGTCCGGCTTCGCGCCTTCCGGAATTGAGGAGGGCAGGTTCACAGTCCACGTCTCGCCCTGCGCGCGCCACTCCTGTCCCTCGTCCGCAACGACGCAGGCCCCCGGGGAGCCAACCACCACCGAGGACTGATGCCACGTCAGGCCGACACGCACCTGCGGCATGCTCGCCTGCGCCGCCGCGACCGCCAGGATCCCGACCGCGATTGCGCTCGCCAGCCTCTTCAGTCCGGTGCTCACTGCTTGGGCCCCAGCGACCATACGACCTGGAAGCGGATCGTGCGCGACCAGTTGCGGTCGCCGCGCGGCTTGGTGAAGACCGCGTTCAGCCGCAGCGCGAGTTCGTTGGTCAGTTGGTAGGTTAAACCCGTGTCGGCGCTGGACGCGAATTGTCGCTCCCCCGCCGTCGCGCCGTTGCCCGTCGCCTTGAGCCGCCTGCCCAAGTCCTGGGCGTAGTAGAGCTGTATCTTGTGCTGCCAGTCCTCGCCCAGCACGCGCTCCTCGGACAAATCGAGCAGCACGTGCCGCCCCAGCGGCAGCCGCACCCCAAGCCCGATGCCGTGTTCCGCGTCCGCGAAGCTGTGGGTACCGGTCAGGCTGTACCCCATGAAGTAGCTGTACTGCGGAGAGGCTTTGTACAGGTACTTCGCCTGCCAGTCAACCCGGTCCGGCGCCGTGGCGTCCACGCCTTGCTCCGGGTCGCGCACCTTGCCGTAATCATCCTGGAGGTAGATCCATATCGTCTCTTTCGCGGCCAATGGACGGGTCAGCCACAGGTCGAGGTCGCTCGACCAGGAGAGCTGGCTGCTGTCATCCTCGTGCGTGGATACGAGGCTGAACGCGAACGTACCCTTGCGCTCCCAGCCGGCGCAAGCGGCGCCGGAGCAGAACGCCGCCAATATCACCACAACCGTCGCCGCGCGCAGCAATGTACACCTCCATACAGCCATTGCCGAGCCAAGTTCTGCGCTCCCCGCGCCATAACCTCCCCGTCACAGCGGCGGTCGAGCACACAGGACTCGCGCGCCGGCGCGGTGTATATCACCTACCGGGGCGAAGCGCGCGCTCGCAGCACCGGCCGGAGCGGCTCACGATCTTGACACAACCCCTCTACAAACACCGGCGCGAGGCGGGCGAGACGCTCGCCGAGAGCCTCGCCGAATACCGCGGCCGCAATGCCGTCGTCCTCGGCATACCGCGCGGCGGCGTCGCCGTCGGCGTGCCGATCGCCCGCGCACTCGAGGCGGAACTCGACGTCATCGTCCTGCGCAAGATCCCGATACCCTGGGAACCGGAGGCCGGGTTCGGCGCGGTCACCGCCGAGGGCGACGTGATTCTCAACGAGCAGATGGTTCATCGCCTGGAGCTGACACAGCAGCAAATCGAACGCGAGGCGAACCGCGTGCGCGCCGAGGTCGAGCGCCGCGCCCGCGCGTACCGAGGAGGCAAGCCCTTTCCCGGCCTGCGCGAGCGCCCGGTGCTCGTGGTGGACGACGGGCTTGCCACGGGATACACGATGATCGCGGCGCTGCGGTCGGCGCGCGCGCGGGGAGCACAGGAGTTGGTATGCGCGGTGCCCGTGTCTCCGCGCGACAGCCTGGACGCCGTACGCCCCTGGGCCGACCGCGTCGTGTGCCTCGTCGTCTCAGATGAGCGGCCGTTCGCAGTGGCCGGCTTCTACTGGGAGTTCCCCGACATGTCGGATCAAGAGGTGAAGGATTTGCTCGGCGCGGCCGCAGAGCGGCGCAGCGTCCGCGGCGGAAACACAGCGGCAGGGAGGAGTTGAATGTCAGCACACCTCAAGTTGTCGGCAGAGGACCTGCGACACGTCTGCGACATGGCGTTCTTCGATTTCGAGACCACGGAACAGGTCGAGCCGCTCGAGGGCACCATCGGCCAGGAGCGCGCGGTGACGGCGATCACCTTCGGCTTCGAGATCAAAGCGCGCGGCTACAACATCTTCGCCAGCGGCAGCTCGGGCACCGGCCGCAACTTCGCGGTGCAGGCCTATGTCGGCGAGTACGCCGAGAAGGAACCGGTGCCGCCGGACTGGGTCTACGTTCACAACTGCCGGGTGCCGGGCGAGCCGTGTGCCATCGAGCTGCCTGCCGGAAAAGGCCGCGAACTCGCCCGCGACATGGACGACCTGATCGCCGCCTGTCGGCGCGAAATCCCCCGCGCCTTCGACAGCGACAACTACCGCCGCCGCCGCGCCGAGGCGCTGGAAGACACGGAGACGCGCCGCAAGCGGTTGCTCTCGACCCTGGAGCAGGAAGCCGAGCGCCGCGGCCTCACCGTGCAGGTCACGCCGATGGGCGTCGCCGTCGTGCCCCTGCGCGACGGCGAGCCCATGAGCCGCCAGGATTTCCAGGCCCTGTCGGAGGACGAGCGCCGGGACATCGAGAGCAAGACCGATGACATGCGCGAGCGCGTCAACGACGCCGTCACCCAGATGCGCCAACTCGAGAAAGAGGTCCGCGACCGCGTCGAGGAGCTCGACCGCGAGGTCGGCCTGTTCGCCATCGGCCACCTCCTGGCCGGCTTGCGCCAGCGATATGCCGAGCACGACCACGTCATCGCGTACCTCGAAGAGGTGCAGCGCGACATCATCGCCCACCTCGACCAGTTCCGCCAGGCCGAGACGCCCGACGAGCCCCAGCCCTCCGCCATCGCCGCGCTCCAGGAGCAATTCAGCGAGGACGCCTTCGACCGCTACCGCGTCAACGTGTTCGTCGACAACAGCGAAACCCAAGGCGCCCCCGTCGTCGTCGAGTGGAACCCGACCTACTACAACCTGTTCGGGCGCCTCGAGTACCGCTCGCGCTTCGGCGGCATGGTCACCAATTTCAGCCTCATCAAGGCCGGCGCCATCCACCGCGCCGACGGCGGCTACCTCATCCTGCAGGCGTGGGACGTGCTGCGCAATCCGCTGTCCTGGGATCACCTCAAAACCGTCCTGCGCAGCGGCGAGGTGCGCATCGAGAACATCGGCGAGCAGTATTCCCCGATCCCCGCCGCCGCCCTGCGCGCCCAGCCGATCCCCGTCAACGTCAAGGTCATCCTGGTCGGCCCGCCGCTGGTCTATTACCTGCTCTACCATCTCGACGAAGACTTCAGAAAGCTCTTCCGCGTCAAGGCCGACTTCGACGTCATGATGAAGCGCGAGCCCGAGCACATCCGCGAGTACGTCGGCTTCATCAGCGCCCGCTGCCGCGAGCACGGGCTGCGCCACTTGCGCCGCGACGCCGTGTGCGAGGTCATCGAGTACGGCTCGCGCTCCTGCGACCACCAGGGCAAGCTCACCACTCGCTTCCAGGACATCGCCGACCTCCTGCGCGAGGCCGACTTCTGGGCCTCCAAGAACGGCAATGATCCCATCGCCGCCGCAGACGTCCGCCGCGCCATCGAGGAGCGCGACTACCGCTCCAAGCTGCTCGAAGACCGGATCCTCGATCTCGTCAGGGAAGGCTCCTTGCTCGTGGACGTCGCGGGCGAAGCCGTCGGCCAGGCCAACGGACTCTCGGTCATGGCGCTCGGCGATTACACCTTCGGACGACCCACCCGCATCACCGCGCGCGCCCGCCTCGGCAAGTTCGAGGTCGTGGATATCGAGCGCGAGGCGCGCCTCGGCGGCGACCTCTTCCACAAGGCCATCCTCATCATCAGCGGCTACCTCGCCGGGAAATATGTGCCCGACTACCCGCTCTCCCTTAGCGCCAGCATTGCCTTCGAGCAGAGCTACGAGCAAGTCGAGGGCGACAGCGCCTCCGTCGCCGAGATGTGCGCCCTGCTCTCGAGCATCGCCGACGTGCCGGTCAGGCAGCAGTTCGCCGTCACCGGCTCCATGAATCAGAACGGCGAAGTCCAGGCCGTCGGCGGCGTGACCCAGAAGATCGAAGGCTTCTTTACGACCTGCAAGGTGAAGGGGCTGTCGGGCGACCAGGGCGTCATCATCCCGCGCGCCAACGTGCAGCACCTCATGCTGAAGCCCGAGGTCGTGGACGCGGTCCGCGAAGGCAAGTTTCACGTCTATGCCGTGAGCACGATTGATGAGGCGCTCGAGCTTCTCACCGGTATGCCCGCCGGCGAGCGCAAGCCTGACGGAACCTACGATCCCGAGACCATCAACCACCGCGTCGAGCAGAAACTGCGGACCTTTGCCGACCGCGCCGCCCAGTTCGGCCGCGCGGCGGCGAAAGAGGACGAGTCCTCGGGCTCGTCGATCGCAGGCGGCGAAGCGTAGCCCGGGTCGGCGCGACAGGCAGAAAAGCGCGATGGGCGGAACACCGTCCGCCCATCGCTATCGTCAACCACCCCCGGGTCAGGCATAACCCGAGGCGCAGGGTCAGCTATCGTCGCGCACCTGCACCGCCCGGCCCCAACCGCCGGGCCATTCCACCGCCGCGCGGGCCCATGCCGGAGCCCTGGCCCATGCGCGGCCCGGCCCCGCGCATCGCGCCGGGACCGTAGCCGCACTGCGGGCACACGCCCGGTCCCATCTGCGGCCCCTGGCCCCGCATCGCGCCGCGCCCTTGCCCGTAACCCGGGCCGAAGCCGCGACCGGCCTGCGGGCCGAAGCCCAGCATCGCGCGACGCCCTTGCCCGTACCCGGGGCCGAAACCACGACCCGCCTGCGGGCCGAAGCCGCGCATCGCGCGACGGCCTTGTCCGTAACCGGGGCCGAAGCCGCGACCGGCTTGCGGACCGTACCCGCGCATCGCGCCAGGCCCCATGCCCCGCGCGCCGGCGCGGCCGAATCGCCCCTGGAACCGCGCTGCCGCCTGCGGGTGGTCCTTGTCAAGCTGCTGCAGCTCAGCCCTGAGGCGAGCCACCTGACCTTCCTTCTCCTGCACCTTCGCTGCGTCCGTCCCGGTTGCTTGCAGCTGTCGGAGCTCTTGCTGGGTCTGCCTGAGCCGCGTCCGCAGTTCCCGCGACTGCTCCAGGTAGCTCCGCTCCTGCTCGGTCAGCTGCTGCTGGCCTGCCAACGGGTGCCACGGCGCGGCAGCCGCCGTTCCCGCTTGAGCCGGCTTCGCGGGCTCCTGATCCGCCCACGCCGCAACCGCCGTCAGCGACAGAGCCATGCCGAGCGCTATCACTATCGCCACCATCTTCTTCATCCCGAGTTCCTCCTTTCATTCACCTCGCGCGAGTTGCTCGTGATGCCGCGCCCCCCGCATTCACCCTGTCCGCCGCTGCCACGAGCGAACCGCTTTCCGATAGTTTAGACGATTGAAACGCGGGTCTATTCCATCGCTCGTCGGGGTTTTTCCGCAGCGCGACCGCGCGCGGCGCCGTCGTCACGGCCTGACGCTATCCGCAATGCGCAGCAACTCGGCCGTATCGAGATCGCCCGTCACGATCACGACACGGTCGGGCAGCAGCTTGCGCACCGCCCGATACGGGCCGCGCTCGACGACAGCAACCGGCGCATCAGGCGGGCCGAATCCGTGGCCCATTCCACGCATGCCGCGCCCGCGCATGCCGGCGGGTCCGGGCATCTGCCCCTCGGACGCGGGGCCGCCGCGTAATCGGAAGCGACGCTGATGGCTTGGCCCAGGACCTGGCATCGCCCCCGGCCCGCCGCGGCGACCACGACCGAACCCCGGCCCCGTCACCGGGCCTGGGGCGCTCGCGCCCACGCGCGGCCCTGGCTCCGGTGCCACTTCCTGCCGGCCCCAGCGCGGGTGCTCGACCACTGTCAGCACCTCCAGGCCGTCGGAATACGTCAGTTCCGCCATCTCCCGCCCCCATCGCCAGTGCCGGCGGGCGGCCAGGGATTGGAGTGAGAACCCGGCAGGTATCTCGGCCGGCGCGATCACCTCGAACCCCACCGCCTGGGACAGGGACTCCAGCGTCTCGTGGGGCCCCTCGACCGCAATCGGCCCCGGCGCCACGCGCCAGTCCTTCGGCACCTCGAACACCTCCGCCGGCACCTCTGCCTCGAAATCCACATCCGTAAACGTGCTCTGGGACTCAGGCTTGCCGTCGGGGCCGTAATCCGCGCTGCGCAACGGGAACGCCGTTTCTCGGTCGAGCCACATCCGCTTTGCTGCACGCGCGCCCGGTCGCCGCCGCATCGCCACGACGGTCGCCGGCCGCCGCGCCACCTGTGCGGCCCCTACCGTACGTGCGGCGTAGTTCCGCGTCGCCGGGGTCTGCTGTGGCAGATGGCGCTCGGCCCACGGAGCACGCCGCGCGACGCGCCAGCGCGTATCGAGATGATAGAGTCTCGCGCCGTCGTCAATAATGCCGAATCCGGCCGCTTCGCCCTTCTCGTAATCAATCCGCAGCTTGCGCCCGTCGCGCCGCACGCGCCCCAGGCCTCTGCGGATTCCGGCGGGCGTGACACGCTCGAACTCGACGGTCCCCGCGAGGGTCACCGCGCGCTCCGCCTCTCGCGCCCGCCGCAGCAGTTCCACGGCCTCGGCCTGAGAAGGCAGTCGGGCCTGCGTCCAAGCCCCGACGCCCACCCGCGCCGCGATCACCAGCGGTATGAGCCAAATAGCTTTCATTGCTGCTGTTCCCCCGACGTCGCCATCGCCGAAGCCAGCGTGTCGCCCAAGGCCGCTGTATCGGCCAGGGGCGCGCGCCAGGCGGAAACCGCGTACTGCCCCAGGTACGCGCTCGACGCCTCGTCTGCCGCGACTACAGGCGCGGCTGGCGGTCGGCCCATGGGGCGTGCGAGATAGACCGCTCCCACCAGCAGCGCCAGCATCACTGCCAGGGCGACCGCTGCGCGCAGCGTCCCCCGCCACGCCACCTGCGGAACGCGTCGCGCCAGTATCGCCGCCTGCACGCCGGGCCACAGATCTCGGGCCGGCTGCTCCAGGCCCAGCGCGCCCGCGAATCCCCCGGCTCGCCGCAGCCGCTCGACCTCGCGGAGGCAATCCGCGCACGCGGCGACGTGATCGGCTACACGCTGGGCAGCTCTCCCCCGCAGAAACCCTGCGGCATATTCCGCCAGCTTGTCCTTGCTATGTTCGCAACTCATCGCTATCCACGTCCCGGTCGGTGCTCACCACCCATTGCTGTCCGCATCGAGGTCGAGGTGCTCCGCAAGCGCGTCCCGCAGGGCCTCCCGCGCCCGCGACAGTCTGGACATCACCGTCCCCGCGCGCACACCGAGCGCTTTCGCGATGTCGTCCACGCTCATACCTTCGAGGTGGTGCATCACCACTACGCTGCGATGCAGCTCCGGCAGCGCGGCGATGGCGCCTCTCACGGCCTTGCGGGTTTCCGCGTCGAGGGCGTCGCGCGCCGGGTCGGGCGCCGGCTCGTGCCCCATCGTCCCCTCGCTCAGCGCGTCTTCGAACAACGGCAGCTCTGATTTCCGGCGCGCGGACTTCAGGTAGTCCCGCGCTGCGTTGGCCGCAATGCGATGCAACCATGCCCCGAGCGCACCGGGAGAGCGCAAGCCCTGGATCGTATCCCACGCCCGCACGAACGTCGTCTGCGTCAGATCCTCCGCCTCCTCGCGGCGCCGCACCATGTGGTGCAGGAACGTGTAGATGCGCGCCTGGTAGCGCCTGAAGATGGCCTCAAACGCATCCACCTGCCCGTGCTGGGCCCGGCGCACCAGGTCGGCTTCTTCCGCCGCGGTACGTTCTACGTCGGCGCCGCTGTGCTTCTCCGCCATTTACGACGACCAGGCCTTCCGCCGCATTCCATCGCCGGGGGCTGTTTTCGTCGCAATTGCACACGTACCTGCGCCAACGCCGGCCGGCGTGGGGCCCCTGGGGCGCCCGGTCAGACAACAGCCGCACGGCCCGAAAGCCGTGCGGCTGGTTCGACTCGGCTATGTTGATGTATCACAGAGCGTCGGGCTGCGGACACTCGCCGTGCTCGACACTCTTCCACTACAGATCGCCGCGCGCGTCGCGGGGCTCATCTCGCCGCGCCGCGCCGAGCATCCGTCCCTTGACGGAACCCGCTCACGCCCGCGTGCGAGCCATACGCGGACGCGGTATCAGCCCTCCTCCTCACCGCCCCGCTTCGCGGCGAGCTGCTCTTTCTTCTCGCGCACCACTTCCGTGCCCTTCTCGACCCACTCGGCGCCGGCGCTCGCCGCGCGATCCTTGTACTCGCTCGCGCGTTCCTTGAGGCGCTGCCTGACCTCTTCCCCCGCCTCTGGCGCCAACAACAGACCGAGAACCGCCCCAGCCAGCGCGCCAACCAGCAAACCACCGACAACCTCACCGCTTCTCATGCTCATTCAGCCGACCTCCTTGCCCGGGCGATATACCTGGGTTCTCTTCGCCGCACCTGCGATGAAGGCGGAACATATGCGCCCGCCCCCGCGACTCATGCACCCTATATATACCAACGGCTCGCTTGAGTGTCAAGGCGAATCAGGGAACACCGGTGGTTGCGACGCCAAGACGGGGCAGCGATGCATTTATCCCCGCAGCCGGCGTCGCGGCCGCGCAGCGCTCCTCAATCCGCAGCGCTGAGGCGAGCGGCAGCTTCGGTCAGGTTGGACGCCATCCAGTCCGGCTGCGCCCCGCTCGCATCGGCGGTCGTCCCCACAGGGTTGATCCAGATGGACCGCATGTCCGCCGCCCGCGCGCCCGCGATGTCGGATTCCAGCATGTCGCCGACAACCACGCACTCACGGGCCGGGACACCGAGCGCCTCTGCGGCTGCCACCATGAACGCGGGATTCGGTTTGCGCCACGGCACCTCGCCCGAGCAGATGAACGCATCGAAGAAACCGCCGATGCCCCACTGCTCCACATCGCCCCGCAGCAATCGCGCCGGCGTGTCCCACGGAGCGTTCGTGATGACCGCCAGCCGGACCCCCTCGGAGCGCAGCCGGTTGAGCACCTCCGTCGTGTCCGGATACGGCTTGTTGCAAGCGCGGATGGGTTCGTAGAAGATATCCGTCAGGCGCTCGATGAGTTCCGCATCCGGCGACAGGCCCGCTGCGCGCAGCCCCGCGCGCAGGCGCTCGCGGAAATGCCACGACCGGCCGCTGCGCTCGATCGCCCGCGCGCGCCCGCCGCCGATCACCTCGGCGACGCGCGCCGCGAATTCGCCTGCCTCACCGCCGCAGGGCCGCGACGCGCGATCCGCTATCTCGCCATACATCTCCTCGAGCCGCTGCCGCAGGAACTCGCGCCACCGCCCCTGCAGGCTGTACTCAAGCAGCGTATTGCCGAGATCGAACAGCACCGCGCGGATCATCGGCGTTGAGCGGCCTCCCCGAGCCTCGGCGGCGCTGGCCCCACCGGGCACGCGCGCATGCACTCGTCGCAGTTGATCTGGCCGTGCGGCGAGATGCGCCGCGCCCCTCGGCCCACTGTCTCGTAGAACGCCTCGCACGCCGCGCGGTCGAAACCGCGTTCCGACAGCGCACCGCTTGGGCACGCGGCGATGCACGCGCCGCAGTCCTCGCATGGCGAGAACTCAATCCGCCCGTCCGGCAGAAGTGAGGCGTCCGTCACCACCGCCCGCAGCCTCATCCACGGCCCCCACTCGGGATGGATGAGAAGTTGACTCTTGCCGAAAACCCCCAGCCCCGCCAGCTCCCCGGCCTTCTTGTACGACATGCTGTGCCGCGGCTCGTCAACTCCGTACCGCAAATTGCGCGGGATCGCTGCGCGGTAGCCGGCGTCGCTCAGAATCCCCACCACGCGCCAGCACGCGTCCCGCAGCATCGCATCCGCAAACGATGCCGCGACATGCGATGCGTCGTAGTCACCCGCCGCGTGGAAACGCACCACCTGCATGGGGTCGACGATGTGCTGGGCAAGGACGACGACCGACCGCACCGGCCCGAAGCGTTCTCCGAGTTCGCCCAGTTCATCGGCGCTGAACGCGCCACCCGGCGCGATACCGATCAGATCCGCCGTGCTCGCGCCAGCCAGGCGCCCGATCTCAACCGCGACCCCGTTGAGATCGTCGTCGCTTATGTCCATTGTCGCTCTCCAATCCGATCCGCGTCGCCAGCTCCAGCGCGGCGGCGATCAGAGTCTCATCTCCGCCCCGTCGGCGCCTCGTCACTCCGCAGGCCCAGCACCTTCAGCCGGTCGTCGCGGCTCAGGCCAGCGAGCATGTCGCCTTCCTTGCCCGGAACAGCGTCATGCTCTCCTCCACCAGCCATCGGTCGTCGGGATGCGCCTCGATGTGCTCCCGCAGCCGCGCCAGCCCGCGCGCGTGGGCCGCGTCCGACATCAAGCGGAACACCGAGCACACCTTCGGCTCGACCTCCAGCAGCCAGTCCCACGGCGAGTCGTGCGTCCGCATGCGCGCGGTGTCGGATGTCACTTCACTGAATCCCGCATCCGCCAGCCACGCCTCCACCTCGATGCGCAGCGGCGTACGCTTGCGGTCTATCGTAACCGCCTCCGGGAAGAAGCGATGCGCGGGATCGTCAATGATGTCATCGAGCGTGCCCTGGCGAACGAGCAAAATGCCGCCCGGCCGCAGCGCCGCGAACACCGCGCGAAATGCGACGACCGGCTCGTCGAGGTGATGCAGCATCAGCGACATCAGCGCGCAGTCGAAGCTCGCCTGCGCCACCGGCGGCGCGAGGACGTCTCCGAGCACCCACTCCACGCGCCCCCGCGAGTCCTTCACCCGAGCTTTGGCGAGCATCTCGCGCGAATTGTCAACTCCGACGGCTGCGCACCCCGTCCGCTCCGCGAGCGGGATGATCCACCGCCCCGTCCCGCACCCGAGGTCGAGCAAGCTTTTCCCAGGCGCGAGCCCGCCCGCCTCGGCAAGCTTCTTCAGCCACCACTTGACGTGCGGCCGGTCGGGCGTCCGCGCGGCGTCATATACCTTCGAGATCTCGGAGTAGTCGGCTTTTCCGTCGCTCACGTCGGCCTCCCCGATCACGAGCACGGGCACAAACATCGGGCTGACGCCACTGATTGATGAATTCGGCGGGCGGCGCGGCAAACCTGTGGGCGAGGAGAGGACGCGTGACGTTACCGCACGCGGAAAACGTAGGTCGGCCGTGCCTGTGGTGAGCGAAGTCGAAGTGCCTACGGCCGCCGCTCTTGGCCGCCGGGAGCCCCCTCTCCCTTCCAGGGAGAGGCCGGGTGAGGGTGACCCGGAGTCGCCGGCGCACGTCTCCTCGTGATCGCATCTGGTCGCACGAGCGCCCCTGGGCTCCGAAGCCTTGGCGAAGGGGCCTCGCTTGCGACGGCTCGAAGCCCCCGCGCGATCTTCAGAGGTCGGTTCGCTCATCCCCGTGACCTCCACCGGATCCCGGGCAGGCCTCAAAGCCTCAATTGCAGCACGTAATCCCCCCGGTCCGTTCCGTCCGGCCAGCCGCGTTTCTGCATACTCTCAAGCCGGAACCCGCACCTCTCGTAGAACGCTCGCGTCCGCGCGTAAGGCTCGTACGCAACCGTCGGCGCGACCGTCGCCACGCGAAGGCAGGCGATGCCGGCCTGACGCGCGCGATCCAACATGGCAGCCAACAGCGTCCT
>CP070648.1:4637063-4644709 GCA_020354555.1 Armatimonadota bacterium | reverse complement strand
GTCAATCCCGAAGGGGCGAGGATTCAAATGGAGGGCTGCATCACCATGGGTCTGGGCTACGCCTTGACCGAGGAGATCCGCTTCAGGGGCGGAGAGATTCTCGACCGCAACTTCGGCACCTATCAGATCCCGCGCTTCTCGTGGCTGCCGCAGATCGAGACGGTTTTCGTGGAGAACAAGAACGACGCCCCCCAGGGCGGGGGCGAGCCAGCCATCATCACCATGGGCGCCGTTGTCGCCAACGCCATCTGCACGGCGACGGGTGCGCGGCTGCTCCACTTGCCCATGACCCCCGAGCGGGTCGTGGAGGCATTGGCGAAACGGTGACCCCGTGTGCACTTCCCGCCGCACGCGCGCTCGACGGTACGCCACAGCCTCTGAGAAGGGACACTCGCCTCAGGGCGACGGTGGCTGCGGCGCAGTGGTGCTCGCGGCAGGGAGCTCGCGCCGCTTCGGCTCTCCGAAGTTGCTGATGCCCTTTGGCGACTCCACAGTCGTCGCCTCGGTCGTCTCCGCGGTGGCTGTGGCGGGTGTCGTCCCGATCATCGTCGTCGCTGGCGCGGATGCGGCAGCGATCGCCTCCGCCTTGGCGCCCACCGGCGCCCAGATCGTGCGCAACCCTTACCCGGAGCGCGGCATGGTCTCCTCGATACGCGTCGGCGTGGCGGCGCTGCCCGCCGCGCTGAGCCGCTTCCTCATCGCCCTGGGCGACCAACCCCGGATCCGCGCGGAAGCCATCTCCTACCTCATCCGCGCACATCAGGACAGCGGCAAGGGCATCGGTTTCCCAACGTACCGGGGCAAACGCGGCCACCCGCTGATCCTCGATCTCATCTACCGCGAGGCAATCCTCGCTCTCACTGATGACCAGACTCTCCGCGACCTTGTCCACGCCCACCTCGACGACAGCATCGAGGTGGAATGCGACTCCGACGCGGTCGTCAGCGACATGGACACCCGGGAACAATACGAGGATGAACTCCGCCGATTCCACGCAGAGCAGTAGTCGCGGCATCTATCAGGAGATTGTGAGGCTGCAGCAGGCGGGGCGCCGCGCCGCTCTGGCGACGCCGCTCTGGCTGAGCGGCTCAGTTCCGCTGGTGCTCGAGTCCTTGCTGCTCGTACGGGATGAGGGCTCGGCGCTGGGCACCATCGGCGGCGGGCCGCTCGAGGCGGAGGTGCTGCGGCAGGCCGCCGAGGTGATAGCGCAGGACGAGCCGCGCATCGCCGAGTTCGATCTGACGCAGGATGAAGCCGCCGACAGCGGCATGATCTGCGGGGGGCAGTGCGCGGTGCTCATAGAGCCTATCGGAGAGGACCGCGCGGTGCAAGTGTATGCCGCTGCGGCGCGCGCCGAAGCGGCAGGGGAGCGTGCGGCAATCATCACCATCATTCCCGAACAAGGCGCTCTGCGCAAACTGGCCCTGCTGCCGGACGGCGTGCTTCTGGGCACCAGCGGAGACGCCGTCAACGATGACGCGCTTCGCGAGTTGGGGGAGCGCTGCCGCGCCGAGGAGCGGCCCTGCTTCGTCAAGGAGCCGGTGCGCGCCCACCTGCAACCGGTCTTCGCTTCCCCTTGTCTCTGTGTCTTTGGGGCGGGCCACATCGCGGTTCCCGTCGCGCACTTGGCCGACCTCGTCGGCTTCCGGACGATCGTCATCGATGATCGCTCGGAGTTCGCGAACGCCCGCCGGTTCCCCCGGTCTACGGTGCTGGTCGCCGGCGTTGATGATGCCTTCGAGCGTCTGGCGATCGGCGAGGGAGCTTACGTGGTGGCGGTGACACGCGGTCATGCTCTGGACGAAGAGGTGGTCGCGCGTGCACTGCGAACTCGCGCGAGGTATATCGGGATGATCGGCAGCAAGCGGAAGGTGGCCGCGATCCGCGAGCGGTTGCTCCGGCGCGGCTTTGACGAGGACGACCTGTCGCGCCTACATGCGCCCGTTGGCCTACAGATCGGGGCGGAGACGGTCGAGGAGATCGCGTTAAGCATCGTCGCCGAGATCGTCGCGGTGCGCCGAGGATCGGGCTAGCCCGACGGCGCCGAGAGGCAGCGGGCCCGCCCCCCCTGCTTACCTACCAGCGACGACCGCATTGGCACCGATCCGCACCGGCGGAGAGGTTATCGCTTCTATCATGCACGGCCCACCAGTTTCCTCCTCCGTGTTCCGCGCAGGAAAGCCATCCCGGTGAGCAGAACAGCGCTTCAGATTCGGACCTTGGTGGCGACGCGCGACGACTATCGCAAGCTCGTCAGGGCGGCGAGACGCAAGAGGAAGGGCACGGGAACGGTGCTTTCGTTGGCTTCTCATTCCGCGGACATCGCTGAAGCTCGACACGGGCGCTCGATAGGATCCGATGGAGTGTTTGGCATTGGCGGAGGGCCGCTGATGCCGCAAGGCGCCAGCGGCGGCCTTGCCTGGCCGCGGCGTTCGCTGCCGCAGACACTCTTCCGGACGAGGTCATTGAGACGAGCGCCGAAGCCCACGAGGCATTTCTATAACACAAGAACCTCGATAGCTCTCGATGGTTGACCGGACGGCACGACTGCCCAGCCTTCACCGCGACTCTTACCTTTCTTCGAATACCTTCAGCCCCATCAGATCGGCAAGATGGCGGACACTCAGCGTGTGGTCGCCATAGAAGACCACGCGGTGCAAGAGCGTCATGGCGTCCTCGGTTTCCAGTGCGCTGCTCCACTGTAGGGCCATCTTCGCCGCGTCCCGGACCTTGGTGACGATCTGGGTACGGCAGCCGCGGACCGACTTCTCGGGCACCTCGATGATCTTCGCGGAGGAGAGCAAGATGGTGTCCAGATCAATCAGTTTCGCGCGGGTAATCGTCTGGCCCGCGCGCAACCGGACCTCGAGGACACAGCCACCGCCGAGCTCGGAGTGTCCT
Organism: Armatimonadota bacterium; assembly: GCA_020354555.1. Classification (NCBI taxonomy): domain Bacteria; kingdom Bacillati; phylum Armatimonadota; species Armatimonadota bacterium. Next base: position 4,641,808 of record CP070648.1, on the reverse strand, counting down.
CGCAGCAGATAGGGGGCCTCGGTGCCGTCAGCCCCTGCCATCTTCAAGGGTGCCGTGCAGTGTGCCGTCCACAAGGCGTTGCGCGAGGTATCGAACGTCGCGTTGCCCTGGAAGCCGGGCTCATCGAAAGCGTATTGGAAGAGAATCATCGTCAGCAGCGAGTCCATGTCTCCTTCGCACGCGGCGGGGATGCCGCGGTCACGGAGTCGGCTGAAGCCCAGGCAGGGGAAGCCGCGCGGTAGCCAGCCCATGCAGGTCCCCACGGCCAGACCTTGAGCTCGATGTTGCTCCATCAACCGCTGGAGGGCCACGCTGACCCGGGCCGCCTTGGTGATGTCTTCTTTGGTGGGTTCGATGACCCGTCTGGCCCTCCGGATCCACCGTTCGGCCTCGGCCCGCACGGCATCCACCTCCACGCCGGCCAGCATCTCATCGAACACCGTCTGTTCCACGGGCACGACCTCGGCACCCAGGCGCTGTTTGACCTGCTCGGGGGAGCAGGCGGGCGCGGTCCCATGGGCGGGCGGGAAGAGGAGGATTCGCGTCTCCTGCATCATGGGGATCACCCGCAGGAGCCGCAGCGCGCGCTCCAGTTCGCCGTAGTCGCTGCTCGCCAGCAATGTCACGCGATGGCCGGCCCGCTGCCAGCGCGGCGGATACATCCAATCATGACCGCTGGCGGGAAGGGAAAACACGGCCAGCGGAACCTTGCGCTCCAAGATGGGCCCCACCACCTGCGTCAGAGCAAAGCACTGGAGATTGATGGCCAGCACGGGCGTGTCGCGGCCGGCTTGATCCAAAAGAGCGGCCGTTTGCTGTGCGCTGCGGGACCGGCCCATCACCAGGACCACGTTGCCCAGCTTCTTTTCCGCTTCCAGCAGGGCCGCCTTCGCCGCCTTCATCTGGGAGGCATCCGCCCCCCAGCCGCGATCCGCAGGGCCGGGGGTGCCCGTGAACATCGCGCAAATCCGCGACTTCCCGCTGGGCTGCGGAAACGCCGTTTGAGAGGCGGAGGCATACGTCGCCCATGGGCGAGTGGCCAACAGCAAGCCACCCATCGCACTCACACCCAAGAACTCTCGCCGCGTACAGCGTTCAGACATGCTGGGCTCCCCTCCGGGTCAGGCGTCCTCAAAGAAAGATCATTCCAAAACCACAGGTCCAAAGGCCACCAATCGTTCCCTTGGAGCGCACCGCCGGCAGCGATATTGACCTAGACCGTCGGCCAATGTCAAGCGCCACACGGTCGCCGGCGCGGGGTCGCCCCCGGACCTCGATGCGCAGTCATTGCGCATGCCGGTCGTGACAGGCACGCGCTCGAACGTGCCCCCCTGGGCGAGATACACGAGCGAGCGCTGTTTCTCCTTGAACACGGCGCGAGTCGGCACCATGACGGCATGGTTCACGCCGCCAAGCACCATCTCGAGACCTACGGTCACGCCGGGGCGCAGGCGGGCCGGGTCGGCCTTATCGAGCGTGACCAGAACACCGAACACCTTGCTGTGCTCTAATGCGCCATCGGATTCGTCCCACTGAAGCTGGCGACGAACAGCACTACTCCTGCTTTGTCTCACTGGGCACCGGGCTGAGAGGCGAAGGCGTCCGCGAAGTCTCAAGCCAGGCCTCGATGCGCGCCTCATCCTCATCCGCCCAGGCAACAACGTCTCCGGGCTCGAGGTCATCCCACCCGCTGAAGATGCGCGCCATGGTTTCCTCATACGTCCTGGTCTTCCGCTCTTCGTCTCGCCAGCGGCGGAAGGCTTCGCGGTCATAGTCCTTCACTTTCGCATCAACGGCTTCGTAGTCAACGATGCGGCGCAGGTGTGCGTCCATTTCCGCGACCACCGCCGGAGTGGTCTCCGCGCAGTTCGTCACTTCCTCGGGATCGTCCTTGAGATTGAAGAGCTGGGGCGGCAGGCCCACATACGCGATGTACTTCCAGTCGCCGCGTCGCAGCATGAACGCACCCGTGTTACACGTGGTGTCGTGGTATTCGCCCAACACCCAGTCCGGTCGGGCAGCGGAACCTTCGGCGAGTTCGGGCATCAGCGAGTGTCCGTCGAGCCCGTCAGGCTGGGTGATGCCGGCCATATCCATCAACGTAGGATGGATGTCCACGAGCGACACGGGCGCAGTCACTTCAGCGCCGTGTCGCACGTCGGGCCCTGCCACAATCAGCGGAATGCGCGCCGAGGACTCGTAGAGGTTCATCTTGTAGAACTGGCGGTGTTCGAGGGCGTTCTCGCCGTGGTCGCTGGTGAAGACCACATAAGTGCTTTGCGCCAGGCCCGTGCGCTCCAACGCCGCGAGTACCTCGCCCATCATCGCGTCCACCTCAGCGCACATCGCGTAGTAGATTCGCCTCACCCGCCGAACCGTGCCCTCAGAGAATCCGTGCATCCAGTTCTTCACCGCACGCTGATAGGCCATGGCCGGATGGTCCTGCTTGTCGGCGGGCGGAATCGTCACGCCGGTCTTCTCAATCAGATCGTAATACCTCTCAGACGTCACGAACCGCGGGTGCGGCGCGCTGATGCCGAGGTAGAGGGTGAAGGGAGTGCCCGGCGACTTCGCGGCGTTTTCAAGCCACGCCACGGCTCGATCCGTGTTTCTCCAGTCCTTTTCATGCACCCGCGCCTCGTCGCCCGCGATCAACTCGGGTCCGGCCATTCGGTACTGAGGCCGCGTGATGTTTGCCGACCGCGTCCAGGCCGACACCCGCGCCCGGACCGTGTGCCCCCCGGAGAGATAGTCCTCTTTCCCATAGGTCTGCGTGCGATATCCCGCCGCCTCGAGTTGCGTGCGGAAAGTCGCGTCGCTTTTCGATAGGCCCTTGTGGTTGTTCCACCCTTCGCAGTGATGGGTGTACCGCCCGCTCCACATACTCGCCCGCGACGGGCAACAGATCGGGGCGTTGCAGTAGGCGTTCCGAAACAACACCCCGCGAGCCGCCAGCGCATCCAGGTTGGGTGTCGCCTTGCGCGTGGCCGGATGGCCCATGCATCCGAGCACACGGCCGTCCCAACTGTCGGTTTGGATAAGCAGGATGTTTGATCGGCGCGACGCCTCATTGCCGCGGACACTTGGCGCAGCGCCTAATGCCGCCGTCGCCAAAGTTGTCAGACCTGCCGTCTTCAAGAACTCTCTCCTGGACGTCCTGCGCGCTGTTGGGACATTCGGCATGTTGCAGTTTTAGGTAGATGAGGCGGGCATTCCTGCCGCTCCGCCCACAGGGAAGCCATCCTGGCGCGGAGAAAAGCACTCCAGATTCGGACCCTGGTGGCAACGCGCGAGCACTGCCGCAAGCTCGCGCGGAGGGAACAATAATCGAGAGCCGGGACACGGGAGTGCACCCTAATTCAGCCTCGGAATCGTCCCAAGAACGCTGAAGCTCAACAACCCGCCTGGCACAGCGCATTCCCCTGGCCGCAGTAGATGCCCGCGCTGCCGTTGACAAACGGGACTGGCGGCTAGGCTATCCGGGCTATAGCAGGTACTTACCGGTCTACCGTGGAAGTGCGTTCAGATCCGGCACGGCAGCCGCAGCGGCTCCACGGCCGGGCATCAGCCGACCGGGGTACAGCATGAACCGCGCATTCGTTATTCGGTTGTCACACCTCGTTGCGCTCGCCGTGTCTTCGCTGATTCCACTGATCGCTCCGCAACCTGCACGCGCCGAGGGCGGCGCTTGGCCGCTGGTGGGGCAACTTGGCGGCGGCCTGCCGTATTTCGTCGCGGTTAACGGCGATTACGCGTACATTGCGGCCTTAGGCGCTATGACTGTCGTGGATGTTTCCTCGCCCGGCCAGCCACGCCAGATCGGTTTCTGTGATACGCCGGGCGAGGCGGTAGGCGTGGCGGTCGCGGGGGCCTATGCCTACGTCGCGGACGGTACCAGCGGACTGCGCGTGATCAACGTTTCGAATGCAGCGGCGCCGGTGGAGGTCGGCTCCTGTGACACGCCGGGTTATGCCTATGGGGTGGCGGTCGCGGGCGGGTATGCCTACGTCGCGGATGGGTCTGCCGGCCTGCGGGTGATTGACGTTTCCGACCCCGCGGCGCCCCTGGAGGTGGGCTTTCTTGACACGCCGGGCACTGCCTATCATGTGGCGGTCGCGGGCGGGTATGCCTATATCGCGGATGGTGCCAGCGGACTGCGCGTGATTAACGTTTCCAATGCCGCGGCGCCGGTCGAGGTCGCCTCCTGGGGTACGCCGGGCACTGCCCATCATGTGGTGGTCGCGGGCGGGTACGCCTACGTCGCGCATGGGTCTGCCGGGCTGCGGGTGATTGACGTCTCCGACCCCGCGGCACCGGTGGAGGTCGGTTACCTAGACACGCCAAGCCTGGCCGTGGGAGTGGCGGTCGCGGGCGGGTACGCCTATGTCGCGGGTTATGATGCCGGCCTCAGGGTGATTAGTATCTCGAACCCTGCGCAGCCCGTGGAAATCGGCTACTACGGCACACTCGGCAGCATAAACGACGTCGCGGTCGCCGGCGAGTATGCGTATGTCGCGGATTGGTCTGCCGGCCTGCGGGTGATTGACGTCTCCGACCCCGCGGCGCCCCTGGAGGTGGGCTTTTGCGACACGCCGGGTTATGCCTATGGGGTGGCGGTCGCGGGCGGGTATGCCTACGTCGCGGATGGGTCAGCCGGCCTGCGGGTGATTGACGTTTCCGACCCCGCGGCGCCCCTGGAGGTGGGCTTTCTTGACACGCCGGGCACTGCCTATCATGTGGCGGTT
>CP070648.1:4632493-4636963 GCA_020354555.1 Armatimonadota bacterium | reverse complement strand
GTGAGATGCTCTCTGCCGAACGCGTGGGAGGCGGGGAGCAGCTCGTCGAGGGCGATGAAGACCATGAAGCCGGCGACGAGCGCCAGCAGCGCGCCGAGCACTCCCGGGGCCAGGAAGGGCAGCAGCACCAGAGCGGCGGCGGCCGCCCCCAGCGGCTCGGCGAGGCCGGACAGGAACGACCAGCCGAAGGCCTTCGTGCGACTCCCGGTGGCGGCGTAGATGGGGGCGGAGACGGCGATGCCCTCGGGGATGTTGTGGATGGCGACGGTGACGGCGATCGCCGCGCCGAGCTGCACGCTGCTGAGCGTGGCGGCGAAGGTCGCCAAGCCCTCGGGGAAGTTGTGGATCCCCACCCCCAGCGCGACGAACAGGCCGGTGCGCAGCAGGCGCGCGTCCTTGACGCCCATGCCGGGGTCCTCCTCGCCCTTGTAGGAGTGCGGGATCAGCGCGTCCACGAGCAGCATCGCACCAACCCCGGCGAAGAACGCAACCTGGCTCCACAGCAGGCCGATCTCCTCGATGCCCGCGGTCAGCAGCTCGACGAACGACACGTACAGCATCACGCCGGCCGAGAAGCCGAGGCTGAGCGCCATGAACGCCGGCCCCGGCCGCCGCACGAGCCATGCGATGGCCGCGCCGACGGTCGTTGACAGCCCGGCGAGCGTCGTGAGCAGTAGCGCGAGGCCGATCTCCTGCATGCAGCGTCTCCAGCGCGGGCGATCGGTAACCTGGGTTCCCGCGCCGGCCGCGGTTTCCTGTCACCGCGAGAGCATACAAACGCGACGCGCGCGCCATCGGGTTCGCCGGGGGGCGGCGCCCCGCGGCAGGCGGCATGGCGCACGCGGCGAACCCGCAGTCTGCGAACGGCCGGCGCGCCACGCCGGGCCGCGGTATGCTGGAGGGCGCCATGAAATACGGGTTGATGAGCAGTTCGATGCCGGGGCCGTACCCGGACGTCATCCGGAACTCCGGGAAGGTGGGGTTCGACGGGGTGGAGCTGGACATCGGGGCCGACTACGAGCAGAACATGCTGTGGGACGGTGGAGGTCGCTCGGAGATCGAACGACTGCTCGCCGAAGCCGGCGTGGAGCTGGCGTCGCTGTGCCTCGGCACGTTCTGGACGTACAGCTTCGCCAATCCCGACGCCGCGGTGAGAGCGCGGGCGCAGGGATTCACCGCCGACGCCATCCAGTGGTGCGCGGCGCTGGGCGGGAAGGTCATCCTGGTGCCGATCACGCCGGGCGCGGAGGGCGAGGATCAGAACGCCGCGCGTGCGATGTGGATCGAGGAGCTGAAGAAGGCGGCGCCGGCGGCGGAGGAGGCGGGGGTGTGCCTGGCGGTCGAGAACGTCGGTCGAGGGAGCGGGAGAACAGCGGAGGCGCTGCTGGAGATCGCCAACGGCGTGGCCTCGCCCGCCGTCCAGGTCTACTACGACTTCGGCAACGGCCTGTCGCTCGGCGGCGACCCGGTCGCCGAGATCAAGGCCCTCGGCTCCCGGATCGCGCAGGTGCACGCGAAGGATCCGCGGGGCGAGTACATGGGAGAGGGCCGCGTTGACATGGCGGCCGTAAAGCAAGCGCTGGACGAGATAGCATACGATAGCTATCTCGTACTTGAGACCCCCGCCACCGATGACCCGGTCGCCGCCGCGGCGCGCAATCTCAAGTTCCTGAAGGAGCACTTCTAGACCACGCACTGCGCGGCGTTCTTGAGGGAGCACTTCCAGACCACGCACTGCGCGGCGTTCTTGAGGGAGCACTTCCAGACCACGCACTACACGGCGTGGCTGACACGCAGGCAAAGGGCGCACCTGCCATTGGCAGGTGCGCCCGCAGCTTCCGCGGCCGTCGCGCAGATGCGCGCGGACCGCGCTCAGAGGATCTTCTGCGCCGCGTCCTCGAACTGCCCGCGCGGCTGCGCGCCGCGGATCGACTCTGAGATGTTCCCCTCTCGATCGATGAAGTAAGTCAGGGGGATGCGGGCTACGTCGTAGGCGCGCCCGGTGTCCGGGCTGATCGCGATCGGGTACGTGATCTTCAGCGAGGATGCCTTGTCCCTGAGGGCGGTCTCGGAGTCGAGCCCGGCAACGCCGAGGACCACGAGGCCCTGATCCGCGTGCTGGGTGTGTAGATCCTGGAGGTACGGCGCGACCGTCGCGCAGTGCGGGCAGGTGGACGACCAGAAGTTGAGCACGATGGGCTTGCCCTTCAGGTCCGCGAGGCTGTAGGCATCGCCGTCGAGGCTGACGAGAGAGAAGTCGGGCGCCGGGCTGCCCGGCGACGTGGTGACCGGCGGCGAGCCGGAGGGCGACGCTCCGGGGGCGCGACAGCCCGCGGCGACGAGTGTGAGGAGCCCCAGCGCGAGTGCGCCGAGCAGGTATCGAGTGGTGTGTGACACAGTGTACACTCCCGAGCGATGGTGTGTGACGAGCATCTCGCGCGACTCTAGCCTGAGTCGGCGGCCGGTGTCAACGCCGCGCGACGGGGGAATGTGCTATCCGTGCCACTCGGGCTTCTGGCGGAGATAGCGGCGGATCGAGACTGCGGAGCCGGTGAGCCCGAGCACCGCGCCCGCGAGGAGAAGGTAGAGGGTGAAGGGGAGCAGTGCGCTGTCGGGCAGCAGGAAGAAGAACGGAGCGGCGCGGGCGGAGAGGTCGCGGAGATACATGTGAGCTGGAATGAGGATGCAGCAGGCGAGCGCTGACCCGGCGAGGCCCTGGATCATGCCCTCCAGCAGGAAGGGAGCGGCGACGGTGGCGCGCGTCGCGCCCACGAGCTGCATGATGTAGATCTCGCGCCAGCGCGAGTGGAGGGCGAGCCGAATCGTGTTGTGGACGATGAACGTGCTTGCGACGACGATCAGCACGGCCACCACGACCCCGGCCCAGGAGACCACTCGCTTGAACCGCGCGAGGCTCTGCGTGAAGCCGCCTGTGCGCTTCGCCTCGGCCGCACTGGGGTTCACGGTCTTCACGCCGTCCACCCCTTCGAGCTTCTCGGCCAGCGCCGCGACGAGGTTGAGGTCGCTCGGGCGGACCCATACCGCGTCGGGAAGGCGATCCCGGAAGTCATCCCCCAGCCTCGCGCCGCTGGCGAGCTTGCCCTTCAGCTCCTCCCAGCCCTCCTCCTTCGAGACGAACATGGCCGAATCAGCCTCGGGCCAGTCCGCGATCTCCTCCGCCGCCTTCTGCGCCTCCTCGCGCGGGAAGTCGGCCGCGAAGTAGGCGCGGACCTGGATCTCCCCCGAGAGACGGCCGGTCCAGAGGCGAAGGTCGAGCAGGAACAGGGCGATGGCCCCCAGCACTAGCAGCAGGACGCCGACCGTGGAAACGGTCGCGATCCCGATCAAGCGCTCGCGCTTGAGATGGAGCGCCGTCTCTCGGCAGACGAAATCAACCGCGTCCCAGATCATCCGGGTACCCGCCTTCGGGGGTATCGCTAGAGATGCGGCCGCGACGCAGCGCGATCACCCGCCGGCGCATGGCATCGACGATGCCCGGGTTGTGCGTGGCGACCAGCACTGTGGTTCCCTGCTCGTTGGTCTTGGCGAGCAAGCTCATGACGTGAGTGGAGGAAGCGGGGTCGAGGTTGCCGGTGGGCTCGTCGGCGAGGATGAGGGGAGCGCGCATGGCGAGCACGCGCGCCACCGCCAGGCTCTGCTGCTGCCCCGCGGAGAGAGCGGAGGGATGATCGTCGGCGTTGTCGAGCAGGCCCACCTCGGACAGCGCGTGCGGCACGCGCCGCAGCACCTCGCGGTAGGAGATGCCGGTGGCGTGAAGCGCGAACGCGACGTTCTCCCATGCCGTGCGCGGGAGCAGGCGGAAGTCCTGGAAGACGACGCCGACCCGGCGGCGCAGCCGGGCGACGCGGGAAGGAGAGAGCCGAGCCACGTCCCAGCCGGACACCAGCACCTTCCCTCTCGCCGCGACCTCCTCTCGGTAGAGGAGCTTCATCAGCGTGGACTTCCCGTGCCCGGTGGGGCCGACGAGGAAGGCGAACTCGCCCTCCTCAATCGTGAGATTGATGTCGGACAGGGCCGTCACGCCGTTGGGATACGTGACACTGACTTCTGTGATCTCCACGCACGCGGGCATGGTAGCGCATTATAGCCGACAGACCGGGAGCGATGCAAATGCTCCTGCGTCTTCGGGCCTGGGACCGCGACGCACGGGACAGCGGCGCTGCGACGCGCGCCCAGGTACGGTGCAGCGCGCGAGTTGCGGCCGACGCGGCCCAAAGCTATAATCGCGCCCGGAGGGCGATGGGAGGGTGCGGCCCGAGGCTGCAATCGCGCCCGGAACCCGATTGGCGGGAATGGCTCGGGGTTCGGGCGCACCGGGACGGGGTTGGCTCTCTGGCGACGCAATGAGATCGATTCGAGGCACGAAGTCTCTATCTCTGTGGAGCGCGGTCGGGCTGTGCGCGCTGTCCGGCGCGCTGCTGGCGCTGTGTTTCCCCCCGGCCGGGCTGT
>CP070648.1:4629819-4632393 GCA_020354555.1 Armatimonadota bacterium | reverse complement strand
GGTTCCCGCACGAGGCGTCGTTCGAGTTCGTGCTCTACGCGTTTGAACCGGAGTGGGGGATGAGAGCGGCACTGGCGCGCTATTACGAGATCTTCGCGGAGTGCTTCGTCAAGCGCGTGGAGCGCGAGGGGATGTGGATGCCGTTCGCCGACATCGCGTCGGTCGAGGGGTGGGATGATTTCGGCTTCGCGTTCAAGGAGGGCACGAACAACGTACCCTTCGACAGCGCGCACGGGATATACAGCTTCGTGTACGTGGAGCCGGTGAGCTACTGGATGGCGATGCCGCAGGATGCGCCGCGCACGCGCGAGGCGGCGGAGGCGCTGCTGGAGGAGAAGGCGCGCGCGGCTCCCGAGACCAGCTACGCGGCGGCGACACGAACCTCGATCGTGCAGGGCGCCGACGGCCAGCCGGTCGTACACGTGCTCAAGGCGCCGTGGTGTGATGGCGCGCTGTTCATTCTCAACCCGGCGCCGGGCGTGCCGCTGAGCGAGGAGCATCGCACCAACAAAGCGCAAGTGATGTTTGCCGATATCGAGCGGGCGATGTCGGGGGAGCGCTGGCCGCTGGCGGAGTGGCGGGCGTGGGACCGGGGCTATGTGGTGGAGCCGGGCGGCGGCCCGGATGGCGCGACCGCGCTGCGCTGCGAGAACGCGCCTGGGGTATCGTCGGGCGCGAGCCAGACCGTGATTCTCACCCCGCCGCGGCAGGAGCCGATGGTCGCGCGGACCTGGAGCAAGGCGGATCGCGTGACCGGCGATGGGGGTGTGGACTATTCGCTGTACCTCGACCTGCTGTACGCCGACGGGACGCCGGGCTATGCGTTCGTCGCGCCGTTTGCGACGGGGACGCACGACTGGGAGGTGGGGGAGGTGCGGATTGACCCGCCGAAGCCAGTGGCGCAGGTGCAGTTTCACATGCTGCTGCGGGCGCCGCACGCGGGGCGGGCGTGGTTCGCGCGGCCGGAGCTGCGTGTAGGTGACGGCGGCGGAAACCTGCTTGCGAACACGGCGTTCGAGGCGAGCACAGGGCCGCGGCCGGCCGTCTCCGGCACGTACATTGATTCGATGGAGATGGGGTGCGAGTACCTGAACTTCCGGCGGGAGCATTGGCGCGATGTGGAGATCCCGCTGGTGTTCGAGCCGGCGACCGGCCGGTGCGGGCAGGCGCTGATTTTCGGGACGTACGAGTTCATCGCGGAGTGCGCGCGGCGGATGCACGACGCGGAGAAGCTGATGTTCGCTAACGGGGCGCTGTGGCGGTATGCCCAGTTCGCGGCGCTGCTGGATGTCATGGGGACCGAGACGAACTGGCTGCGCGACGGGGAATTGCACCCGCAGTCGGACGACGTGATGATGCTGCGGCGGGGACTGTGTTATCAGAAGCCGTACTGCCTGTTGATGAACAGCGAGTACGACAAGTTCCCGCGCGAGTACACGGAGCGGTATTTCCGGCACTGCCTGTTCTATGGCATCTTCCCGGGCTTCTTCAGCCACAATGCGGCGGATGATCCGTACTGGGCGCGGCCCACGTTGTATAATCGTGACCGGGAGTTGTTCAAGCGCTACATGCCGTTGATCCGGGAGATCGCGCGCGCCGGATGGGAGCCGGTGACGCACGCCCGGAGCGATGACCCCGAAGTGTACGTGGAGCGCTACGGACCGCGGCAGGGCGTGGTGTACCTGACGGTCATGAATGCGAGCGATGGAGCGAAGCAGACGCGGATCGCGGTTGACGCGGAGGCGCTCGATATGACCGGCGCGTCGGCGACGGAGCTGCTGAACGACCGACCCGTGCGATTGCGGCCAGACGGCACGGCGGGCGTCGCATTCATCGCCGACCTGCGACCTCAGGAAGTATGGCTGGTGAAGATGGAGAGCGAAGCGCCGAGGTGAGACACTGATGGCGAGGGAGACACAGGAGGAGCGCGCGCAGCGGGCGCGGGCGATATTGAGGGAATTGAAGCGGGCGCGGCCGGATGCGCGCATCGAGCTGGAGTTCAGCAACCCGCTGGAATTGCTGGTGGCGACCGTGCTCGCGGCGCAGTGCACGGACAAGAAGGTGAACGAGGTCACGCGCACGCTGTTCAAGCGCTACCCAACAGCGGCGCATTACGCGAAGGCGGACCCGGGGAAGCTGGAGCAGGAGATTAGGGCGACGGGCTTCTACCATCAGAAGGCGAAGTCGCTGGTCGAGATCGGCAAGGAGCTGGCGGAGAAGCACGGGGGCGACGTGCCGCGCAGCATGAGCGATCTGGTGGTGCTGCCGGGGGTGGCGCGGAAGACGGCGAACGTAGTGCTGGGCAGCGCAATGGGCATTGCGGCGGGGATCGTCGTGGACACGCACGTTCAGCGGCTCGCCGGGCGCACCGGGCTGTCGCGGGAGAAGACGCCGGAGAAGATCGAGGCGGATCTCATGGAGCTGCTGCCGAAGCGGGAATGGATCGCATGCGGGGTGCTGGGCACGTTGCACGGGCGGAACATCTGCATTGCGCGGCGGCCGTGGTGCAGCAGGTGCGTGATCCTGGCGCTGTGCCCGCAGGCGGGGGTGGCGGACGCTCAGTAGGTGAGGAGG
>CP070648.1:4615978-4629719 GCA_020354555.1 Armatimonadota bacterium | reverse complement strand
TACCTCGACCGATTCCCCGCAATCGCCGACAGCAAGCGGCGCACCTACGCGGCAATGCTCAGCGCGATGGACGACGGCGTCGGCGCGGTAATCCGCGAGTTGAAGAACGCCGGGCTGTACCGGGATACGTTGGTCCTGTTCCTCAGCGACAACGGCGGGCCGTCCTCGGGCAACGCTTCGAGCAATGCGCCCCTGAGCGGCGTGAAAGGCACGGTGCTCGAAGGGGGGATCCGGGTGCCGTTCATCCTTCAATGGCCGCGGCGGGTGCGCGGGGGACGCACGTACGGCCACCCCGTGACAGCGCTTGATATACTGCCCACAGCAGCGGCTGCCGGCGGAGGCGCACTGCGCGGCGGGCGCGCGATAGACGGCGTGAACCTGATTCCGCACATCACGGGCGAGAAGTCGCAGCCGCCGCACGATGTTCTCTTCTGGCGGTTCGGCGCACCGCGCGCGGTGCGCCGAGGCGAGTGGAAGCTGATTGCCCCGACAGATCAGCCACCCCGGTTGTACAACCTGACCGAGGATATCGGCGAAACCGACGACCGCGCCGAGCGCGAGCCCGGCGTCGTCGCGAGCCTGGCGAAATCGCTCGCCGCGTGGGAATCCCAGTTGTCCGAGCCGCTGTGGCAGCGATCGCGGCGGCGCAGGCAACGAGCGGTCACGGGCAGGGCGAGGTAGCATGCGCCCCAGTGCGACCGCGGAGCGATCGGTTGAAGAGGAGAACAAGGCTTGAGCGCAGCGTTATTGGTGACCGGGGGTTCGGGGTTTATCGGCGGCCACGTGCTCGCCGCGGGGGCGGCGGCGGGCTGGCGCGTCATCAACGCCGACCGGCGTGAGGCCGCGCCGGTTGGGGATGTCGAGTTTCGCGAGATGGATATCGCCGACGGGGGCGCGGTCGCCGCAGTCATCGGCGAGACGCTCCCCGCCGCAATCATCCACTGCGCTGCCATCGGCGACGTGGACGAGAGCGAGCGCAACCCCGACCTCGCGTGGCGGGTAAATGCGTCCGGCACGGCGAATACTGCTCGTGCCGCCGCGCAGATCGGGGCGCGACTGATTCTCATCTCCACCAGCACGGTCTTCGACGGGCAGGCAGGACGCTACGTCGAGGACGACCCGCCGAATCCCCTCAACGTCTACGGCCGCACCAAGGTCGCGGCGGAGCATGCCGCGCGCGTGCTTTGCCCCGCGGCGCTGATCACGCGCATCTCGATGGCGTACGGTTACCCGCGCACCGGCGGTGCGTCGTTCCTGACCAGGGTGGAGGAGCAGCTGCGCGCCGGAGAGCCGACCAACCAACCCGCGGACGAGTTTCGCACCCCGATTGACGCACTGACGTGCGCGGATGCGCTGGTCGAACTGGCAGGCATGGACACGACCGGAGTGCTGCACCTCGGGCCGCGCGAGCGCATCAGCCGTCATGAATTCGCGGTGAAGATCGCGCGGCGGCTTGGAGCGGACGCCGCGTTGGTGGAGGACCGGCGGGCGGAGGCCATCCCCGGCCGTGCGCCGCGACCGAAGGACGTCTCGTTCAACACCGACCGCGCCCGCGCGCTGCTGCGCACGCGGCTGCTCGAGCCGGACGATGGCCTGGCGCGGGTGATGGGGCAGGTCGCGGAGTAGCCGCCGATGCCTCTCTACGTTCGGCGGAAACATGGATTGCACGACTCGGCGGGGAATAGAGACGTCGTGAAGGCAGTGCCGCCACACACGTGGCGGTCGGATGTGATGGGATGACAGAGAAGAAACCTGGGATTGTTCGCGACTTGCAGACGCGCTTCGGCAGCATCTACGGCCTCGAGGAAGCGCAGGCCGTGCTGGATGTGCTCGCGTGCGACGCGCCGACCGCCGGCCCCGAGGTGGCGGCCTTCCAGCGCGAGTTCGCGGAGTATATCGGGGTCAAGCACGCGCTGGCGGTCACCAACGGCACGGCCGCGCTCGAGATGGCGCTCACCGCCATCGGCGTCGAGCCGGGGGACGAGGTCATCACCACGCCTTTGACATGGGTCGCCACCGCAAACGCAGCCGCGACGCGCGGGGCCACCGTCGTGTTCGCGGACGTTGACCCGCGGACGCTGAATCTCGACCCGCGGGCGGCGGCGGAGAAGGTATCGCCGCGCACCAAGGCGATCGTGCCCGTGCACCTCTACGGCCAGTGCGCCGACATGGATGGGTTCATGGCTCTCGCCGACGAGCACGGCCTGGCCATTGTCGAGGATGCCGCGCACGTACCCGGCGGCGAGTGCAAGGGGCGCAAGGCGGGCGGCCTCGGACACATCGCGTGCTTCAGCTTCCACGAGCAGAAGAACATGTCAACTCTCGGCGAGGGGGGCATGGTCACGACGAACGACGATGCGCTCGCGGAGCGCGTCGCGTCGTATCGCTCCCACTGCTGCCGCGTGTTCGGCGGGAGCCTCAAGTACCTGCCGATTGACGAGACCAAAGTCCCGCGCGACGAGCGCTTATGGTGGCAGGAGTTCGACGACGCGGGCTACAACGTGCGGATGACGGACATGCAGGCCGCGGTCGGGCGGATTCAACTGCGCAAGCTCGACGATCTCAACGCGCGGCGCATCGCCAATGCGCGGCACCTGTCCGCGCGTCTTGGCGAGGTAGACGGCATAACGCCGCCGTATGTCGCGCCGGAGGTCAAGCACGTCTTTCATCTCTACCTCGCGCTGGTTGAGGCGGACGTGTTCGGCATGGGCAAGACGGAGTTGATGCGCAGGCTGCTGCACGAACACGGGGTCAAGGCGGGAACGCATTACATCCCGCTCAACTGGACGACCGCGTATCGCAGGCGCGGTCACGCCGAGGGCGAATGCCCGATTGCGGAGGCCGCCTTTGAGCGGCTGATTACGCTGCCTATCCATCCGCGGCTGACGCAGGATGATCTCGACTACATGGCCGACGCCATCGCGTCGCTGGCGCGGGGGTAAGGATTGTGCCGCAGATGAACGGGGATGAACGCGGATCGTTCTGAAAGAGAGAACTGCATCCGCAGACGCACGTGCCTCAGCCGGGCGGTGCAGCGCTGCGGGTGATGTCGGTGGTCTTTGCGCTCAGGGCTGGTTGACCATGCGTGCCTTTCTTGAACATATCGCGGTAAGCATCCGGAGGACCGTGCGGCCGTGGGTGATCGGGCTGCGCGGGCGCGGCATTGTCGGCACCGCCGCCGCGGGCGATGCGACGTTCGAGGTGGATCGCGTCGCCGAGCGCCGCCTGGAGGCGCTCCTGCGGCGGTCGGGGCGCTCGCTGCTCTACTACTCCGAGGATCGCGGCCTGGTGTCCATGGGCTCGGGTGAACCGGAAGCGGTGCTCGTCGTTGACCCCATTGACGGGACGCGCAATGCGCGGTCCGGTTTCGAGGGGTGCATGGTGTCGGTGGCGGCGGTGTGCGGCGCGCCGCTCGCGAAGCCGGAGGCGTTGACCCTCGGCGATGTAACCCATGCGTGTCTTGCTGAGATCGTCGGGCGCCGCGTCTTCTCCGCCGAGCGGGGATGCGGCGCAGGCTGGCGCGAGGGAAGCCGCAGCTTGCGGCCGCGGCTGTCCACCCAGACCGACATCCATCACATCGCCTGGAGCCTGGGCATTGTGGGCAGGCCCGCGCGGCCGCTGTTCGACGTGATGGGCGAGCTGGTGGATCAGACGTCACTCACCGGCGGCTTCCACACCTGCAACAGCATCGCGTTCTCGCTGACGCGGCTGGTGACCGGGCAGCTCGACGCCGCGCTCGACATCGCCAACCGCATCTACCGCGACCGGCCCGAGACGCGCGCCGCGTTCGCCGCCGCCGGGCGCGGGGCGGTCATGGGGCTGTGCCCGTACGACATCGCCGCCGCTGTGCTCGTCGCGCGCGAGGCGGGCTGCGTCGTGACCGATGCCTACGGCGAGTCGCTCGATTCCACGCCGGTTCTGACAGGGGGAACCGGATCCGTGAGATCGCTCATCGCCGCCGGCAACCCGACGCTGCATCAGCAACTGCTTGATTACGTGAATGCGCGGGCTTAGCCGCGGAGCATACGCCCATCTGGTCTCGTTCTACCCGTGTCCACTGTCACGCGAGTGCCGGAAAGGGCAGTTCTATGATGCGGCCATCCGGCGCCGTGAGAATGCACCGGTCGCGCGACGCTTCCGCGTGCCACTCCTTCAGCCACTTCGCGTAGCTCTCAGGCGAGCCTTCCCAAGGGCCGATAGCGAGGACAGCGAATGCCCGGAGTCCCTGGAGCGGCTGCGCGCTCTCGGAAAGACCCAGCACGCACCAGTCACCGCTGTAGTTACTAAGGCGGTCTGACCGACCGGTAGTCTTGAGTTCGATGATGCCGAAGCCGAAGCGCCGGCCCTCGCCGCATGGGTAGAGGAACCAGTCGCAATCCGTCTGCTCGTCGAGGACGCGCCCTCGCTCGATGCTCTCCCCGCGCCCGAAGAATAGCTCGCCGTCTCTGTGCGAAAGCAGCAGCAGGCCGGCCCACTTCACAATCCCCGGCACCAGCTCTTGACGGCAGTTGATGCTGAGCACGCCGAGCAGTTGATCTCCATCTTTGGCTGCGCCGAAGACAATCCGGTCCGAGGCCGGGATGCCCCGCTTCTTGCGAGTCGCTGCCGAGTAGGGTGCCTGACGGCACGCGAGCACATCATCCGAGACCATTGTCGGCAGGAATTCCATGAAGTCCCACCAGAAGAACTCGTCATCGGTCCAGAGTTCGAGGCCCTGCAACGCAACCGATGGTGTGAAGTAGCTCAGAGGGCTGACAAGGTTGCCGACGGCAGCAACGTCCGAGCCGCTCTCATAGCGACGTATGAAGAGGCGTGACGAACGGTACTCATATGGTACGGCTGGCCTGCTCGCCGCAACCTCCTGCCGCAGCCATCGTTTCACGGCACACAGTGCCTCCGCCGTGCCGATAGCGTACTGAACCGCATCCATCTCAAAGGCCCAGCCCACCTCATGGCGCTTGCACCCAATGTAGCGCGGGCCGCGCGGAGTGTACGTCTCGCTGCGCACCTCCTCGTCCCGCTCCCACTTCCGGAATAGCGCCCGCGCGAGCCATTCGCTGGACCCGTCGGACAGCAGCGCCGCGGCAACTCTGAGGCCGACCACCCACTGATCCATCGTGTACCGGCACACCGCCTTCCACAGCTCGCGGCAGTCCGGCCCCATCAATTCCAGCGTCGGCTCGTAAATGAACATGGGAAGGATTCGGGAAACACCGGCAATGAGGCGCAACAACTGGGGACGGTGCTCGACCTCACAGGCCTGCGCGGCCCACCGCACCATCTGCGGCGAGTACGTCAGGGAGACTTCGCTGGGAACGCCGTTCTCATCGCAGCGTTCGGCGAGAATGGCCTCTGCGCGCGCCCGCGACTCGCCGCGCATGCGCTCGTCGTCCAGCGCCCAGCCCGCGACCCCCAGCCCCACCGCCTGGAGCAGCGCGACGTTGATCTTGCTGTCGGAATCGAAGTCCCAGCGCTTGGCCAGCAGCAACTCGCCAAGGGGTCTGAACAGCTCCCGCAACCGGGCAAGCTGTGATGCTGGTAGCACGCTTTCCGCGGCCCGGTAGCAGTCGAAGAGCGCCCACATTTGGAACGCGGTGTCGTAGGCGCTGAACTGAGGCTGGCGCTGCCCTAGGACGTGATCGATCTCGCGCCACGCCGCCGCGAGCAGTTCCGTGTCGCCGTGATACTGTGAGTGCGGATCGGCGTACTGACTCAGGAGCACGGTCGGCGACGTGAGGTGCATTGCTTCGGTCTGAAACGCGAGCGGGTTTTCCTGCAGGTGCTGAAGCACAACCGGCACCCGCCGGTCCACGACGGCCGCGACTTCTTCGGGACATATGGGCGGCGGCTCGCGGGTAGTCATGTTCATAATCGACGTTGAGCCTAGCCGCGTGAGCCCTGGCGCACTCAGCCGTCTCTGACCCGTGCCAGATTCGCAGGCCTGCCCCCAGTCGCCACTGGCTCCCTACTCTTGCCCCGCGAGCTTAACCCACTCGGCCAATGGCGTCAATGCAGGTGCGCGCACCGCTGCCTCAGGCGTGAGCAGGATGGCGAGGCGCGCCTCGCCCGATACGCCCGGCAGGCGCACCACAAGCTTCGTGATCCCCTCGTTGCGCTTCTGCGGCGGGCCCGGGTCGGCGGAGGCGATGGCGAACTCGGCTGTGTTTGGCGAAAGGACGCGCGCGGTCAGCGACGCCTCGCCTTGGGTGAGCGTCGCAGTCGCTCCGTCAAGAGACACCGCCGCCGGCGTGTGCATCGCCCATTCGACGTCAACGGCCTCCCCGGTCTCGATATCGTCCTGAATCAGCACGTGCTTGCGATCGAGTAGGGTAACGCCCCGCCATACCTTCTTCGTCATCGGGTACGCGGTCGATAAGTCGGCGACGGCGAACGCGCGCTGCGGCGCCGAGTGGAACGCGATCATCGGCGCCTTCGCGGGCAGCGCCTGGTTTTCGCCGTTGAGCATCAGCGTGTTCTGACCCGCGGTGGCGTTGCGATAGTACGTCCAACGCTGGGGCTCGAAGAAATACCCGGGCAAGTTGTAATCGTCCGCACCGAGCTCCGTCGCCCAGCGCTGTCCGAGCGCATCGAGGACGAAGGTGCCGAGGTCGAGATGGCCGTGATTGTACGGGTTCTGACCGCCCTTGAAGCCGATGAAAACGGCGTTCGGATCGGCCCACGCGCTGCGCAGGAAGGCGACCTCGACGCCGCGGAAGAGCTTGTCCAGGGGCAGGTCCGGCGGGAAGTCTCCCTCGGCGTCATACCACAGCAGCGCCCACGGATCCGGGGAGGCCGGAACCTGCCGTTCGAACCACGAGTAGAGCGGCTTGCGGTAGCGGCGCGCGAACCAGAACATCTGTGACGCGCCGCCCACGCGTTCGCTCGCGTCGGCGAAGTTGAACGTTCGGTATGTCGGCCCGCAGGAGTAGACCCGAAAGTCTCCGGCGAGGGCGAGGCCGGGGTGATCGGACAGCCCGAAATCGGCGCCCAGTGCACTGTCCAGCGCGGCGAGGAGATAGGCGCTGTAGCGGCTGCCATAGCCCCAGTAGCCCGGCCCTTCGCCCCACGCGCCATCGGGCGAGTATTCGTCGAGCGATTTGCGGAGTGACGGCGGGATGAAGTTGAGGATGGCCGCCGCGAGTTCAGGCTCTTCGTCCGCGATGGCGAGCGCGCCGATGCCGATGCCGCCATTGCAGACCTGGGTCCAGTTGTGCGTGCCGGTGGTCCAACCGACGCTGCGCTCGTACCGATCAAGGGCCGGTTTGAGGCCCTTGTCAACGATGGCCTGTGTGATTGTCGCGCGCTGTTCCGGCGTGAGCGAATCGTAGAGCCAGTCGTAGCCGACGGCGGCGGCGTGCGTCATCTCGGCGGTGTCGAGGAAGTGGAAAGGATGCCAGTCCTTGAACGCGCAGATAGTCATCATCTCGCGGATGGCCCGGTCGGCGTGGGCGCGTTCTCCGTCGAGGCGGTAGATCAGCGCGAGCGTGGCGATGCGCCGCAGCGCCTCGCGGCTGACGTGGAGCAGGCGAGGGCCGATCAGCTTGTACTCGACCGGCGGTTCGCCGAGCATCTCATCCGCGCGGGTGCGCAGGTAGTCGTGCCATTCGCGCGCCGTGGCATCGGATGCGATAACCGCGCGCAACCGTCGGATGTCGTCGTCGCTCGCGAGCAGGCGCGGGTGACCGGGCCGGAGTGTGGCCAGAGGGTTCTGTTCGCCGCTTGCGCAAGGCACAGCGAGAAGCAGCAAGACAGGCACAATCAGTATGGATTGATCAATCGTCACCACCCACCTCCGCGCTGCAGGCGTGTCGCTTTCCTGCCGCAGTTGGGACTCCGATTCCCCTCGATCCGTCGCAACACCTTGCCTTGCACCGGGCCGCGGTGGCGCTGACGCGGGGCCCACGCGCCGTGGCTCGCCTTGAGCCTGCCGGGAGCGCACTTGCGCCAGCTCAACTCGGCCTGACGCGCCCGCTCGCGACAAAGCAGCCTGGTTGCGGCGAAGCGTGCGGTGTGTTGTGGCTTGACAGGGCCGCATGGGCGTTCCTATACTGCATGAAGTGACCCCAAGGCGGCGACGTGTGGTGCTGCAGCCCGTCGCGGCGATCGTTCCGAACACGATGTCCATGTCAACACATCTTCCTCCCTGGCTGGTACCGCGCCACCGCAAGGGGCCGGCTCTGGAGCGCATGACGCCGGTCTTGCGCCGCTGCGGCGTGTCAACGATCTGCGAGCAGGCGCGTTGCCCGAATGTCGGTGAATGCTTTGCCGCAGGCACGGCGACGTTCCTCATTCTGGGGGAAGTCTGCACCCGCGGGTGCACGTACTGCGCGGTGGGGCATGGCCGGCCGCGGCCGCCCGACGCGGAGGAGGCGGAGCGCATTGCCGCCGCGGCTCGCGAGTTGGGCCTGGATTACGTTGTGGTCACCTCCGTGACACGTGATGATCTGGCGGACGGCGGGGCCAGCCAATTCGCCGCGACCGTAGCCGCCCTACGCGACGCTCTGCCGTCCGCACGCGTGGAGACGCTGGTGCCCGATTTCGCGGGCGATGAGGCGGCACTGCGACAGGTGATCGCGGCGAGGCCGGATGTTGTCGGTCACAATGTGGAGACCGTGCCTCGGCTCTACCCCGAGGTGCGACCCGGCGCGGACTACCAGCGCTCGTTGGCGCTGCTGCGTTCGGCCGCGAACGCGGGACTGCGGACGAAGAGCGGCGCGATGCTCGGTCTCGGCGAGGAGTTGGACGAAGCGCGCGAGGTGATGCGCGACCTCAGGGAGGCGCGTGTCGGCATCCTGACGCTCGGCCAGTACTTGCAGCCGACGCGTCGCCACCTCCCTGTCGCACGGTACATCGAGCCGCAGGAATTCGCGGCGCTCGAGGAAGAAGCAAAGGCGATGGGCTTCGACGATGTGAAGGCCGGCCCGTTCGTGCGCAGCTCGTATCGCGCCGGCCACTAACGCCCGCCGTCCGACTAGCCAAAGCATGCGGCGAATCTCGAAGATACTGCTCATCCTCATTCCCCTTCTCATCATCATTGGTGCGGGGGCGGCGGCCCTGTGGCGGGAACACCTCACCTCCTACCTCGTGCCGGTCATCGAGAGTCAACTCTCCCAGGCGCTGGAGCGGGAGGTGCGCGTCGGGCGCATCACGGGCGGACTGGCGCGCGGGGCGGTGCTGCACGACCTCCGCATCGCCGACGGCGAGCGCCTGCAGCAGGGCGCGCTGCTGCAGGCCCGGCGCGTGGCGGTGCGCTACCGGTTGCGCGACCTGGTTGTCGGCAAGCAGGGAGCCGCGGCGATTGACCGGGTCGACGTCACCGGAGCGCGCCTGAGGCTCGCACGCGACCGCACGGGGAAGTGGAACATCGCTCCCCTGCTCAAGCCGCGGGTGCCGCCGGTCGCGCGTTTCACGGGAATCATCAACATCGCCGACAGCGCGGTGGTCTTCGAGGATGAGTCGCCACCAGCGGCCATCAAGCGACCGCTGTCGATCGCTCTTGCCGACGTGAGCGGTCGAGTCACGCCGCACCCGGAGCAAGGCATGGCTTTTCGTGTGCGCGCGGCGGTCGGCGAGGGCGTTGCGGAAAGCGTCGAGGTGACGGGGGCTTCGGGAGCCGCGGGCACGGCGCTCAATATCCGAATCGTCGGCGCGGGCCTCGCGCAGTGGGATCGGCAGCTTGCCCTGTCGGGCATTCGCATGCTCGCGGGCACCGCCGATATCGAGTTGAGCGGGGCCGTGCGTGAAGTGGACGGTCGCACATCGTTCGACTACCTCGCGCGGACGCAGGTGCGGGACGGCGCGGTGACGGTTGCGCAGATCGGGGTTCCGTTGCGCGCGCTTAACGGCTCCGCGATGATCGCCCCTGACCAGGTTCGGCTGCTCGACCTCAACGGCGCCGCGGGAGGGATGCCGTTCAGCGCCTCGGGGCTCATCGCCGGATTCAAGCAGCCGCAGCTCGATCTCCGCGTGAAGGCGGACGGACTCACTACCGATGGCGTTGCACGCCTGGCCAAGTTGAAGCTGCCCGCGGAACTGGCGGCTCAAGGCGGTCACGCCGAAGTCGCCGTCCGCGGGAGCCTTGAGCATCCCGTCGTCGAGGGAACGCTGCGCGTTGAGCAAGGGCGATTCAGAAGCATTACGGCGAGCGATTTATCCGCTCAAGCCCTGTACCGCGACGGCACGGTATGGCTCCACGGCCTGAGGCTCGACGCGATCGGGGGGGGAATCACGGGGGACGTATGGATCAGGCCCGGCGCAGACCAGGTGGAGATCGCGTTCGAGGCTGCGGGCAGCGAGTTGAGCGTCAAGAGCGCACTGGCCGCGGCCGAAGTCGAGAGCCCGCGGCCGACGACGGGGACCGCCGCAGCGCGCGTTGCCGGCACCTATGACGAGGACGGCCTGCGCATCGGCGGGAGCTTCGAGGCGCGCGACGGCACGTTTGGCGATCTGGCCTTCTCGTCGGCGTCGGGGGTGGTGGAAGTGAATGGCGGCGACGTACGCATCGCCTCCGGCCGAGTCGAATCGCCGGCCGGTTCCGCGGTGGTGCAGGGCAGCGTGGCCGCCGACCGAGCGCTGAGCCTTGAGATTCGCGCGAGCGGTGTTGACTTGGCGGCCGCGGCGCGCGCCGCCGGCATGGAGGATCAGCAGCTCGGCGGTGTTGGCTATTTTGCGGGAGCGCTCTCGGGCACGATTGACGAACCCACGATATCAGGCAGCTTCCAGGTGATAGACTTCGAGTTCGAATCCCCGGAGTTCGAGCGCCAGGCGATTGCCTTTCTGAGCGGCGCGGTAGCAGCGTCACGCACCTCGGTTCAGGTTGAGAACGCACTGGTATACCAGGAGGGCGCGAGGTACGTTGTCTCGGGCTCGCTGGAAGGGCTTGACCGCCCGCAGCGCGAGGACATCGCGATTGCCGCCACCGTCAACGTCGGATACGCCCACCTCACGGATCTCCTCGACATGGCGGGCATCGCCGCCGATCTCGACGGTGATGTTGAGGCAACCGTGAAGATCGGCGGCACGATCGGCGCGCCCACGGCGAGCGGCCAGGTTGTCGTGCGCCGCCCGGTATGGAACGGCTGGGTGCTTGACAGCGCTGAGGGACAATTCGAGTTGTCCGACGACACGGTCCGCATCGCGGGGGCAACCGCTCAGGTCGCCGATTCCACCGTGACGACATCGGGGCAGGTATCACTGGAGGGTGACCTGCAACTGGCGTTCGCCGCCGACGTGCAGCTCGCCGGCATCAGGCCGCCTGAGTCGGTGGAGGTCCCGCCGCTCGATGTCGCCGGACGGCTGACCGCGCGCGGTGAGATCAACGGCACGCTCGAGCAGCCGCAGATAACCCTCGACGCGCAGTCGGAACAGGTCAGCGTTAACGGAGAAGAGTTCACTGACATCGCCCTTGAGGCGGCGTACGCGCCGGAGACGCAGCGGCACGAGTTCCGCTTCGCCTTCGCGCAAGGCGCTGGGCATTTCTCTCTCAAAGGTTCGACGGACTGGGACGCCGAGGCGGTGCACGTAACAGCAGACGTGGACGAGGCGCGGCTTGCCAGGCTGCGGCGCGCGATACAGGCGATCGGCGAGCAGTTCGCGGAGGATTCGGCGATGTGGAACGCGGCGCACGCCGCGGCGAGGACGCCGTCGCCGGTGCGCGGGAGGCTCAGTGCGCAGGCCGAGTTCGCGGGCACGTGGCCGGATCTCGCCGGCGAGGTGAAGCTACAAACGACCAATGCGTCGCTGGCAGGAGCCCCGCTTCCCGACGCGACGGCGTCGGTTGGAGTCGAGGGGCGGGTCGTTGCTGTGCGGAGCTTCGAAGCGCGCCAGGGCGATGCGTACGCCACGGCGACGGGGACGATAGACCTCGACGGCCCACTGTCGCTGGAGGTGGATGCGTATAACCTCCATGCCAAGCTGTTCGACCCCTGGCTGGACTTGCCGCAGGAAGTGGGTGGCTCCGCGGACGTGTCTCTGTCGGTCGCGGGCACGTTGGAGCACCCCGAGGTCGTCGGCTCGATGGAGGTTGCCCGGTTGTCCGCGGGTGGCGTGAGCGTTGACAACCTCCAGGTGCCGCGGTTCGAGGTGAGTGGCAACTCGCTTGTGGCAGAGCAGATCAACGTCGCAGTCGGGCCTCACGTCCTGCACGCGTCGGCGGCGATACCTGTGTCGTGGGAGCCAATCGGGATAGATCGACAGGGGCCCCTATCCGTCGCACTGGACGTGACCGATCAGGATCTCGCGCTGCTGGCGGAACTGGTTCCGGGCATCGGCTCGGTATCCGGGTCACTGGACGGAGGCGTCGAGCTGGGAGGCTCGATCGAAGAGCCCGAACTGAGACGCGCCATCATCGTCAGCGGCGGCACGGTGCGTCCACGCGGCCGGGAAATGGAGGTCACGAATCTCGAGAGCACGATTCAGTTTGCGGGGCGGCGGATCGCTCTCGAGCAACTGACCGGTTCGGTTGGCGAGGGCGCCTTCAGGGCGAGCGGCGAAGCGTCACTGGTGTCACTCGACCCGTCGCAAATCATGTCGAGTCGGTCCGATTTCAGCGTCTCCGGACAAGGGCTGGATGTTGATGCCGGGACCGCCTTCAAGGGCGAGGTAGACGTGCTCCTGAAGCTCGCCAGCGCGGGGCAAGAGGGGGCGCCGCCCGTGCTGAGCGGGCAAGTTGCGGTCGCGTCCGGGCAGCTCGGGATACCGCGGCAACCGGAGGTGCGCCCGTTGATCGAGGCGCCGCCGTTCAACCCGCGACTGGACATAGACATTGTCCTCGGGCCATCGCTGCGCCTGCGCACGTCGAGCATATCAATGGAGGTGTCGGGCACGGGACATATCGGCGGCCGCCTTGGGGCGCCGTCGGCGAGCATCATCGCGGAGAGCAGGCGCGGAGTCGTGGATCTCCCCGGCGCCAGCTTCCGCGTCACCTACGCCTCGATGGAGGCGACCGTTGCTCCGCCGCGAGTGCCCGCGCCGGGGATGCCCGCAGTCGCCGACGTGCGCGCCTACATCAGGCTCGATGCCGAAAGCAATGTGCGCGGCTACCGCGTGTACCTCACCATGTCGGGGCCGCTGACGGATCCGAATGTCGAGCCTCGAATTGAGCTGCGCTCGACGCCCGCGATTGACGAAGAGAGTCTGTGGGCGATGATCACCGGGTTGCCGGTCGGGCCGGGGGCCCCAGAGGCAAGTGCGCAGGCCCGGGCGCTGCTGACGACGGGGCTGGGCGCGGCGCTGCTGTCCCCGCTTCAGCGCGAGACGGCGCAGGCGCTGGGGTTGGAGGAACTCGGCGTCGAGTACAGCCAGTATGAACCGCTGAAGGTGCGGTTGGGGGGCTACGTTTTCGAGAAGTTGTACGCGACGTATCTGCGCAGCGTCTCCAGCACTCGCGAGGCGTGGGATTTCCGGTTGGCGTACCAGGTGCTGCCGACGCTGTCGCTCGGCATGCGCATCAACGAGCGCAACGAAACCTACTGGGAAGCGCAAACGACGCGGAGGTTTTGAGGGTTAGGGCGGCACTCCGCGGCGTGCCGCGCGCACTGGTTGGGGGGAGATGTGCGGTCTGTCAGCTGCGCGAAGAGCGCGGTTGCGGATGCTGGCCCGTGACTGTGCCAGGGATCGCGTGGGGGGGTCTTCGCCGGATTTCCGGTAGCCGTTAGCCGTTCTGGACTATTTCCCTCGACCTGTTGACATCCCAGGGAAACGTGGTATAATGCAAACAAGTGTTCTTATATTGGGGCGATGG
>CP070648.1:4610098-4615878 GCA_020354555.1 Armatimonadota bacterium | reverse complement strand
GGCGGGTGGGGTTCTGGGACGATCACGTTCTTCGCCGGCGGCAAAGGGGCGATGGCGCTCGGCGGCCGCTGGTGGCTGTGCACGATGCGCAGCTACGAAGGCCTGCGCCTGGGCGTGGCTGAGTGCCCGTACGGGAGAATTCGCGTGTTCCGCGGGTACGGGCGCGCGACGCTCGTCAACCGCAACAGCCCGCGCCGCCACCACGCCCTGGAGTTCCTACGGTACGAGGCGGGCAAGCCGTACAACGACATCATCAACCACCAAGCCGACGCCCTGTCGCCCGTGATTCGCTATACCTACACGCCCGAGTTCCTCCATGACCCGGAGTATCCCGAAGAGGATTTCAATGCGGTGTGGCGCGACGTGATGCAGTACGCGCAGCCCGAGGACATCAGCCCGTTCGTTAACGGCCAGGCTGCGGCGCGCATCTTGAACAAGCAACTCGACCTGGTGAAGAATGACCAGAAGCCCGTCGCGGCCGCCCTGCGCGACGCCGCGCGCAAAGTGAACGAGGAGATCGCGGACAATCTCGAACGCGACCCGACGCTGCGCGCCGCCTATCGGAAACTCACGGGGAGAGACCGACCGGAGTGAAAACTCGCCGATACGAGCTGCTGGCCGCGATCGGTTTCCTGCTCCCGAACTTCATGGGCTTCGTGGTGTTTACCGCGGGGCCGGTCCTGTTCTCGCTTGGGATGAGCTTCTCCAACTGGAATCTTCAGCGCACCATCCCCTTCCAGTGGATTCCGTTCGGTAATTTCGTGGAGCTGATGCACGACCCGGACTTCTGGCTCTACTTCGTCAACACCGCTTACCTGATGCTCGGGATGCCGATCGCCATCGCGGGGTCGCTGTTTCTGGCGGTGCTGCTGAGCCAGCGCCTGCGCGGGATCGTGGTGTACCGCACGCTGTTCTACCTGCCGACGTTCACCGCCGGCGTCGCGATCATGATTCTGTGGAAGGCGCTCTACAACCCCGACTTCGGGCCGATCAACGCGGCGATCAACTGGGCGCTCGACACGTTTGATCTGAATCGGGTCCTGGGCGCGCTCGGCGGCAGCGGCGTGACGGCGCCGGTATGGCTGCTGTCCACCAAGAACCTGTTGAGCCTGGGGGTCGAGCAGGTGCGTTTCGCGGCTGGCCAGTGGGGGCTCGGCGCGCGCGATGCGCTGATCATTATGGGCATCTGGATCGCCATCGGCGGCAACAACATGCTGCTCTACATCGCGGGTATCAGCAACATCCCCGAGGAATTGGTGGAAGCGGCGCAGCTCGACGGCGCCGGAAGTTGGGCCGTTTTCCGTCACGTCACGTGGCCGCAGCTCGCGCCGACGACCTTCTTCATCGTCGTTATGAGCTTCATCGGCGGCCTCCAGGGCGGCTTCGAGCAGGCGCGGGTGATGACGCAGGGCGGACCGGCCGGCACCACGACGACCATCGCGTACTACATCTACACCAAGGCGTTCGAGGAGTTTCAGATCGGGTATGCCTCGGCGCTGTCGTGGATTCTGTTCTCCTTCATCTTCGTCATCACCGTCGTGAACTGGCGGCTTGGCCATCGCGAGTTGAGCTATTGAGCATCGAGCAAACAGCTAGGGTGGGGGAGAGGCCGGCGGGCTTCCGCGCGTGGTGGTATCGGCGCGGACGCTTCGGCGTCAGTCATGTCGTGCTCGGGATCATGGCCGTGACCATGCTCGTGCCGTTCATGTGGATGGTGCTCGCGAGCTTCAAGCCGCTCGTCGAGGTGGAACAACTCAACCCGCTGCCGACGGTCTGGCGCCCCGAGAACTACCTGAAGGTCTTCGAGCAGATCCCCTTCGCCCGCTATTACTTCAACAGCCTGTTCATCGCCGCGTGGGTGACGTTCCTGCAGTGCCTCACCAGCGCGATGGCGGCCTACGCCTTCGCGCGGTTGCGCTGGCGGTGGCGCGATGGGGTCTTCCGCCTTTACCTCGCGACGCTGATGATTCCCGGCGTGGTCGTGATGATTCCGAACTACGCGCTGATGGTCAAGCTGCACCTGCTCGACAGCTACCTCGGGCTCATCGTGCCGGCGTCGTTCAGCGCCTTCGGGACATTCCTGCTGCGTCAGTTCATGCTGACCATCCCGCCGTCCCTCGACGAGGCGGCGGCGATGGACGGGGCGGGGCCGTGGAGCATCTTCTGGAACGTCATCATGCCGCTGTCGCGGGCGGGGCTGGTGACGCTGGCGATCTTCACTTTCCTCGGCAACTACGGGTCGTTCTTCTGGCCGCTCATTCTGATCAAGAGCGAGCACCTGCGTACCTTGCCCATCGGCATGCTCTACTTCGACACGATCTACGGCCGTCAGACGAACCTGATCATGGCGGCAAGTGTCATGAACATCATCCCGCTCGTGATCCTCTTCGTCGTGGCGCAGAGGTTCATCGTTCGCGGCATCCAACTCGGAGCGGTGAAGGGGTAGGCGGCGATCACAGCCCGCGGTGCCGATCGCGCCTGAGCGCCATCGCGTTAGGCGGAAATGCACACGCTGGCAGATTACCCCGACCCCTGCGGCCGGCCTATTCGTGGAGCAGGAAGAAGTTGGCGTAGCTCGTTGCCCCGGCAGTCACCGCTATGCCGGCCTTGGTCTGCGGCAGGTAGCCTGCCTTGCTCGCCTGCACCGTGAACGTGCCTGCCGGCAGGTCGCTGTCAATGTAGTACACGCCGTAGGGCGCCGTCGTCGTCGCCGTCGCCCACAGCAGCCCGCCGGAGTACGCTTTGACGGTGGCCCCGACAATCGGCGTGCCGCTCACCTTATCCTTGACCTGGCCCATCAGCCCCCCGGAAGGTTGCAGGTTGAAGTTGAGAAACGTCGTCGCCCCGGGCGTCACGCCGATATTCCATTTGTACTGCCGCACGTAGCCCTGCTTCGAGGCGCGCACGAGATATAAGCCGGCCGCGAGATCGCGTTTGATCTCGTAGATGCCCCAGGGCGGCTGGCTGGTGCCGCTCGCCCACACGGCGCCGTAGTCGAATACGTCAACTGCGGCGCCGGGCAGCGGCGCATTCAAGGCCGCGTCCTTGACCTGCCCCTTGAGCGTGCCCGAAATGCCCAGCGCGAAGTTGACGTATGCCGTCGCCCCGCCGGTCACTACGACGTTCCACTTCGTCTGACGCACGTAGCCGTCACGCGAAGCGCTGATCTTGTATGTGCCGGCGGGCAGTTCCTCACCGAATGAGTAGATGCCGTACGGCGCTTGGCTGAGGGTCGTCGCGACCCATGTGTCTCCGTCATACACGTTCACCGCGGCGCCCGCCAGCGGCAGGCCTGTCGCGCTATCCTTGACTTGACCCTTCAGCGGGGCGTACGGCTCGAGCGAGAAGTTGACGTAGCTCGTGTCACTCGCGACGACGCTGACCGGCCCCTTGGTTTGCGTCCGGTAGTCGGCCTTGGCGGCGGATACAGTGTAGCTTCCCGCAGGGAGGTCGGCGGCTATGGAGTAGATGCCGCGGCTGTCCGTCGTGGCGACCGCTTGTAGTTGGCCGCCGAGATAAGCGGAAACGGTCGCGTTGGGTATGTTCGTCGTCGTCCCCCACTCGCGTACCTGGCCCATGAGCGCCCCGGACACCTCGAGGCCGAAGTTCACGTAGGCGGTCTCGCCGAGGTTGACGGTGATCCCGGCCTTCGTCTGAGTGACGTACCCCGCCTTGGCCGCCGACACGACGTACTCGCCGGGCGGCACGTCAGGTATCGTATACAGCCCGTTGGCGGCCGTCACTGCCGAGCCCTTAAGTACGCCGCCGAGATAGGCCTTGACCGTGGCACCTGCGATGTTTGTCGTCGTGCCACGCACGCGCACCTGGCCTGCGATACCGGTCGGGGCCTGCGTGATCGTCAGCGGTCTGTTCTGTATCGCGCCGACCGCGGTCGATATCTCCCACGCGTCCTCGGTCAGCTTGCCCGGGTAGCCGTCTGCCCATGCGGCGAACTTGTACTGGTACGCGCCGGGCGCATAATCATGGGCGGTCACGCTCGTATCGAAAGTGTAACTGGCGGTGAAGGTCCGCGAGCCACCAGCGGCAAGCGTCAGCCCTTGCGCGGAGCCGAAGTCTATGAGACCGATGTGGCCGGTGTCGGGATCGGCGACAGGCGTTTTTGTGTTCTCGACCTTCTGGCTGGTCGGGCTCAAGATGTCCACGTCGAGCCACAGGTCGTAGATCGGGTAACTGCTCGTGTTGGTGACTGTCACCTGCAGGCTCACGGTTTCGCCGACCTCCACGCTTGTCGGCGTCGGCCCCGTGTAGGAGACCGAGATCGCCGCCGGATACAAGGATGCGATCCCGTCCATATCGTCGCGATGCAGAGTCCGCTTGATAGTCTCGCTCCACGCGCAGTAGCTGTACATCGTCTTCCACTGGTGTTGTGTGTCGAACAGATCGCCCAGGCTCAGCCAGTGGCCGGCCTCGTGAGCCCCGACGTTTTGGATGTCGTATGCCGATGGACCGGCGCTCGCAGACCACGACTCGCTGATGTCGAATTGCGTGTCGCACTGCACGATCCACCCCTGCCCGCTGATCCACCAGGTGGCAAGCGCGATGGCTCCGCTGTACTCGGGCGGCAGCGTAGTCCAGCTAACGACGTTCTGCCCGTCGTCGTAGTTCGCCCCGCTGTTCGTCGTGGTGCCGCCGTATTGGAACTGGAACTTCGAGCGGCTCACCGGGTTCCACTCCAGGAATGCGTTCTGCACAGCGGTCAGCGCACCCGATGCGCCGCTGCCCGTCGTGTTCACATAAAACGGTATCGGGGTCGTGTACTGCCATTTGTCCCCGGCTATGTACCGCGTCCCGACCGTCGGCTCGTCCGCGAGATCGCCGGTCGGCAGGGACGCGGCGCGTCCCGCCGCGAGTGCGCGCAGGGCCTGAGCCACTTCGTCCAGCGGCCGCCGGTTCCTCGCAACCACGCCGTTCCTGACCGCAAACTTGCCCTGCATCATGCCAACCGTCCAGTAGGTTCCTCGGCCGGTTTGCCTGACGAACATCAAGGCGGTTTCGCCGGGCGTGAAGTCCGGGCTGCCGCAGACGACTTGCACCACGTCTCCGCACGGTCCGCCGGTCTTCTCGACCACGATGGGGTCGCCCGTCACCGGGCCTTTGACGTGGCTGGTGGGCTGAAAAACCGCGCGGGTCAAGGCTCCAGAGCCGTCCGTGCTCGCCTCGCTCACCACATCGCTGACCACGCCGACGAACACTCGGTCCGACTGCGCGACCAGTTCCGGGAAATCGAGCGGGACGAGAACCGTGGCGGTCGCCGTATTGCACGTGACGATACAGGCCACGATCACGGTGAAGAAGACGGCGGGAAGATGCTTGCTCACGATCCGATACCTACCTTGCTCGTTCTTGCGGTCAACCCGGGCCGTACGGCTGTGACGTCCTGCGCCGAGCTTGGCCGCGGCTCCAAGGGTTACGCACAGGGGCGCCCCAGCCGCGAGCAGCGGCATGGACGTAAGATCAGGTGCGTCGAGCACCTCCCACCTGTGGGCACCGACGGGTGACGCAACCCGCAGTTCCGCTTCAGCGATGATAGCTCAGCGGAGGTTGAAGAGCAAGGCTGGCTGGGAAGCGGCAGCGCCGGTGCAGCGCATTCCCGCAGCGTCGAGATAGCGGGCACGACCCTTGAACGCGCGGAAGCCCTTTTCACATCCCCGGTCGATGATCGCACGCAGGCGAACGCGGGCTCGGGGGAGAAACAGCCGGGAATGCGGGAGTGCGTGACCAGGACTTGCGGAAACCGAATGGATTGACTCAATGACGGC
>CP070648.1:4592349-4609998 GCA_020354555.1 Armatimonadota bacterium | reverse complement strand
GTCTACGTCCTGATACCCCGAAGATCGCATCTCCGGTCGCACCGCCTCGAACTTCTTGGCGGTGCACGGCATCACCGAGACCACGACCATGCTGGCGGGGTCAACGCCGGCCTTTTCCGCATAGTACGTCTTGGCTACCGCACCGAACATCTGCTGCGGCGATTTGCAGGTCGAGACGTGCTCCAGCAGGTCGGGGTAGAAGAACTCGATGAACCGAATCCATCCGGGGCTGCACGACGTGATCATCGGCAGCCGCCCGCCATTCGTGAGCCGGTGAATCAGCTCGTGCCCCTCCTCCATGATCGTCAGGTCGGCCGTGAAGTCGGTGTCGAATATGCGGTCGAACCCGAGGCGGCGCAGCGCGGTCACCATCTCATTGGTCACCAGGCTGCCCGCCGGCAGGCCGAATTCCTCGCCGATGGTCGCGCGCACCGCCGGCGCGGTCTGTACCACGACGAACTTGCCCGGGTCGCGCAGCGCGGTCCACACGTCCTCGGTCGCGTCGTATTCCGTCAGCGCGCCGGTCGGGCAGCGGTCAATGCACTGGCCGCAGAAGACACACACCGCGTCGGCAAGTTCCGTGTCGAAGGCGGGCGCGACCTCGCTCTTCCAGCCCCGCTCGAGCACATTGATCGCGCCGACGCCCTGAATGTCCTGGCACACGCGCACGCAGCGGCGGCATAATACGCATTTCTCCGGGTCGCGCACGATGACGCGGCTGGACTCATCCTTCTCAAACTGATTGCGCTCGCCGGCGTAGCGGCGGTCGCGGATCCCCATCTCCTGCGCCAGCGATTGCAGCTCGCAGTTCTGATTGCGGGTGCACGCCAGGCAATCATCGGGATGGTTCGAGAGCAGCAGCAGCACCGTCGTCCGTCGCGCCTCGCGCACCGCGTGGGTGTCGGTGTTGACCACCATGCCGTCGCCGACCGGGTACACGCACGACGGCTGGAGCGCGGCCTGCCCCTGAACCTCCACGAGGCAGATGCGGCACAACCCTTCCGGCGTCAGGTCGGGGTGATAGCACAGCGTCGGGATGTAAATGCCGGCCGCGCGCGCGGCGTCGAGGATGGTGCTGCCCGGCTTCGCCTGCACCTGCTGTCCGTTGATGGTGAGAGTGATTGTCTTGCTATCCACCGCGGTCGTACCTTTCATGCCTTGGCTCCTCCGGCATCGCCCGTAAACAGGACGAATTCCTTCACGACGTTACCGCCCATGATGTGTTCGGCCACGATGCGCCGCGCCGCGTCGGGTGTTACGTCGCCGTAGGTGATGGACGTTTCCCCCGGTCTGAGCACATCCAACGTCGGCTCGCGGTCGCACAGGCCTTTGCAGCCGCTCTGCGTGATCGTGATGTCTTGCAGCTTGCGCTTCTCTATCTCGTCCATCAGCGCCGCCACGACCTCGCGTGCCCCGGCCGCTATTCCGCAGGTGCCCATGGCGACCACCAATCGCGCGCCCCCGGCGCTCTCGCGCGCCGCCAGCGAGGCCCTGACCTCCTGCCTCATCTTCTCCAGATCCTTCACGTTCTTGAGCATCGTGTTGTCTCCTTCGCCTTCTTTGAGCTGCGCGATCTCATGAGCGGTGGCAGTGCAAGCAGCGGCTCGCCTCCGCGATTGCCGTCGTCTCGTCGAATCCCGACTCGACCTCACAGAAGCTCGTCCGCCGCTGGTCGGCCGCCACGCACGGCATCGCCGCGCGCGGACGCTCCTCGACGTCACCCTCGTCCGCCTCACCCTCGCCTTCGGCCGCCGCAGGATCCGGCGGCGCGTGACCGACGAGGATCACCTCCGCGTCCAGCGGCTCGCCGCGCAGGTAGCGGTCAATCGCGCTCGCCGCCCGCTCCCCTTGCGCCAGAGCCTGAATCACCGTCCACGGGCCGCTCACCGCATCCCCTGCCGCGAAGACCCCGTGCGTCGTCGTTGCCAGGGTGTTCGCTTCGGCCTCGACGGTACCCCGGCGGCTGCGCTTCGGCCCGCCGTTGCCGTCGGACGGGACGTCGGGCGCCTGCCCGATGGCGGAGATGACCACATCCGCCTCGATCTCCACCGCGCTGCCGGGTATGGGCTGAGGCCGACGGCGGCCGGACGAGTCGAAGTCACCCAGGGCCATCTGCGCGCACTTCAGCCCGGTGACCTTGCCGTTGCCGACTACTCGCTCCGGCGCCAGCAGGAACCGCAGCTCGACGCCTTCCTGTTCGGCCCATTCGATCTCTTTCTCGTGCGCGGGCATCTCCGCTTTCGTGCGCCGGTACACCAGCGTCACCTTGTCCGCGCCCAGGCGCACCGCCGTGCGCGCCGCATCTATCGCGACGTCGCCGCCGCCGATCACCGCCACGCGCTTGCCGTCGAGTCGGGCGACCTGGCCGGCGTTCGCCTGGCGCAGGAATCGGACACCGTCCGCAACGCCGTCGAGCGCCTCACCGTCCACCCCCAACGCCAGTCCCTTGTGCGCGCCGATCGCGAGCAGGATCGCCTCATGGCCGTCGGCGCGCAGGCTGTCGAGCGTGAACTCGCGGCCCCACGCTTGGTTGGTCCGGACCTCTACCCCAAGGTCGACGAGGTCCTGAATCTCTCGCTCGATCACGTCCCGCGGCAGGCGGTATTCCGGGATACCCCATACCAGCATGCCGCCGAGGCGGTCGCTCGACTCGAAGACGGTGGGCGCGTAGCCGCGCTTGCGTAGGTGGTACGCCGCATTGAGCCCGGCGGGACCGCCGCCGATGATCGCGACCCTGCGCCCGTTGCTCGGCGCCAACTCGGGTTGCCACTTGTGGCCCGACCTGGCCGCCGCGTCCGCCGTGAAACGCTTGAGCGACGCGATCGCAATCGGCTCATCCAACTGGCCGCGCAGGCACTTGCTTTCACAGGGGTGGGTGCACACGCGCCCGCAGATCGAGGGGAATGGGTTGCGCTCGCGCACCAGGTCGGTCGCCTCCGCGAACCGCCCCGCGGCGATCAGCTCTACATAGCCCGGGACGTCCACCCCGACCGGGCACGTGTGCTGGCACGGGGAGCGGAACAGCCCCCGGCACACAGCAGCCGGGCAGCGCTTCTCGCGGATGTGGGCGTCGTACTCCTCGCGGAAATGGCGGATGGTGCTGAGCACGGGGTTGACCGCCGTCTGCCCCAGCCCGCAGAGCGCTGAAGTCTTGACGTTCTCGCACAGCTCGACGAGGCGCTCGACATCGCCCTCCTCGCCTTTGCCTTCGGTGATGCGAGTCACGATCTCGAGCATACGGCGCGTCCCGATGCGGCACGGCGGGCACTTGCCGCACGATTCGTCTTGCACGAAGTCGAGGAAGAACCGCGCCATGTCCACCATGCACGTATCTTCGTCCATGACGATGAGGCCGCCCGAGCCCATGATCGCGCCCAGCTCCTTGAGCGACTCATAATCCATCGGCACGTTGAGGTATTGCACCGGGATGCAGCCGCCCGACGGGCCGCCGGTCTGGGCCGCCTTGAACTTCTTGCCGTCGCGGATGCCGCCCCCGATGTCGTACAGGATCCGCCCCAGCGGCGTGCCCATCGGGATTTCGACCAGCCCGGTGTTGTTGATGTCGCCCGCGAGGGCGAAGACCTTGGTGCCCTTGCTCTTCTCGGTGCCGTACTCGGCGAACCACGCGCCGCCGCGGCGGATGATGGTCGGGACGTTCGCGTAGGTCTCGACGTTGTTGAGCACGGTCGGCTTGCCCCACAAGCCGCGCTGCGCGGGGAACGGCGGCCGCGGCCGCGGCTCGCCGCGCCGGCCCTCGATGGAAGCGAGCAGCGCCGTCTCTTCCCCGCAGACGAACGCGCCGGCGCCGATGCGGATCTCGAGCCGGAAGTCGAAGCCGCTGCCCAGGATGTTCTTGCCCAGCAGGCCCATCTCGCGCGCCGCGTCCAGCGCGACGCCGAGGCGCGCCACCGCGAGCGGATACTCCGCGCGAACGTACACGTAGCCCTGGTGCGCGCCTACGGCATAGGCGGCGATGGTCATCGCCTCGATCACGCGGTGCGGATCACCCTCCAGCACGCTGCGGTCCATGAACGCGCCGGGGTCGCCCTCGTCCGCGTTGCACACCACGTACTTCACTTTGCCCGGGGCGTCGTGGACGAACTGCCACTTGACCCCTGTCGGGAACCCCGCGCCGCCTCGGCCGCGCAGGCCCGACGCTTTCAATTCGTCGATGACCTGCTGCGGCGTCATCTCGGTCAGCACCTTGCCGAGCGCGGCGTAGCCGTCGCGTGCGATGTATTCGTCAATCGCCGCCGGATCAATTAGCCCGCAGTTCTCCAGCACGACCTTACGCTGCTCCAGGAAGAACGGAATCTCGCCGATCGCCGTGACCTGCTCCCCGGTCTCGGGCGCCGTGTAGAGCAGGCGATTCACAACGCGGCCCTTCAGCAAGTGCTGTTCGGCCACGTCCCGGGCGTCGTCGGGCGTCAGACGCTGATAGAACACGCCGTCCGGGTAGACGACCGCGATTGGGCCGAGATCGCAGATGCCCATGCATCCGGTCTCCACGAGTTTGACCTCGCCGTCGAGCCCGAGGCGATTGAGTTCGCCGGCCAGGGCCTGCCTGATGGACTCCTCCCCGGAACTCACGCATCCGGCTCCCGCGCACAACAAGACATGAGATCTATACACCTATGTCGCTCCTCTCAGGTGATATGGAACGAGACTCTCAAGCCGCCTCGGTTCGATACTTGCCCACGAGCTTGCCCGCCTTGGCCGGCGGCACGCGCCGGTAGACGTCCTCGTCCACCGTCATCACCGGCGACAGGCCGCACGCCCCAATGCAGCGTACTGTCTCGAGGCTGAAGTCGCGGTCCTCGGTCGTCCCGCCGACCTCGATCCCCAATTCCTTCTCCATCTGATCCACGATCTTGCGCCCGCCGCGGACGTAGCATGCCGTGCCGAGACAGACCCGGATCGTGTGCTTGCCCCGGGGCACTCGCGTGAAGTAGTGGTAGAAGCTGACCACGCCCTCCACTTCCGCTTCCGTCAACCCCAGCGCGCGCGCGATCCGTACCTGCGCCGTGCGCGGCACGTAGCCGAACAGATTCTGCGCTCGGTGCAGAACCTGGATCAGAGACGCGGAATCCTCCCGGTGCTCGTTGAGCAGGGCGTCGAGTTCCGCGTACAGTTCCTCTTCGCTGCGCTCGCAGGCACACTTACACGCATGTGATCCGCTCATCTACTCGCTCCTTGATCTGGTCGCGCTCCGGGCGACCGACTCACTCCTTGATGCTCTTACGCTTTGTCCAACGTAGTGACTCGTTGATCCGTTCGTGCCCTTCCACTCCTCCGAGCGCCGGCGGCCCCTGCAGTTTCGCCGCGGCCTCACTCGGCGCCGTCGCGCGCTGCCGCGGGCGGCGCTCTCTCCTCAACCGATGGCCCAGCCCGCTCCCGGAAGGCATCCCACTCGCCCGCCAGGTACCGGCGCAGTGCTGCCACGACAGCCGGCTCGTCCAGGCCCGGGCCTTCGCCCAGCGCGGCTCGGAACTCGGCTGTGTCCAAGCTGAAGCACCGGTCGCCCTGGCGGTGCTCGTAGCGCAGGTCGAGCCCGGGATGCACCGCGACCAGCGCCGTCAGCGTCGCGACGACGTCACCCAACGGCGCACGGTCAATGTGCGACAGGCCGAAGCTGCATTCGACCCGGGTTCCTTGACCGGGGGTCGAATGGATCGCGAAGTCGCCTCCGCAACGCGCGGCCGCCGCTCGCAGCAGGCTCAATCCCAGGCCCACCGCGCGCGTCTGCCGCGTCGTGTAGAACGGATCCGCGGCGCGTTCGAGCGCGTCCGGGCCGATGCCGCGCCCGTTATCCTCAACCGACAACGTCATGCGGTCTCGCGTCTCATCCTCGCACAACTCGACGCTCACCCGGCTCGCCCGGGCCGCTGCGGCGTTCTCGACGAGATCCATGATGTGTTGGCAGAGATCGCGCATCGCCGTCTCGTCACCCTCCCAGTGGCACCGCGCAGGCCCGCCGCCCCGCTCTCTGCCGCAGGGCGAGACGAAGCTCAGCCACCGTGGGCTTCGCGAGCCAGAAGTCCGTACACGCCGTGCCGATGTCGTCAAGCCGATGAGCGTCCGAGGCGCGTACCTGCGGCAAGCGCCCGAGATCCGCCTGGGGGCGGGCGGCCAGCGGCAGCGGCGTCCGACCCGGCGGGCCCAGCTCGAGCGCGTCGAATGCCAGATGATCGGGAACGAACCCCAGCACCCCCAGCAGCCCGTACGTCCTCCGCGTGACGTGCGCGGGCACGCACAGCAAGCCCCGCCGCGCGGCCTCCCGACACAGCTCATCCAGCTTGATCGTCGTCGCTTGCAGCAGCAATCTCGTTTCCTGTCTCACCGCGCGTCCCTCGGCATCGAGCAGGGACTGCTCCCCGATCGCCTCGGGACGGTTTGTCGCCGCCGGCAGGTGCGACCACACAAACTCCTGCATCGCCTCGGCGGCCTCCGCGCTGTTGCAGAGACACACGACGTGCACTCCCTCCGCGCTTTCGACCTCGAGGCCCGGCAGAACATGGATCGGCCCGTCCGGCCCTCGGCACTCGGTCGCCGCAATCAAAGCTCGCGCATTGCCCGCCGCGTTATGGTCCACCGCTCCAATCAAGTCAACCTCGCGCTGGCGCGCCGCCGTGATGATCGCCGGCGGCGTCATCGCCTCGCTCGCGCACGGCGACAGGGCCGTGTGCACGTGGAGGTCGGCCCGGTATCGCCTGAGCGCCTGCGCCATCCCTAGCGCACTCCCAGCCCATAGAGCCGACCGGCCACCTCGAAGGATGATGCCGATGTAGTGAGGACTGGAATGCGTTCCTGCTCCGCCTTGCTCAGAGTCTCCGGCTCGGGCTCGAACCCGTGAGCGATCACGATGCCACTCACGCCCGCAAGCGTCGCCACCGCGACCACGTTCGGATGGCACTGCACCGTGACCCAGAGGGCGCCTTTCGCGGCCTGGCTCATGACGACGCTGAGCAGGTCGCACGCGATGCCGCCGCGCACTGCCGCGTCGAGCCCGCTCTCCGCCGCGCGCACCGACAGCCCCAGGTCCTCTGCAACTTGCCGCACGGTCATCGTCGCGCCCCCTCCCGCTGCTCGCGGCGAAAGCGCATCACGATCCGCGTGCCGCCCGCTTCATGGCCGGTTTCGATTGACAGCTCATCGCACGAGCGCGCTATGTTGGGCAGCCCCATCCCGGCGCCAAACCCCATCGCGCGCGCCTTCTCAGGCGCCGTCGAATAGCCGGGGCGCATCGCCTGCTCCAGATCGGCGATGCCCGGCCCGTTGTCCGCCACGCACACCTGCACGTCAGTGGGAGTCACAGCCACGGCGATCGACCCGGACGGCGCATAGATGACGACATTCATCTCCGCCTCGTACGTGGCGATGCTCACCCGGCGAACGATATCGGCGCTCACCCCTGCCGCTTCGAGCATGTCTCGCACGCGGCGCGACGCCTGCCCCGCCATGAAGTAGCCGCCCCCGAGCACCGGGAACCTTGCCTGCGCGGAGGACTCTTCCGCGAGCGGGGTCAGCGGCGCGCACTTGCTCGGCGCGGCGCGCGCGGCGGCGTCGGCCGCTTCCCGACGGCAGGTGTTGATGTCAAGCGCCGTGGCGAACAGCGCCAGCTCTTCTCGGCGGGCCGCAATCACGGCCGCCGCTTCGACTTCGCAGCCGCCGCAGACGACCACCGCCGCCGCTCCGAGCAGTGCCGCCGCGCGTACCACCTGCGTGTTGCCCAGCGGTATCACGAGGGCACAGCCCGGGCTCGCGTCCCGCAGCGCTTCGCTTATCGTGCTCGAACAGCACACCGTGTCGTATCTCTCTCCGCCGGCGCTCGGAGGGGCAAGCGCGCGCGCGCCCAGCCGGGCCGCAAGCTCGCCCAATGCTCCTGCGGACGCGATCATGATGCGGAGCGTCCTCGCCCCTGGGACGCTCGAGGCCAACGTCGTTGGCGACCATAGCTCGGTATGCGAGGATGATGCATGCGCCAAGCCTAGACCTGCCATCTGAACGCAGAACGCCGCCCTTCCATCACGCCGGCTTCGATTTCGCCGGCGCGCCCGCGACGAGACGCCGCACCTTCTCAAGCAGTTCGCCGGGCGCCACCGGCTTGTCAACGAACTCCTGAACCGGCAGGTACTCGAACGGCTCGTACGTGTCGTCGCCCTGGTCAGGGTAGAACCGCAGTTGGCTTCGCTCGTGAATCGCGCTGAGCACCAGGATGGGGATCGCGCGGATCGCCTCGTCGGGATCCTGACGCAGCTCCCACACGAAGTGGAAGCCTTCGGTCCCCTCCGGCATCATGACGTCGAGGATGATAGCGTCAGGTCGTTCCTCCCGCGCGCGCTTGAGGCCGTCGTCCTTAGTGTTGGCGACCAGGACCTCGTACCCGCCGGCTTCGAGCGCCGTCTTCGCGATGTCCACGAAATCCGAATCGTCCTCGACCACGAGCACCCTCGCCTTTCTCTGTGTGGAAACCACCTCTGCCATGATCTCCTCCTTTTCGATCGCGGCGCCCAAAAAGAGCCGCGCGGGGGATGCGGTGCGTACCGCCGCCACGAGTTCCTCCGCTGCGTCCTGAGTGCGCAAGTAGCCGCACGCCCCGGCGCGCAGCGCATGCATCACATGCTCCCGGTCGGCCGACATCCCCACCATCACGATCCGCGGCGGATGTTCCGGCGGACAGGCATCTCGCAGCGCCGCCACGCCGCGGTCCCTGGCCGAGGCGACGTCGAGGATCACCACGTCCGGCTGCAGCGCCCGCCCGGCCACGAGCGCATCCTCGATAACCGCCGCTTCGGCGACGACCTCCAGGTCCGGCTCGCCGTGGATGATGTCACGCAGGCTCTGGCGTACCAGAGGATGGTGACCGACGAGCATGATGCGGAGGTTCCTCTCGGCGCGCTGACCCGTCTGCCGCCCCCGGTCGGGGTATTGCGGTGTTGTGTCCATGCTGTCTCCGCCGTCCGGCTTTCCGCATCAGTTTGTGAAAAGCAGAACAAGCCATACGTAGTATGCCCCATCTGCCGCGAGGCGAATAGTGTAGATCACCGCATTGCGGGTAGCCGCAGTATGCGCAGCGTGGAGGCGGATGGGAGACAGCGCTCAATCACGGATCGGTCTGCGGCGAGGGGGGGTAATGAAAGCGAACGGCGCCCCGCGTGCCGCCGGGGCGCCTCTCGGGATGCGCTATCCTTCGATCCTATTCGTCCATCGACACGATGCCCTTGCGCACCGCGTAGCGCACGAGGCTGGCCTGATCCGTGATGCTGAGCTTCCTCATGATGCTGGCGCGGTGTGCCTCGACGGTGCGCACGGCGATGCCGAGTATCGAGGCAATCTGCTTGTTCGGCCGACCCTCCGCGACCAACTGCAGGACTTCGCGTTCACGAGGCGTCAGCGGCTCGTATTCCTGGGGCTGTCGCGCGGTCTGCACTTCGGCGCGGCGTCGGTGCTCTTCGACCAGTTCCCGGTCAACGCTGGGGCTCAGAAACGGCTTTCCTGGGTCGCCGCCGCGAACGGCGGCGACGAGTTCCGCGTCAGCGTCTTGCTTGCGCACGTAGCCCGCGGCTCCCGCCTCGAGCGCGTGCAGCACGTGCTCCACGTCCGCGTACATGCTGAGGATGATCACTCGGGGAGCGCCCGGCAGCGACGCGATCTGCCGCGTGGCCTCGATCCCGTTGAGACCGGGCATCGCAATGTCCATCACCACCACCCCGGGCCGCAACGAGCGCACTGCCTGTACCGCCTCGCGGCCGTCGCTCACTTCGCCCACCACGTGGAGGTCGGGCTCGGCGTCGAGGATCGCTTTCAGCCCCTGGCGGACGATGGTGTGATCGTCCGCGAGCAATATCATGACGGGTTTCATACTTGCCTCTGTGGTCTCCGCGGCACCGTAACGTAGACCGTCGTGCCCCGGCCCGGCGCCGATTCGATACGAAACGTCCCGCCGAGCTCCTCCGCGCGTCGTTCCATGCTTAATAGACCGATTCCTTTCAGCGTGCCATCGGACCGAGTCACCGCCGCTGTGTCAAAACCCACGCCGTCGTCGGTCACGGTCAGCCGGACGGTGTCCGGCTCGCGCCGCAGGCGCACCACCGCGTGGCTCGCCTGCGCGTGCTTCGATATGTTCGTCAGCGCCTCCTGGCAAATGCGATACAGGGCGGTTTCGACCTCGAAGGGCAGGCGCGGCTCGAACGCGTCGGCCTCCACGGCGACCGTCACGCCGCGATCCTTGAACCCTCGCGCGTAGGACTCCAAGGCGGCGACCAAGCCGAGATTGTCGAGCGCCGCCGGCCGCAGGTCGAAGGCCAATCGCCGCAGTTCGTCGATGCCCTCGTCGGCGAGCCGCTGCGCCTTGAGCAGGTGCTCTCTCGTCGCCTCGGCTTCGGGACTCACCGCGCGGGCGGCCGCCGCGAGGTCGAGCTTGATGGCGGTCAGCGCCTGGCCCAGGCCGTCGTGAAGCTCGCGCGCGATGAGCTCTCGTTCTTCCTCCTGCGCTCGCGCAACGCGCGACGAGAATTCCTCGAGCCGCTTGCTGCGCGCCTCCATCTCGCGCAGCAGCGCGGCCTCCTGCACCAACTCGTGAAACGCGCGTGCGATCTGGGCGACTTCGTCCCGCCCCTCCGCCGCCGGTTCGGGGGGCGCGGCGCGGCCCTGGGCGACTGCGTCAATCTGCGACTGGAGCCGTCCCAACGGCCGGGTCACCGACAGTGACAGCACCAGACCGAGGAAGAGCGCAAGCAAGCCAAGACAAACGATGAGGATCACGGTGAGCGCCCCGGTGCGGCGGGCTTGATCCTGCGCGCGCGCCGCCTCCCGCTGCGCTCCCTCCTCTGCGCGCGCGACGAAGTCGTCGAGAACCGCGGTCACCGCCGCCGCTTTGCCCCGCATCGCCGCGTCAGCCTCCTCGATGCCCTGCGCCTGTCGCGTCGCCACACTCGCTCGGAAGGTCTGATCGAGCAG
Organism: Armatimonadota bacterium; assembly: GCA_020354555.1. Taxonomy (NCBI): domain Bacteria; kingdom Bacillati; phylum Armatimonadota; species Armatimonadota bacterium. The sequence continues at coordinate 4,599,039 of CP070648.1, read as the reverse complement.
GTCTACCCGTTCGTCCAGTTGTCGCAGCAGGTCGAGGTCGTCCCGACTCCGCGTCGCGGCTTCCAGCTTGAGGCGCGCGGCGCGCATGCGCTGCGCCTCCCCGCGGGCCTCTGTCAGATACTCGGGGTCGCCCCGCAGCAGGTAGTTCTTCTGCGCTCTGACATGCTGCAGCACGGCCGCTTTCAACTCCAGCCCCGCGACTGCCTGCCCGCAGTACGCATCGAGCGCATCCTGGTAACGCGCGCTGACGTCGCGCAGGCCGTCCAGAGCGATCACCCCGATCACTCCGATCAGGCCCACGACGACAAGGAATCCGCCGATCAGCCTGGCGCTTATGCGGAGGTTAATCACTGCCACTTCCGCCGCCGGTTGACAGAGCAGTCCGCCTCGTCCGCGAAATCGGGTTCATCATCGTTCGTCGCCCGCCGCCGCAGGCACGTGCCCGAGGCAGAATCGTCCACTCCACGCGGCCGTCATTCATTGCTTCGGTCGCAGCAGGCCGAGCACTGCTGCCCAACCACGGTGAACACCAGAGTTATTTTCTCCACCCACCCGCCGCTACCTTCGATTGGCTTTCGTGTCGCAGGCGTCGCCTCATGCGCTCGTGCCACAATCCGGGACGCGGTTGGCCGCTCGGCCATACTCACTTGGTCGCTGAGTCATGCAACGCTTGTCCGCCAGCGCGGACAAGCGAGGCGTCTTGGCGGTCATCGCCGGGGGTCGCGGCCATATGTGCGGCGTCGTTCCGGTGTCCGGTTGCTGATTTCATCGCGCAAGAAGGAGTCGCGCAGCGCGCGCGGAATTGTTAGAAGTGTTACTCCGGCATCTGGCGTCATTGCAGCAACTTTTCTTGCGTCATCGCTGCACAGATCCCGGCCGTCGCGACTCCACGCGGCAGCCAATACCCTGATTGCTCGGAGTCAGATGTTGACGTTGCAAACGTATCTGCCGCATCCCCTGTGCGCGGGTGGGGGGCCGATGCCTACGGGCTTTCCCACTCGACGTCTTGACCGCACGCGGTCATGTTCACTCGGCCGCTCCTTTCCCGCCGGTGCCTGCTTGCTTGCTCTGCTAGCGCTTGTCGCCGGCCTGATCGCAGCTCCCGCTTGCGCCGGGGTCACGCCCGCGGGCACGGTCATCCAGAACACGGCTGCGATTCGCTACCAGGACTCGTCGGGCCGCGCGCAGCCTGCCGCGTGGTCCAACCTCGTCACGGTGGTCGTCAGCGAGCCCGTCGCCGAGGCCGGGGTGCTGGTGACCCCGAGTGCCGGCTGGGGGTACGGAGGGCCCGGCGAGGTCGTCTTCTACGCCGTGGCCGTCACCAACACCGGCAGCGCTCCCGACTCCTTCGACCTCAGCATCCGTTCCGCCGCCGACCCCGCCTGGGCGGTCGCAATCTACAAAGACGACGGCGCCGGAGGAGGCATCCCCGGCAACGGCATACATGAGCCGTATGAGTACAACTCGGCTGCGACCACCGGCGTTCTCGCCGTCAATGCCGTGTTCCGCTGCTTCGTCGCGGTCCTCATCCCGCAGAGCGCCCAGGGCGAGGACGGCGACATCGCCACTCTTTCAGCGACCTCGCGCGCCGACCCCGCCGTTCGCGTGAGGGCCGCCTTCACCACGGCGGTCTTGCCTGCCCCGCTGAAAGGGCAGGTGAAGGATCGCGCTTCCGGCGAATGCTTGATCGGCGCCACGGTCAATGTGTATCGCGACGAGACGTGGGTGGACAGCACCCTCGCCGAGGGGCGCTATGCTATGTACGAGTTCGGCCGCGAGTTGCCCCCAGGACTGTACCGGGTGAGCGCCTCGCGCGACGGATACGTGCGGCAAACCAAGTGGAATATCCCCGTCACCGGGACGGACACCGCCTACGTGAACTTCTTCCTGGAGCCCGCCGTCGCACGGTCTGCACGGCTCACCGGCGCGGTGACAGATGAGGTCACCAGTGCGCCCGTCATCGGTGCGACGGTCCTCGCGTTCAGGGACGGTGACCTGGTGCAGCAAGCCACCACCGGTTCGGACGGCGTCTATGAGATCAGCACCGATCTTCCTGCAGGCGTGTATGCCGTGAAGGTCGCGGCGTACGGCTACGCGGCGGAGGAGGAGCCGGCGGTGTATCTCTTCGCCGGCGAGACGACGGTTCTGAATCTCTCCCTCACGCCGACCGGGGGCGGGGTCGTTGATCCCGCCGACTCTGCGCGGGTGACGGGTCGCGTCATTGACCGGGCGACCGGCGCGCCGATCCCCGGCGCCGCCGTCATTGTGCGCAGCTATGCGTCCGTGATAGGTCGAGCGGTCACCGGGCCGACTGGAACCTACGACATCAGCCAGAATCTCCCGGCGGGGGTTTACGTTGTCGAAGTGTTCGCCTCCGGCTACATACCGCAGGGGGTGTCGGACGTGCGGTTCGTCGCGGGGCGCACCACGATGGTCAACTTCTCGCTGATCCGCTGGTAGGGATGGAACGGTTGGGGGCTCAATCCCCCGTGCGCGCGATCACGCGTTACCGCTGCGGCATCGCTTCGCCGGTCTGGAGGCCGGCCTTCACCTTCCACAGACCGCCTTCCTGGACGAGCTCGATGATCAGCAGTTGCGGCTCGCCCGTGCTCGCGTTGGCGCCACGGGCGATGACCATGGCGGTCTCGGCACCGCCGGCTCCCGCGGGCTCCATGCGCTCTTCCGTCACGTACGTCGCGCCCTTCTCGAAAAACGCGTATGTGGCCTGCCAGCCGGCAGCGCTAAGCCGAGCCGCCTCCGCGGGCTTGGTGTCGTGGGAGCGACCGTGCTTACGGTAGATCTCGTCAATCGCCGCCGTCTCCATCTTCGTTGCCACCAGGCCCAGCAGCGTTTGCTTGTCCTTCGCGTCAAGCGCCTGAATCATCACCTGCGCCACTTCGCTCGGCATGCTCGCCGCCGACAGGCGGTCCGGATACGCAATCGGCGCTGCGCCTCCGCGCCCCTCGGTTTGCTCGCCGCGGTTTCCTGCGCACCCGCAAGCCGCGAGGCCAACTGAGGCCACGAGCGCGGGCAGCCAGGTCGAACCCAGGCGAAGAACGATTGACCGCAATTCCCTGTCACTGTGTCTCATGTCGAGCCCGAGGTTAGGGTTCAAGCGATATGCCCGGGTTTCCTCCCGCGCTGGTATCGACAATCAGCAGGGAGTCGTGGGACGATTCACGTCACATCATCTGCTGTTAGCGCAGCGGGGGTTGATGGATCCCCCCGCCGGTCGAGGCGGCCGGCCACGGTCACGATCGGCTGGCTGAAGATGGCCTCCCCGCAGCGCTGATAGACGGAGTCAAACACCGTCACATCGAGCAGCCCGGTCTCGTCCTCCAACGTGAAGAACACCACCGTGCGCCCGCTCTTCGTCGGCGGGCGGTGGGGGCGAATGATCGTCCCCGCCACTTTCACCCGCCGCCCGCTGCGGGATTGCTTGGCCTGTGCCGCGGTGATGACCCCCTGCCGGCGCAGGCGCTCGCGGATGAGGCCGATCGGATGCTCCCGTATCGCGATGTCCAGGATGTCGAATTCATGATGCCATTTCTCGCGCGCCGAGAAATCGGCGGTTTGGGCTGACCGCAATCCATCACTCCTAGGGGCTGGGCTCCACTCCGGCTCGCCGTCGGGCCGATCAGGAGATCGGTCCCTGCATTCAGTGAGCCGCGGGGGCGCGCCCTCCTCCTCCGCCGCCGCCAGCGCCGCGTCGAGTTCCCATAACGCCTGCCGCCGATTGGGGCACAGCGAATCGAACGCCCCGCACAGAATCATGTTGCGGAGGAGGTCGCGGTCGGCCCGCACCCGCCGGCAGAAATCCTCCAGCGACCGGAACGGCCCATCACTCCGCGCCGTGAGGATCGCTGTCAGCGACGCCTCGCCGATGCCGCGAATCTGAATCAGCCCGACGCGGATGGCCTTGTGCGCAGACTTCGCAGCATCGCTTCGCGCGGCTCGAGATAGGGGCACAGCATGCTGTGCCCCTACAAGCGGCGCGACGGCGGGACGCTCGCCAACCTCCTCCACCGTGAACTTCGCCTGGCTGCGGTTCACGTCCGGCCCCAGGATGTCGATGCCTTTTCGCTTCGCCTCCCAGATCAGCGTATTCGGCGGCCAGAAGCCCATGGGCTGATTGGACAGCAGCGCCGCGTAAAACTCCGTTGGGTAGTGCGCCATCAGGTACGCCGTCTTGTACGCGGTATCGGCGAACGCCGCCGCGTGCGCCTCGCAAAAGCCGTAGCCGGCGTAGGCGTGAATGTAGGAGAAAATCTCCCGCGCCACTTGCTCCGTCACCCCGCGCTCCCGCGCGCGCCGGATGAACTGCTCGCCGATGCGCTCCATGTTCTCCCACGAGCGCTGGTGCGTCATCGCGCGGCGCAGTTGGTCGGCCTCCCCTGGCGTGAACCCCGCGATCTCGGTGGCGATCTCGATCACCTGCTCCTGGAACAGCACCACGCCGTAGGTCTTCGACAGAATCCGCTCCAGCGCGGGATGAAGATACGTCACCGGCTCGCGCCCCGACCTCCGCGCGAGGTATGGGTCAACCATGTTCGCCAGGATCGGCCCCGGCCGGATGATGGCCACGCTCGCCACCAGGTCCTCGAACCGGTCCGGCTTCAGCCGCGCGTGCAAGGCGCGCTGCGCCGGGCTCTCGAGTTGGAACAAACCGACCGTTTCGGTCGAGGCGACGAGGTCGTAGGATTCCTTGTCGTCATATGGGATCGCCTCGTAGTCGAACCCCGGCTCGCGCGCCCCGATCGCGCGCACGCTGTCCTCCACCGCCGAGAGCATGCGCAGGCACAGCAGGTCGAGCTTGATCAGCCCCAGGTCTTCGACATCGTCCTTGTCAAAGTGCATGACGGGCATGCCCTTGGCCGCCATTTGCAAAGGCGAGACGTCCATGATCGGCGCGCCGGTGATGACGATGCCGCCGAGGTGGGTCGAGAGATGCCGAGGGAAGCCGGCCACCGCCTTGCAGATTTCCATCAGCTCTCGATACCGCTCGCGGGGGATATCGCTGTCGCGCAGCTCGGGCACGGCGTCGAAGGCGGCGTCAATCGCATCGGCCGGCAGGTAGGGGAGGCGGCTGGAGAGATGATCCAGATCATCCAGGGGAAACCCCATCGCCTTGCCCAGGTCGCGCACCGCGCTGCGCGCGCGGAAGGTGTTGTACGTCGCGACCGCGCCGACGTGCTCCCGGCCGTATTTGGCGATCACGTAATTCGTGACGTCGTCGCGGCGCTCGGCCTGGAAGTCGAGATCAATGTCGGGCGGCGCCGCGCGCTCCAGGCTCATGAACCGCTCGAACAGCAGCCCGCGCGCGACGGGGTCAACGCTCGTCAGACTCAGGCAGTAGGCGACCAGGCTGTCGGCCGCCGAGCCGCGCCCGGCGCAGCGAATGCCCTCGCGGCGGGCGAACTGCGCCAGATCCCAGACCGCGAGGAAGTAATCCTGGAAGCCGAGTTGGCGGATGACCGAAAGCTCGTGGCGCAGGCGGCGGGCGACTGCGCCCTTGATGTCTCCGTAGCGCTTGCGCGCGCCTTGCCCGGCCAGGCGTTCGAGCATCTCATAAGCCGTTTCCCCCTCCGGCACCGGGTATTTCGGGAAGCGATATTCGCCGGGATCCAACGCCGGCTCGCATATCTCCGCGATGCGCCCCGCCGCCTCCAGTGCCTGCGGGTAATCGCCGAAGAACTCCCGCATCTCCCGCTCGGAGCGGAAGTATGTCTGCGCGTTGAGGCGGCGCTCGGGGTGCACGTCGTCCAGCTTGGTCAGCGTGCGGGCGCAGGTGAGGACGTCGTGGATGAGAAAATCGTCGCGGCGGCGATGATGCACGTTGTTGGTGGTCACGAGTTTTACGCCCAGGTGCGCGGCCAACTCCGCCAGCCGGGCGTTGAGGTCCTTCTCCCCGGGCAGCAGGAGGTGCTGCATCTCCAGGAAGAACCGGTCGGGGCCGAAGACGTCGCGCAAGCGCTGCGCCGCCTCTTCCGCCTCGGCGAATCGGCGCTGCGAAATGAGCGATGGGACTTCCCCTCTCCTGCACCCCGACAGCGCGATGATGCCCTCGCTGTGGTCGCGCATCACCTCCGGCAAAGTCGCGGGCTGGAGCCGCGGCTGCGAGAGGTGGGCGTGGGTCAGAATGCGGCAGAGGTTGGCATAGCCCCGGGAGTTCTGGGCAAGCAGAGTGAGGTGATGGGGAGGCTTTGGTATCTGCCCTGGCGGTGCGACCGGTCTTGGATCTGCACGCCCGCGAAACCCTCTCCCTGTCGGGGAGAGGGCAGGGTGAGGGTGCATGAGCCCGCCGTCGCCCCCTCTCCCAGGTCTCTCCCCGGAAGGGGGAGGGGCAATGTCAGCTGTCGCGCCCACCGTCACCTCCGCTCCGATGATGGGCGTGATGCCGGCGGCGATCGCGATGTGGTGAAAGCGGACGGCGGCGGAGAGATTGTTGTGATCGGTTACGGCCAGCGCCGGCATGTCAAAGGACGCCGCGGCTTCGACCAGATCCTCGATGGCGCTGGCCCCGTCGAGAAACGAAAACGGCGAATGGACGTGAAGATGCACGAACATCGTTCTTCATTCAACCACAGAGCACACAGAGATAGTCATATCGGGCGCGCGATCTTCGAATCGCGCGGATCTATAGAGTCTCGGGTATTACCGGAGCACCGGTAATGCCCGCAGACTCTTCCG
>CP070648.1:4586347-4592249 GCA_020354555.1 Armatimonadota bacterium | reverse complement strand
GGTTCACCACCGCTTTCACTCCTTCTCCGGCGTCCGGCAAAGCGGCGATCAATCGCCGCACTCCATAATGGCCGGCGGCGGAGACCCGGCGCCCTGTGACACCAACCTCTTGCGATCACAGCTCCGCACGCCGTTGCGCCCCCGCTCCGCTCCTGCTAGAATCGTATCCACGGAGCCCGCACCGGGATCGCCGAGGGGAGTTGACAGGTGCCCAGGTCCGATACCCGCCGCCGCAAACGCTTTCCGTTCGCGCTCAAACTCGCGCTCGTCTTCCTCGTCGCAGCTTCGGCGGTTCTGCTCTTGCTCGCCGCCGACCTCCAGCGCGCCCGCAAGTGGCGCCTGGAGAAACTCCGCGCCGCCGGTATCCCCACCAGCATGGCCGAAATCGCTCCCCCGCCGGTGCCCGACGAAGAGAACGCCGCCATCCTCTACGACAAAGCGACCAAGCTGCTCGAACTCGATCACGCCGATGAGGAGCAGTTGGATCAGTTCGTCAGGAACGACCCCCTGGGCAGCCGGGTCCGCCTCCAGGCGGAAATCAAAGCCATCCTCGCGCGCAACGAACGAGCCCTCGCCCTGATCAAGCGCGCCGCCGCCATGCCCCGCTGCCGCTTCCCGACGGACTGGACACAACCGCCGCCACAGATCATGTTCCCCCAGTTCGGCCGCTTGCGCGACTACGCCCGCCTCCTCGCCGCCGACGTCCTCATCGCCATCGCTGACGGCGACTCGCGCCGCGCCGTCGAATCACTCCGCGCCGGCATCGGGCTGTCGCGACATGCCGCATCGGAGCCCGTGATCATCGGCTTCTTCGCCAGCGGCTCCATGCTGCGCATCGCGCTCGCCACTTTGCCCGACCTGATCGCGCGCGCCGACCTCGACCCCGATGTCTGCCGCGCGCTCTTCGACGACCTGCAAGGCGTCGATCTCTACGCATATTTCCGCGGGGCGCTCGCGGGCGAAGCAGCGCAGACGCTGTGGCTCTTCGACATCGCCAATCGCCGCCCCGGAGAAGCACGCGAAGCGCTCGGCTTCGACGAGACAGACCTTGACCCCGGCACGCGAGTGGCCTTGGGCCTCTACTTCAGCCCTCTCGGCAGGCCGATCCGGTCCCGCGAAGAGATCAACTATCTCGAAACCATCGAAGCCATGCTCGCGCTCGCCGACAAGCCTTACCGCCGCAATCAGAAGCAGTGGACCGCACTGGCAGACAAGATGGATGGCGCGCCGTCGCATCACGTCCTCACCCGCCTCCTCGTTCCCGGAATCCGCCAAACCGCTCTGAGCCGCGATGATCGCGTCGCCTTCCGCAATGCCGCTCAGGTTGCCCTCGCTCTGGAGGCGTACCACACGACGCACGGCGGGTATCCGGATTCCCTTGACGCATTACAGCGCTATCCTGGCTGGCGGCTGCCCGATGACCCCTTCAGCGGCAAGCCGTTCGGCTACGAGCGACGAGGGGACGGCTGCGTGCTCTCCAGCTGGGGCGAAGATCTCGACGACGACGGCGGCCGCCCGTATGACCCGCGGGCCTATCCGCGCGACGGCGACCTGGTCTGGGAGTTCGTGAAGTGAATGTGTACCGCCCGGCACGGGGCCCCTTTTGGAGTGCGGTGGTTCACCACCGCTTTCATCGCCTCTCCGCGTCCTCGGCGTTCTCCGCGGTTTCCTCGATCCGTGTCCCCGCCTCCGGCGGGATCGAGGTGAGGGTAACCCGGCGCCGCCGCGCGCCCGGCAAGTGAGGACTTGAGTGGAAACCGACCGGAAACGATCCTGGCGCACGCCGCTGATTCTGATCGGCGTCATCCTCGCGCTGGCGGTGCTCGGCTACGCCCTACTGGATTGGGAGACCGCCCGCGCGCTCCAGGCCGAACTCGACAGGCTTCGCGCCGCCGGCGAACCGCTGACCATGGCCGAGGTGGCCCCGGATCCTGTCCCCGATAGCGACAACGCGGCACTCCTCTACATCGAAGCCTTCGCCCACGTCCAGGAGGACCGGCGGCTTCATGACATCTGCCGCGGACTCAAGATGGCCCCGAGCACCGCCGCACGGCGCAAGCTCATCGAGGAACTGCGCCCACTCGTGGATGCCAACCGGCAGGGGCTCGCGATCGCCGCGCGCGCCGCGCAACTGCCGCACTCGCGCCTGGAACTGGACTGGGAAAGCTGGGATGTAGGGACTCCAACTCTCGTTATCCAGTACACTCCGCGTTTTCGCTCCCTCTCAAGGGTGCTCGCGGCCCAGGCCGCCCTCGAAAGCGCCGACGGGGATGCCGACGCCGCGATTGAGTCCTGCCTCACCGGGGTGCGAATTGCATGCCACCTCATGCAGGACCCGGAGTTCACCTTGCTCCTCACCTCCTACGCGGTGCAGTCAATCGCCCTGGCCGAGCTTCGCGCGGTACTGGAGGAGAACCAACTCGACGCACCAACCTGCGCTGCCGCATGCGACGAATTGGGCGCGATTGACCTGCGCGGCCCACTTCACCGCGCCTTGCAGGTGGAGCGGGCCGGCGGCCTTCTGTTACTGGACTACCTCGCCGCCCATCGCACCGAGCCGATTGAGCTGGAGTTCTGGGACGCCGATACGCCGCTGTGGGCCAGCGTGCTCTACGCCTCGCCTCTCTGCGACATCATCCAGCGCAGCGAGCGCCTGATGTGGCTCGACCTCACAGGCCGCACAATCGAGTTGTCCGGGCGACCATACCGCGAGGTCGCACGCCAAGTCTCCCGGGTTCAGGAGCAGATGGGAAGCGCGCCGCGCTACTACGTCGGCCTGCATTGGATTTCCGTCTACCCCAAGCTGATCGCCAGCCGCGACCAGTGCCAGACTGTCATCAACGCAACGCGCGTCGCTCTCGCACTCGAGGCGTATCACAGCAAGCACGGCAAGTATCCGAATTCCCTCGTGGACTTGCACGAGTATCCCAGCTGGGCGTTGCCCGACGACCCGTTCAGCGACAAGCCGTTCGCGTATCGGCGACGAGGCGAGGGCTTTGTCTTGCACAGCTTCGGCGGCGACCTCGACGACGACGGCGGCCGGCCCGTCGAGGGCAGTTGGCTCGCCGACGGCGACCTGGTATGGGAGTGCGCGAAGTGAATGTGTACCGCCCGGCACGGGGCCCCTTTTGGAGTGCGGTGGTTCACCACCGCTTTCATCGCCTCTCTGCGCCTACTTGTCCGCCGAAGCTCTAGCGCACGCGGATCGGCCGTTATCTTCGTGCCTTGGTGTCTTCGTGGTTCACGCTATCCGGGCACGGCATGCCGTGCCCCTACAACTCGTTTCCCGTGTTCCTCGCGCCCTCTCTCTTCTCCGTCCAATCCGTGCCTACTTGTCCGCCGAAGCTTCAGCGGAGGCGGATCAGCCGTTACCCTAGTGCCTTGGTGCCTTGGTGGTTCAGTCGGATCCGCCGCCTCACCCGCTCCGCTTCGCCGCTGCCCCATTCCCCTGCCGCTGGCCGAAGTAGTACCCCACGATCGCCATCACCAGCGGCACGAACACCTCCGCCTCCACCCGCCGCGCCACCGCCAGATAGCACGCCGTCAGCGCAAACATCAACGCGAATATCGCCCGCACCGTCCCCTCGGGCAAACCTAATGGTTGATTCGTCATCTCTGCTCCTCGCAATCCGATTTCCGCAGTCCGCCTCAAAGCACGTCGTTCCGAGCGCCAGCGTAGAATCTTGGCCGGGGAGCGCACCGATGCCAAGACCCTTCGCGTTGCTCGGGGTGACATATCCCCCGCGTCATTGTGAGCGCAGTCCGTCGAGCAGGACGCTCGTCCCGCCCGCGCAATCTCTCACCACTCGACCCGCAGCCCGACATACGGCGCCACATACGTCTTCACCCCGCCGATGCGCGCCTTGCCGTACTCGCTCGGCGGCCAGCACAGGCCGAGCGTGACATCCGGCGTCCCGCCGCCCCCCGCCAGCTGCACGCCGATGCCGGGGATCAGCCGCTCGCTGCCCGTGCTCGACCGCGCCGCGATCAGGCTGAACCGCAGCGCATCACAGCCCTCGAACACTCGCCACTCCAACCCGGGCCCGACGCCCGTCGCCTCGCGCCCGTGAATCAGGAACATCCCCGCCGACGCCTGGTCGAACACCGGCCGCAGCTCGTCGTACAGCGACGCCGGGGCGATGCGCTCGCCCGTCTCCGCGCCCGCCAGCGTGCCCAGCAGCAGCACGACCGCCAGCGCAATCCCCGCCGCCATCACCAGCCGCCGCACGAGGCATCCCGCGCCTCTCTCGCCGCACACGACTCCCGGACCCGCATCTCGCTTTCCGATCATCTCTCCTCCCCCGACATCATTCTCACCGCCACACAAACAGCGACGGGGCGAGTCATCAACTCGCCCCGTCGCACACCCCCCTCGCTTCACATCACGGGCAGCGGCAGAGCGCCGCCCCTACATCTCTCTGCGCTCTCTGCGCTCTCCGCGACCTCCGCGGTTCTTCCCTCCCTCCGCCCCTACTTGTCCGCCGAAGCTTCAGCGGAGGCGGATCAGCCGTTACCCTCGTGCCGTGGTGCCTTGGTGGTTCACTTGAATCCGCAGATGTCCCCCTCCGCGGTTATCGCTTCCCCCGCAGCGCGCACCGCAGCTCCGCCACGTCGAACCCCGGGCACGTCTTCGTCACCCCGGGAAACTCCCGATGCCCCAGCACTCGCTCCACCGCCACCCCGAACTCGACCACGAACTTCCGGCACAACCACACCAGCGCCCGCCACTCCGCGTGCGTCAGGTACCCCGCGCCCGCGCCGCCGATCTGCCCGCTGCTGGCGCTTGACTCCAACCGCACCGGCCAGCCCGGCCCCACGCCGATCAGGCAAATCCCGATGCTCGTCTCGTTGTGCCCGCGCACGTGCGCCCCGATCTCGTCCAGCGCGCGCCCCGCCTGAATCAGCCCGTCGCACTCCGCGCGAAACGTCCCCTCGCGCAGCCAGCCGTTCAGGATCACGCGGTGATACCCGATGCCCGACCACCCGCGCTCCTTGTGCCACCGGTCAATCAGCCCCGCCGTGCCGAACGAGCTGTCGCTCTGATGTATCACGATCGTGTCAATCACGCGCATCGCTTCCCTCATGAACGCCGCCGCCCCGCCCCCACGCGCGCTCCCTTTTGGAGTGCGGTGGTTCACCACCGCTTTCACCGCCTCTCCGCGCCCACTTGTCCGCCGAAGCTTCAGCGGAGGCGGATCCGCCCCTACTTGTCCGCCGAAGCTTTAGCGGAGGCGGATCAGCCGTTACCCTTATGCCTTGGTGCCTTGGTGGTTCACTTGAATCCGCGGTTGCCCATCCCTCCCTCCTCCCGCAGCGCCTTGACGTCGAGGCGTATCTCCTCGACCTGCTTCTCGATGTTCGCCAGGCGCAGGTCCACCGTCGCCCGCTGCGCCGCACTCAGGCCGATCTCCTTCGCCACCTGCTGCTCGCATCCCGCCATCCGTCCATCGAGGCTGCTCCACATGATCCCCAGCACCGCGAAGATCATCACCGCGAATGACAGGACGATCGCCAGCGTCTGCTTGCCGTTACTCTTCATCATTGCATCCCGAGCCCCTCGCTTCACATCACCGCCGCCGAGCACCGCCCCCGCGTCGAAGCGCGCGCGTGACCGCAATGGTGGGGCAGGCGTTTTCGCCTGCCAACCAGTTGCCCCCGCCGCCCGCGCCAGTATGCTATAATCCCTTCGGAGGACGCCGCTTGAAGCGCCTAGCCATCCTCTTTGTATTCGTCGCCGTCGTTGTCTCCGGGGTCTGGGTGTTCCATTCCCTCCGCGCCCCCAGCCCCGAGCGCTTCCTCCTCATCGTCACCGACGCCCTCCGCGCCGATCACCTGGGCTGCTACGGCTACCCCGAGGACCTCACGCCCAACATCGACGCCTTCGCCGCGCGCAGCATCCGCT
>CP070648.1:4573596-4586247 GCA_020354555.1 Armatimonadota bacterium | reverse complement strand
TCAACTGTAGAGAGCGCCCCTCCGTGCCTCCCTTCCAGAAGATCCCCTCTCGGCGGATCAAGGGGTAACTGACGGAACTCCTCGCACGAGTGATGATCCCCGCTTCTTCTGTCGCCACGCTTATGGAGTCGAGGACAGCCATGGACACCTCCATTTCCAAGAGTGGGGTCTGGACTCCGTAGAACGCAAAAACCCGGTCGAGACGATGATCTAGATGTTAAAGACGAAAACGCCTGCCGCCACCTTTTCCTGCAGTACAGCCCTCGGTCGCCCGCTCGACGCGGCGCCGCATGCGCGCTGTGGACTGCGGCGGCGAGGATCGCCCTCGCTGCGAACGAGAGGCCGCGGCGGCGGGTCCGGGACGTGGACACGAGCATGTTCCGATCTGCGGATTCAGGGCAGGCCCTTCGACTTCGCCTCTAACGCAATTCTAGCAGGAGCGGGGCGCGGGCGCAACGGCGGGCGGAGCTGTGACCGCAAGAGGTTGGTATCACAGGGCGCCGGGTCTCCGCCGCCGGCCATTATGGAGTGCGGCGATTGATCGCCGCTTTGCCGGACGCCGGAGAAGGAGTGAAAGCGGTGGTGAACCACCGCACTCCAAAAGGGAGCCGCGCGCGAGGGCAGCGGGGCGGATGCCTCCCCCTCTCAGGGAGAGGCCGGTTCGCCGGGGGCGGGCGGGAGATGGGGACAGCTACCTGTCACTGGCGGCGTGCGTTGTCGCTGCCGTGTCTGCGTCACGCAATGCGGAGTCCGGCGGCGAAACCTGTGTCAACACGTAGCAGTCCCCTGGCGAGTGAAAGCGGTGGTGAACCACCGCACTCCAGAAGGGGCGGCGCACAGGAGCGGAGGGCTCCGGCGTGAATGCGCGGGCTATGGGGCGAAGCGGGTGATGGTCAGCTTCCCCGGCGGGTGCGCGACGAGGCCGCACCACCCTCACCCGGCCTCCCCCTGGAAGGGGGAGGAGTATGCGAGCGCCGGGGGCGCGCCCATCACGCGCGGACGAGGCGGTGGCGGATGGCGTATCTCGTGGCCTGGACGCGGTCGTTGAGGCCGAGCTTGCGGAAGAGATTGGTGATGTGCACCTTGACGGTGCGCTCGCTGATGAAGAGCTTGTCGGCGATTTGGGCGTTGCGATGACCCTGTGCGACGAGGGAGAGGACTTCGACTTCGCGCGAGGTGAGGAGGCGGTCGGGGGCTTCGCGGCGGGCGCGAGTGAGGCGGGTGAAGTCCTCGAAGAGCTTGCCGGTCATCTCGCGCTGGAGCCAGGTGCCGCCTCTGCCGACGCTGCGCACGGCGCTGAGGATGAGCGGGGGCTCGGCGTCCTTGAGGACATAGCCGGAGGCGCCGCTTTCGATGGCATCGGCGAGGCACAGCTCGTCATCGAGGCCGGTGAGGATGATGACTTTGGTCTGAGGAGTGCGCGCGTTGATCTGACGCAGGACGTGCAAGCCGCCCTCGGAGGGGAGGTCGAGGTCGAGCAGCACGACGTGCGGCTTGAGTTCCTCGACGGAGGACAGGGTGTCTTCCGAGGAACCGGCTTCGCCGACAACGCTGAGGTCGGGCTGCTCCTCGAGGAAGACGCGCAGGCCGTAGCGGTAGAAGTGGTAGTCGTCGGCGATGAGGATGCGGATGGGCTTCTGCTTGGTGACCTTGGTGTTGACCTGCTTCGCCATAGTTGCCTCCACGCGGCCATTGGCCGAAAGTCTTAGCACTATCGTACCGTCTGTATTCCACATTTCGCGGCGGAAATTAGGGCGAAAAGAGAATTGGCGCGGGCGGGGGGTGGTGTTATGATTGAGGCGTCGAAGCAGTTCACGGAGGACCGCCTTGATGCTGCGGATCGCGGAGCATGTAGTCGTGTACAGTGTGGTAGGGGCCACCATGTGGTGGCAGTTGCACGTTCATGCCGAGGAGCCGATAGGGTCGCCGGTGGTGGCGCTGGCGACGGGGCTCCTCGCGCTGCTGTTAGCCAGGGAAATCGTGTCTGCCCGGCGCGAGGCGCGCGAGCGGCGGAACGCGGAAGGCGGCCGCGCGGCGGTGATCGAGGCGGAGCGCCTGCGGCAGAGCGCCTACGACCTGTGCGCCGGCCTGCGCCTGGGTTTTGACATATGTGAGGATTGCTGGGCCTGGCATCCCGACAAGGCGTCGAAAGAACTCGACCGCCTGCGGGCGGCCGTGGGCCAGTTCGTACGCACGGAGTTGGCAACGCCCGCGAGCAACTGACCATTCTGCTCGATCTCCACGGATAGGGCCTGCGGAGCCCGCCCCCGCGACGGGGGCGGGCTCCTGCGTTGTGGGGGGTGACGCTCTCGCTGTGATTGGGGCCAGGGCGGCCGCAGAGGCGACGTCGCCCGGCGAAGCTGGGGCCGTGAAGCCCGACGAGCGGGGGCCGCCCCTACGCAATCGTGTCCCGCGCGCGGCCGTTGCGGCGCGGGCGCGGCACGCGCGGTACGCAGGCGAGGATGCTTCCGCGACTACTGGGGATGCGATGCTCGCCACACCAGGACCGATTCGTAGAAGTCGGCGCGGCGACGGCCGGTGCGGCGATTGACGTGACGGTGAAGGACGACTTCTTCGCTGAATCCCAGGCGCGCGGTCAGGCCGTCGTATAACCCGTGGCGGTCGCCGACGACGATGCACACGCGCCCGCCGGGGTTCAGCGCGCGCGCGACATTCCTCAGTGCCCCCTCGATCCCCTCGACGTATTCCCGCCGCGCTTCGCGGCTCGCGCCGTTGTGCGCCGCGCCGATCTCCCGCTCTTCGTTCCCCCGCAGGTCCGAGCCGTGCCACCCCACGGAGGCAAACGGCTCGTCGAGCAGCGACAGCAGCTCGTAGGCGTAGCGGTGCTGCTCGTGATAGTCAATGAGGCCGACGTACGGCGGCGAGGTGAAGACCATGTCGCAGGCGGGCAGCGCGACGTCGCGCGCGTCGGCGCAGAGGATGATGACGGGCGCGTCGGTACGGAGGGCGTCGAACTGCGCGACGCGGCGGAGGGTGTCGCGGGCGTAGCGGCGCAGGAACTTCATCGCATCGGTGGTCGGCGGGCAGACGCGCTTGTGCTTGTGGCAGTGATACGGCTCGCGCTGCGGCGCCTTGGGGAAGTCCAGCTCGTCATGCCGCGTCAGTCGGGCGGAACGCGCGGCGCGGCAGAGGATGACCTTGAGCAGATCCTGGTGCTCGCAGCGCGGAATGAGGCGAAGGAATGCGAGCAGCGGCGCGAGGGCGCCGGGGTCATACCATTCGCGCAGATAGTCGGGTGCCGTTTCCGGCGTCGGTCCGCCGCGTTCGGCGAAGCCGGCGTCGGGGGCGCTCTCGACGCGGTGGAGCGTGTCGCGGACTTCGGCTTCCAGTCGCGTCAGGTCGCAGCGGTCAGTCTTGGCCTTGGCGATGAGGCAGTTGAAAGGCGAGACGTCCACACCTACCGACGCGATGCCCAACGCATTGGCTTCGACGAGGGTGGTGCCGGAGCCGACGAAGGGATCGCACACGACCGCGGGCCGGAACTTGCGGAGGAATATCTCGGCGAGCTGAGGGACGAACTTGCCGAGATAGGGATGGAGGCGGTGGACGTGCTTGGTCCGCTCGCGCTCGGGCAGGTCTTTCTCGCGCCAGTTGAGGTCAAGGGATGTGAGCGGGGTGTCCGGCGTGACCGAGGCGAAGTCGGTAAACGGCGTCCCGGAATAGTCGGGATTGGCGAGCGCGAGTTTCCGTCGTTTGGCCACGGGCGGCACCCTCGTGCGAAACCACCTCATCATTCTCTGTGCGCGGCGGGAGGACCTGCGACGCGAGCGTGAGGAGTTGCGCGAGCGAGGGCGCTGCGGATACCTGGATTGGGAGAGGCGCGCGCCTTGGCGCGTAAGAGGGACATCGCTGGCCGCCAGTCCGACAAGGCATGTTGGGCAAGCTGCACAAACCGCACGCCCGCCTCGAAAGCGTTCGCCGCGCCGACAAGAGTTTTCCCGCAAGGATTTTGTGGGGCTTGGTTTAACCCTGGCGTCCGCGCGGTAGGAACATCATAATGCGTCTGAGATAGGATGCCGACACCCAGCGGTCACATCACGATGTAGCAGTTCACTCGGCATTGCGGTAACTCCGCTGCGGCCCACGTCGGCCTCGCCTGGTGTCCCCCTTTCACCACAGTGCACACCCCTTTTGCTACTCCGTTGGGGTGCGTGTATGTGGAATTAGTTAAGCGGGTCAAGTGCGGCGTGAGAAGGCGCCGTCGGGACGCCTCGGAGAAGGGCCGGCAGAGCGTTGCCAGGGGGGGGCCGCTGGGTAAAATCTAAATGGGTTAGGGGCCTCATTTTCCGGGCTGTTTGGAGGCAGGCCGGAGCGCTGGCGGGAGGCCCCGGTAGGGGCACACGATGAAGGTTTGCGGGATATCGAGCTGGCCGCCGCGGGCGTGCGGCATCGCGACGTACTTCACGGAGCAGAGCGATGCCATCAGCCGGTTGGGGCATGCATTCGAGATCGTCTGCCATGACGATGACGGGCGCCACGACGGGCAGGACGGGGTGCACCCGATCATTGAGCTGGCGGACGGGCAGTGGCCGGCGAAGGCGGCGGGCTACATCGCCGAGCGGGTGCGGCCGGACGTCGTGCACGTGCAGCACGAGTTCGGCCTGTACCAGGCCAACGCGCATGAGAACGGCGAGAAGATCGTGGCGCTGGTGACGGGGCTGCGCGAGCGCGGCGTTCCGGTGGTGGTGACGTATCACACGCTGATCGGTCGCATGCGGCCGGAGCATCGCAAGCACTACGCGGAGCTGATTCCACTGACGACGGTCTCGGTTGCCCATGCGGCGTACCAGGTCGAGCGGCTCAAGGACAACCTCGGATACGTGCCCGAGCACGTGCGCTACGTCGAGCACGGCGCGGAAGAGCTGACGCCGGAGCGCGTTGCGGAGCTGCGGCGGATGGGGCGCGACAGCCTCGGGTTCGGCGACCGCCCGGTGGTGATGTTGAACGGCTTCTTCGCCGACAACAAGGGGCACGAGTACCTAATCGCGCGCTGGGATGACATTTACCCGCGGCTGAAGGATAAGGACACGCTGCTGGCGGCGGTGGGCGGCATCCGGGTGCCGGAGCAGCGGGCGTACTACGAGAACCTGCAGCGCGTGGTGGCGGGCGCGAAGTATCCGGACACGGTGCGCGTGATCAGCAAGGTGTTCACGCCGGAGGAATTCATGGCGAGCCTGGCGGCGGCGGACCTGCTGGTGGCGCCGTACAAGGACGCGAGCCAGTCCGGGGTGCTGGCGCACACGGCAGCGGCGCACACGCCGTGTCTGGCGCGCGACCTCGAAGGGCTCGGCGCGTTCTGCCGCGACGCGAACCAGGCGCTGATACCGTTTACCGATGACGCGGATGCGGACATGGCGGTGATGGCGGAGCGCGTGGTCGAGATCATGAATGACGACGAACTGCGCCAGCGTATGCGGCGCGACGTAGCGCGCTACGTGCACGAGGTCATCTCGTGGGAGCGCGTGGCGCAGCGATACGACGCGATCTACGCCGAGGCAGTGTCGCGGGCGGCGGCGACGGCGTGAAGCGAGCAAGCGGCGGAGCGTTCGATGTCGGAGTTGAGATATAACCCGGTAACGGACGAATGGGTGGTGGTGGCGACGGCGCGGGCGAAGCGGCCCGACGGGTTCGCGAACCGGATGCGCCGCGACGCCATCGAGTGCCCGTTCTGTCCCGGGCGCGAGCACATGACGCCGCCGACGGTGCACTACCTCGGGGATGACGGCGAAGCCGAGTGGCAGGTGCGGGTATTCGAGAACAAGTATCCGGCCTTCACCCTCGACGGCAAGCCGTGCGTGAACTGCGAGGAGATCTACCGCGTGGTTCGCGGCAGCGGGCGGCACGAGGTGCTGGTGCTGTCGCGGGATCACGCGGCGCACGCGGCGATGCTGGCGGTGCCGCAGATGCAGCGCGTGGCGCGCGCGTATGTGGATCGCTACCGGGCGCTGAGCGAACTGGAGCACCTGCGCTACATTACCATCATCACCAATCAGGGCCACGGCTCAGGAGCGACGCTCGAGCACCCGCACTCGCAGATCTTCGCGCTGCCGATGGTGCCCAAGGCGATCCGCCGCGAATGCAGCAATGCGCTGCGCCGCTACAAGCGGACCGGCAAGTGCATCACGTGCCAGGTCATCGAGCACGAGGCCGACTGCGGCGACCGGCTGGTCTTCCGCAACGAGCACTTCGCATGTTTCATGCCGTACGCGTCGGCTTTCCCGTTCGAGCTGTCGGTGGCGCCGCTGCGCCACATGGCCGGCTTCGCCGACATGACCGACCACGAGGTGGATTCCTTCGCCGCGGCGATGCGCGAGGCCAATCGGCGCATCTACGAGAAGCTCGACGACCCGCCGTACAATGCGTTCCTCCACTCCGCCCCGCTGCGCGAGGAAGGGCGGCTCGCGGGAGCATTCCACTGGGATTGGCACGTCCGCCCGTGCCTCACCACCCTCGGCGGATTCGAGCACGCCACCGGGCTCGTCATCAACGCCTCGCGGCCGGAGGACTGCGCGAAGTTCCTGCGCGAGGGCGCTGAGGACGAGGCAGCGTGCGGCGGCACCGCGGCGGAAGAAGGGCATTTCTGAGGCCTCCGGACGCGGCGCGCCGGCGTGCAGGTTTGCGATAAGACTCGGCAGTCCACGGCCCGCGAGAGCGGGCCGTTTTCTCGTTTCGCCCCTCCCCGTTGAGCAGGCTCCTTCGGTGCTGCTCCCCTCGACGGCGCAGCAGAGCCGCGCTCCGGAGCCCCGACTTCATGTCTCCCGCGGCGTCGCGGTCGGCGCGCTTCCGCCCCCCGCGAGCGCGCGCGGCGGCGACATGCCGCCAGAGGTTTGCACATCCGCACCGCCGAATACGTCAGCGAGACCGTTCGGTGCGGCGGCGACGAAATGTTCAACCTCATCACCTCGCTGAGCGTGAAATGGAAGGTGATCCTGCCGGTGAGCCTGATTCTGCTCGTGGCGTTCGGCATGAGCACGTATGTGGTCATCGGCATGCCGGGGCGGGGGCTGGCGGTGATCCTGGCGACGCAGATCGGGGCGCTGGTGCTGGTGGGGGTGGCGATCGCGGTCATCGTCCACGCGGCGGTGTACTATCCGATCATGCGGCTGATGCGGACGATGGGCAAGGTGGAGCGGGGCGACCTGTCGGCGCGCGCGCGCGTGGTGGCGCACGACGAGATCGGGCGGCTGCGCGAGCGGTTCAACCAGATGGTGGAGCAGATCGAGGCCAAGAATCGCGAGTTGGCGCGGGCGCAAGAGCAATTGGCGCAGAGCGAGAAGCTGGCCTCGATCGGGCTGCTCGCGGCGGGCGTGGCGCATGAGATCAACAACCCGCTGACGAGCATCTCGGTCGCCGCAGAGAGCCTGCTCGAATCGGGCGCCAACGACAAAGAGCGCGACCTCGCGCGAGCGGTGGGCGAACAGGCGGGACGCATCTCGCAGATCGTGGGACAACTGTTGAGCTTCGATTACTCCGAG
Organism: Armatimonadota bacterium; assembly: GCA_020354555.1. Classification (NCBI taxonomy): domain Bacteria; kingdom Bacillati; phylum Armatimonadota; species Armatimonadota bacterium. The sequence goes on along the minus strand of CP070648.1, from coordinate 4,578,751 downwards.
CGTTTCGAGGTCGAGCCGCGGGATGTGCGCGATGTGATCGAGGAAGCCCTGGCGCCGGTTGACGTCCACAAGATACGGGTGTCTCGCCACTACGAGACGCACTTGCCGAAGGTGCCGATGGACGCCGACAGATTGCGCCAGGCGTTCGCCAATATCGTGAGCAATGCGGTGGATGCGATGGGCGATAAGGGCGAGCTGTCGGTGGCGGTGCGGCACCGCGGCGACGAAGTGGAGATCGTTCTCAGCGACACCGGGCCGGGCATTACGGCGGACACGGTACGGCGCATCTTCGACCCGTTCTTCTCGACCAAGGAGGTCGGCGAGGGCACGGGGCTCGGTCTCGCCATCGCATATCACCTGATCAAGATGCACCGGGGGGAGATCTACGTCTACAGCCCGGCGTTGGGAGAGCCGCACTCGGGCCGGGGCACGAGCTTCCTGATTCGACTGCCGGAGGTGGAGGGCGATGACGGCGAAGCAGGGCATTAGCGTCCTGATCGTTGACGACGACAAGGCGCTGCTGGGGGTGCTGCAGTCGGTGCTGGAAGCAGAGGGGCACCGGGTGGAGATTGTGCCGTCGGCGTACGATGCGCTGCCACGGCTGGACGAGGAGCGGTACGATCTGGTGCTGGTGGATCTGAAGATGCGGCGGATGGACGGGCTGGAACTGCTCGAGCACGAGCGCCTCCAGCAGCGGGGCACGCGCATGGTCATCATGACCGCGTACCCGACGGTGGACACAGCGGTGCAGGCGATGCGACAGGGGGCATTCGATTACCTCGTGAAGCCGTTCAAGCTGGCGGAGCTGCGGGCGGTGGTGGAGCGCGCGTCGGCCGGGGACGAGCCGGAGCAGCCGGGCGCGCAGGAGGGGGGGAGCTAGATGCCGCACCGGCAATGGTCGCGGGAGCTGATTGTGAAGCGTATTCAGGAGTTGCGGCACTCCGGATCCGATCTGACGCCGAGCCAGGTCGGGGAGGAGCACGGAGCGTTGGTGAGTGCGGCGGAACGGTACTACGGCAACTGGGCCGCGGCGGTGGAGGCGGCAGGGGTTGACTACGAGAAGGTGCGGCAGCGCGGGCGCCGGCGGCGCAGCGAGCGCATCCGCAAGTGGTCGCGGGAGAAGATCGTCGCGGAGATTCGCCGCCTGCACGAGGCGGGGGAGGATCTGAGTTGGGGGGTGATGGAACGGAAGTATCAGCCGCTGTGCGCGGCGGCGGTGAAGAAGTCCTACTTCGGAAGCTGGGCCGCGGCGCTGGCGGCGGCGGGCATTGACTACGAGCAGATCAAGGCGGCGGCGCGCGCGCAGCGGCGCTGGAAGGCGCGCTGGCGCAAGGAGTTATCCGGCGAGGAGGCGCCCGCCGCAGCCTCGGGCGGGGACCGGCGCAAGAGCGCGCCGCCGACCGCGCGCGCGGGGTGGGCAAAGGAGCTGCTGCGCGAGAAGGCAGCGGAGGAAGAGGTCGACGAGGAGCTGGAAGCAGGAAGCGAGGAATAGGGAGCAGGAAGCAGGAAGCGGGAAGCAGGGGCGCGGCCCTTACGTGGGGATCGGGACAGCTACCTGTCGGTGGCGGCGTGCGTGATGCGTGGGTGAACAGTTGCGGGCATTATGGAATGCGGCGATTTATCGCCGCTTTGCCGGGCCACGGAGGCGGGGTGAAAGCGGTGGTGAACCACCGCACTCCAAAAGGGGCAGGGCGCAAGAGCGGGCCGGGTTGACCCCTCCCCTTTGTAGGGGGAGGCCGGGAGAGGGTGAAGGCCTTCGGGTATTGCGCCGCGCTACCGTGTCACCCTCACCTTCGTCCTCTCCCTGGCAGGTAGAGGAGATCATCTCCACGGCATCCCAGAGATTCGGGCTCACCCACGAAGCAGGAAGCGCAAAGCTGGAGTGCATCATCATCGCCAAGATGGGCTTGCTTGCCGCTCACTGCTTCGTGCTCGCGGAGGTATGTCTGTGACAGCGCTGGTCTGTGTTGTGGTTCTCGTCCTGGCGGCCCAGATGGCGTGTGCCGCGCCGATGGTGCAGCCCACTGATCCGCCGTCGATGATGGTGGAGGTGGTGGAAGGTGACACCGTGCTGCGGACGCTGCGGGTGGCGCCGCCGCGGGTCGTGCGTGTCTTGGGCGCACAGGTGGTCATCGGCGACGATGCGCCGAACCAGTGGGCAGCCGGGACGCGGCTGCCGGCGCTGGTCAACCCCACGGGTTCGGTCACGGTGGGCGCGGTCGTGCCGGGGTCTGTGGTGGTGCGTTCCGCGCCGGGCGGGCCGGAGTACAGGGTTGACAAGGATTACCTGCTCGATGAACGATGGGCGGCGATCGGGCGGGTCGCGACCGGACGCATTCCGCGGGGCGCGACGGTGTACCTCGATTACGCGTACTGTCTGTCACGGCTCGACACCGTGCAGTTGGCCGGCGGGGGTGTGCCGAGCATCCGGCGGGGCAAACCAGCGGTGGTCTGCCCTCGTCCGGCGGGCGCGGCGACAGGGTACCGGGCGCTGTCGAACATCTGGGTGCGCCCCGGGATCACCGCCGTTGCTGCGGACGACATCTACCCCGTCGGGCTGACCCCGACGTTCCCCAAGCCCGACCGCTCCGGCACGGCGGCGACGCGCAAGCTGCTGGCCGCCGGGGGCAAGGTGACCATCGTCGCGCTCGGCGACAGCGTGACCGCCGGGGGCGAAGCAAGCAAGGCGGAGCTGGCATTCCCGCAGCTCTTTGCGTCAACACTGCGCAAGCGCTATCCGCGGGCGAACATCGACCTGGTGAATGCCGGCGTCGGCGGCAGCAATTCCGACTTCGGCCTGGAGCGGTTGAACCGCGACGTGCTCGCGCACCATCCGCAGCTCGTCGTCATCGAGTTCGTCAACGACATGGGCTGGCCGGCGGAGAAGATTCGCGCTAACTACCGCGAGCTGATCGCGCGCATCCGTGCGGCGGGGGCGGAGGTGGTCATCTGCACCCCGCACCACATCTGGCCGGAGTGGATGGGGAACTTCGACGTCGCGCTGGCAGCGCTGAGGAAAGTGGCCGCCGAGGAGAAGGTGGGCCTTGCTGATGCCTCGGCGCGCTGGGCGGCACTGCGCGCGGTCGGCATTCCCTACGAGACGCTGCTGGTGAACTGCATCAACCACCCCGATGACCGCGGGCACCGGATGTTCGTTGACGCGCTGATGGAGCTGTTCTGAGCGAGCCGGGTGGTCGGCGGAGATCACGATCACGCGCGAGAGGAGTGCGAACCAATGGATACGGCGCCTGCTCGAAGTGCTTGCCGGACGCGGTCGGCCGGCGCGCTGCGCTGGGGCATTGCGGGAGTGGCGGCCTGCGCGGTACTGGCGATGGCACTGACCTCGCGGCCGGCGGCGGCGGCCAAGTCGTATGACGACGAGCTTGCCGCTCGACGGCAGCAGTTGATCGAACAGTACGCAACGGGTCCCGCTCATGAAGCGTACGTGGAACTCACGCGCCTGGCAACCAACCGCGCGCCGAACGAGGGCGCGATCGGGGCGGAGCTGAACCAGATGGACAAGCGGTGGGACTGCGCCGACTTCGGGCTGCATGCCATTCTGCGGCTGCTGTACTGGCACGCCGAGAGCCCGCGCGTCAGCCCGGAACTGCTGGCGCGCGCGCGGCAGTCGGTGTTGGACTTCAAGTACTGGCCCGACGAGCCGGGCGTTGATTCGATGTGCACGTGGTCGGAGAATCACCACATCCTGTTCAGCGCCGGCGGGTACCTCGCGGGGCAGCTCTACCCCGACGCGATTTTCACCAACTCGGGCCGCACCGGCACTGAGATGATGGCGGCGCATCGCCCGCGCGTCATGCGCTGGCTGGATCTGCGCTACCGGACGGGCTTCAGCGAGTGGTTCTCGAACGTCTATTACGACGAGGACCTGGCGGCGCTGCTGAGCCTGGCTGATCTGTGCGCGGATGAGGAGATCGCGCTGCGGGCAGCGATGGTCACCGACCTGCTGCTGTTGGACATCGCGTTGAACAGCTATCGCGGGGTGTTCGGCAGCACTCACGGCCGCAGTTACGAGAATCATAAGAAGTGGGCCGACCGGGAGAGCACGACGAATGCGGCATGGCTTCTGTTCGGCATGGGCACGCTCGGGTCGAGCAGCATGAGCGCGACGTGCCTCGCGCTGAGCCCGCACTATCGGATGCCGCAGGTCATCTACGAGATCGCCAACGACGTCAAGCGGCCGGAGACGATTAACCGCCAGCGTATCGGCATCAAGCTCGAGGAGGCCGAGCGCTGGGGGCTGGGGTTCAGCAACTTCGAGGACGGGATGGTGTGGCTGAGCCTGGAGGCCTACGCGCATCCCCTGATGATCGAGCTGTTCGTTGACATGCTGGACGCCTTCAACTGGTGGGAGAATTCATTCTTCGCGCCGTTCGCCGCGCAGCGCCAGGTGCTGGAGCAGGCGCGCGCCGCCGGCATGCTGCCGCAACTCGCGAGGATGTACGAACACGACGTGTGCCGCAACTTGCGCGACGAGGTCAACGTGTACACGTACAAGACGCCGGAGTACATGCTGAGTTCGGCGCAGGATTACCGCGTCGGGTACGGCGGCGACCAGCAGCACATCTGGCAGGCGACGCTGGGCGCGGACGCGGTGTGCTTCACCACGCATCCCGCGAAGTACACGGGGGAATCGCCGAACTATTGGACCGGCTCGGGGTGGTTGCCACGCGTGGCCCAGCGCGAGAACGTCGCGATCGTGGTGTACAACGCGGTTGACCAGCCGGGCCTTTATGTCCCCGAGACGCTCGACTTCACCCACGCGTGGCTGCCGCGCGACCAGTTCGACGAGGTCATCGAGCGGGACGGTTGGGTGTTCGCGCGCGAGGGCGACGGGTACCTCGCGCTGCGCTCGCAGCATCCCTATCAGTGGCAGACGGCGGCGGGCGAGGATCAGAACCGCGAGATGATCGTGGCGGGCCGGCAGAACATGTATATCTGCGAACTCGGGTCTCGGGGGAAGTGCGGCGATTTCGCGCGTTTCGTGGAGAGAATTTGCGGGGCGTCCCTCGAGTTCGGCGAACTGACCGTGACCTATGACTCGCCGTCACAGGGCCGTCTTCAGTTCGGGTGGGAGGGCGATTTCCTGCGCGACGGGGAGAAGATCGAACTCGGCGGCTATCCTCGATACGATAAC
>CP070648.1:4570361-4573496 GCA_020354555.1 Armatimonadota bacterium | reverse complement strand
TGCAACTCGGGTAGGGCGCTGTAGTCGCCGGTCAACTCTCCCCCGTCGAAGGTTTCGCAGTCCTCGGTCAGCACGTAGTAAATGCGTCCTGGCTCCGGGTCGGCTACCTCGACGGAAAGATCCGTCCGCCCGCGCTCCTCCGAGGCGCTCCGGACGACGAATTCCAATCGCCACGGGTGGCCCAGGTTGACCTCGCTCGGGCGCTGCGCGACGATCTCCCAGTTCACTTCCTTCTGCTCACCACTCCCCAACTCGAAGGGCATCGGCGTGACAGGGGTGGCAAGAACGCCGAACCCGAAAGGCTCCTTCACCTCCACGCTGAGGTTCGGTGCGCTCGGGCCCGCGTTGCGCACGGTAGTGCTGAGCATGACACGTTCTCCAGCCACGAGCGACAGGCCGGTGGTCGGCAGGTCAAGTCGGAGCGAACCGTCCGGCACGCGAGCATCCGCTGGCGGCGGGCTCACGGGGCTTGGCTCCGCAGTGCGAGCGCGCGCTGCCTCCCCCAGCTCTTCGGCGAAGCCTGACTGCTGAGCCTTGATCAGGTCAAGCTCGGGCTGAAGGTAACGGGAGACGAAGTAAGCGAAAAACCGATCCAACAGCCTTTTGGCTAGCGCCTTCATGCCGGATTTCCCGTTGCTGTGCCTTTTCGCTGCATCCCGCAGACCATGTCTCCGCCGCGTCCGGCCCGGCCGTGCGACCGAGCAGGGCCGGACACCGGCCGGCGGCATCCCTAGAGCTGCGAGCCGTATCAGTACGTGGCGGCTAGGTAGACCCGCTGGTCCCTCGGGATCCGGGACGCAGGCGGCGGAGCGCTTCGCGAAGCGAGAACCTCGCGCTTCCGGTGCGTCCTGAGGGTTCCGCGGGCGATGAGTCCTGTGCCGCCTCTGGAGTTGGCTGCTCGAACACGAGCAAGCTGTCGCTGAGCCGCAGAGCGCGCCCGCCCCGAACGGCGACGAATCGTATCTCTCCGGTCATGAGCACTTCGCCGGTCTGCGCTGAAGACGTTTCCATGTCCACGTGGAGCGTGAACCGGCGCATCTCTTTAAGCCGCGCGCGGCCGATCAGCGCTTCGCCGCGGCGGGCGGGACGGTTCCACGTTAGCTCGAGTTCACCTCCGAGCCAGTTGAACGGGCAGGGTTTCTTCTCGTGCTCCCCCACTACCAGCCACGCCGCTGTGGTGCCGACCGAGAAGGCAACCATCGTTTCGGGGAGAACGCCGGCGCCGAGCGGGAGACTGCCCCCCGCCACCGGCGAGGCGAGCAGGTCAAGCATCCCCGGTTCGTTCAGTGCCTCAGCGGTGTCGCCGATCGTCGCGCGACCGGGGTGCTGGCGACAGATCTTAGTTGTCGTCGGCTTGAGTATCTGCAGAAGGTAGTCGGTGCTCATGCTGCGGGCTTGCTCCGCGTCGTGTGCAACACGCCGCAATTGCGCTCCGGGCGTGATATTATCGCACACGCCTCCCACTGTCAACGCAGGCCGCGGTTTCCGCCCCGCGTCGTCCGGGGATGCCGGGAGTGCAGGAGCAGACTCCGGCAAAGGTGAAGTAGCCAGTTCCGGCACGAGGTGCGCGGCGTTTGCGCCGGTCGGGAGTGCGGATGAGCCGCGCCGTCGAGACCGCTCCGGAATGGGTTGGCTGAGCATGACCCGGCCAGCGCAGCGCCCGACACGAGCACACGGATTCCATTGGACTACACGAGGACAGAACAGCCTTGAGGGTACTACTGCAGAGTCCCGCTCCCGATCATCCCGGCGGGGACACGTCGCATCTCATTGAGAAGACCCGGGAGTACCTCGCCGCCGTCGGCGTGGCGGCCGACCATACCTGCGAACTCGAGCCCGATCTGGCCGGCTATGATCTCGTCCACTTGTTCGGCGCGCCGAAGATGGACGACCTCCTCACTCAGTGCGCCAATGCACAGCGCCAATGCAAGCCCCTGGTCTTCTCCGCGCAGTACTGGGACGAGGGGCGGCTGCCGGAGTGCCTCGGCGCGGAGCAGCCCCTGCCGACCGCGGTACGCCTCGCGCATTCCTTCGGCGATCATCTCTATCGCGTGGTGCTGGGGGAGGCGGATGTGGTGCTGACCGCTTCGCAAATGGAGGGCGGATGGCTGACGCGCGATATGGGCGTCGCGCCGGAACAACAGCGCGTCGTCCCCTTGGCCGCGGAGTCGTTCTTCGCGGCCGCTGATGCCGAGCCGTTTGTCGAGCGCGTGGGAGTGCGCGATTTCGTGCTGTGCTCGGCGGTGCTGGCGAGACCGAAGAACCAACTCCGGCTCATCCGCGCGCTGCGCGGCTTCAATACTCCGCTGGTTCTCGCCTACCCCTCCGCCGAGGACGGTTACGAACGGCGCTGCCGCGAGGAAGCGGGCGACGACGTCATCTTCGTCGGCCGGTTGGATCCAGACGAGCTTGCCTCCGCGTACGCGGCCGCCAAGGTGCATGCCTTGGTGAGCTGCTATGAACCAACCGGGATGTCGAGCATCGAGGCAGGCTTGGCCGGGTGCAATCTGGTGTGCACCGCTCATTCGCCGATATCCGAGTATGTGGGCAACCGCGCGTGGTATGCCGATCCCCTGGACGTCGCCGCCATTCGACGCGCTGTGGAACTCGCACACCGGGTCCCGAAGAGCCACATCCTGCGCAACGAGCTGCTCGCCAACTTCACCTGGGAACGCACGGCACGCCTCACGCTCGCGGCGTATGAGGGCCTGCTCGCAGTGGGGCACGCCGCCGCTCACCGCAAGGGTGAGGCGCGCTACCGATGGTTGACGGCATGCCGCCGGAGCGTCGGCGAACTGCGCGATAGGGTGATGGCGGTGACGGCTGCCGCCGACGCCGCGAGCGCGGCGTCGGCCCCGGCTCGCGCACAAGCCCGGATCGACACCCTGACCCGGTCGCTGCGCGAACGTGATGAGCAACTCCAGGCGATTACGGACACGTGGGCTTACCGCCTTCATCACTATCTCGCGACGAGTGCGCCCGCGCGCGCGCTTCGCCATGTGCATGACCCCGGCCCGCCGCCCGTGTTCCACGCCCCGCGCGGGCCGGCGCTCGATGCACTCGGACACCGCGCTGAAGACATCCAGCGAGTGCTCGTGGTCGCCGAGGCAAGCGCTTGGCATGTCCTGCGGGCAC